>NZ_JAFCXE010000009.1:0-243340 GCF_049897905.1 Pararhizobium sp. PWRC1-1 | reverse complement strand
AATGGTCCCGTTAAGTCGCTTGCCAAGCCTGATATAAAGCTCAACGGCTCGACGTCTGTCTGCGTAGGAATACATGAACTACCTCCTGGTGGTCCAAGTTTTCGTCCGCACCCCCCTTTTGCTTATCCAATTTTGACCCCCCATATGCTGTAGATCAGCGCTTGGCCTGCCCGGCGCTGGCCGGGGTTGCAGAGGGTATCCCACGTTACTTTCGATCCGCTAATCGGCGATTTTCTGTATCGTCAGGCCTGCGTTGTGGCATCGGGCGTCGTCGAAAGCCGGAACAGCAATTCGTTGGCCCGTTCACGCGGTCGCTTTTCGCATTCACATACGGGGCCTTCTATATTGAGCGCACGGACATCTTGATAGTGATGGCGGATTAGCCATGACGCCGGCCCTACCGCGCAGTCAGCGCCGCGGCTGCCATCAGCCCGCCAATCAGTGCAAAATGCTCCAAGGCAATCTGCATCTCCTCCATCCTTTTTGGCGGCTGGAATCTCCAGAACTGATGGCCGAGCGGTATCGACAGGAACGTGAAGACTCCAAGCCAGCCAGCACCGAGCCAACCAAGCTGAAACGCATCGGTGATGAGGAGCACCGAGCCAGCCAACTCACTCACGATCATAGCAGCTACGATGTATTTGGGTGAAGAGAACCCGTTTTGGCGGATGGTCGCGACCATCACGTTGAATTTCAACAATCCGAAAATACCAGCGATCCAGAAGAAGCTTGTCAAAATGACCCGAGTGATGATCTCGAAGGCATCGCTGACCAAAGTGACCTCGATTATTGTCGGCATGTTTCAATCCCAGTAAGTGTTGGCCCTCCGAACAGCGCGGTCGGAGGGCGCTTTCAATGAGGGTGATCTCAAACGAGATCGAAGACTTCGCTCATCGGGCGGCGCGGCTTCTGCGGCCAGTTTTCGTCCGTGGCGTATCCGACGGCCACAAGAAGTGCGGGCACTTCGTTTTCCGCCAATCCGAACTCACGGCTGACACCTTCGGGATCAAATCCGATCATCGGAGTGGACCCGAGATCAAGCGACTTCGCGGCGAGAATGAGTGTCATGGCGCTGAACGTTGCGCTGCGAATAGCTTCGTCACGCGCGCGCTGAGGCTGTTCGAAATACAGATTTTTCGCAGCACCGGTCCAACCCGCGACCATGCCCTCGGGCATGATCCCCGCGGCGACCACGGGCGCAAGGCGTGCTGGCATGTCCGTATGGTCTGCAATGACCCCGCAGACGATGAATGTGACGGCGGAATCCGTGATTTTCGGCTGATCCCAGCCGACTGCACGCAGGCGAGCTTTGGCATCCGCTGAACGGACGGCGATGAGCCGCCAGTTCTGCAGATTGAAGGCGGAAGGAGCAAGCAGGGCGAGACGAGCGAGCTCGGCGACCTGCGCATCGCTAATGTCGCGTGAGGCTTCGTAGAGATTGGTCGTGCTGCGCTGCTCGATTGCAGTGATGATTTCGTTGGTCATGGAACTCTCCTTTTCATTGGCCTGGCTTCGCGCCGGGCAAGGCGCGCTCGGGAGGGGATGGTGAACGTGCGGACTTCAATTTTCGTCAGGCGATGGTTTCAACCACGCCGCCGTCAACGCGTAGCGCTGCTCCGGTCGTGGCAGATGCCTGGTTGGAGCTGATGTAGAGGATCATGTTGGCGACCTCCTCGACGGACGATGCGCGCTGGATGATCGAGGAACTGCGATGCGATTTGATGAAGCTCTTTGCCACCGCTTCGAGGCTCTCGCCGGTCCGCTCTACTTCAGACTGGAGCATCTGCGAAACTCCCTCGGAAAGGGTGGGCCCAGGAAGAACCGAATTCACTGTGACACCGGTTCCAGCCAGCCGCTTGGCAAGCCCTCGTGAGATAGAGAGCTGGCTCGTCTTCGTGAAACCGTAATGAATCATGTCATGGGGAATGTTGAGCGCAGACTCGGAGGACACGAAGACGATACGCCCCCATCCGCGTTCCGCCATGCCCGGAGCATAGGCGCGCGAGACCCGAACGCCCGACATGACATTCGTTTGAAAGAAACGATCCCACTCGGAGTCCGGAGTTTCGAAGAAATCCTGCAGGCCGTAGATGCCGATGTTGTTGATAACGATATCAAACGCTGGGTGCTCATCAATCAGCCGATCGCAATCGTCGGCGGTACCGAGGTCACCAGCGAAGCCGAAAACCCGACTTCCAGCGCCCAGTCTCTCCATGGCTAGGCTGACACGTTCGTCCTTGCGGCCGTTGATAACCACGTCCGCACCGGCTGCGAGAAACCCTTGGGCGGCAGCAAACCCAATGCCGCTGGTGGAACCTGTGATAAGAACCTTTCGACCTGTGAAATCTATGTTCATCGGAACCCTCGCTGTGTTGTGAGGGCTAATCTGGCTCTATTCCATGGACTTTATAATCGGCTCCACGTCGACAGGACATTTCGAGTTTATCGAAAGATCATCAGGTCAGACTGGATCCGATTTCTTTGCTGAGATGATCGACCAGAGCAGCGGTCCGTCTGCTGGTTGGTCCGCCGGGTTGCACGGCATAGAGGTCGACAGGTCCGGCAACATAGTCGTCCAACGCCGTTTCAAGCTTTCCCGTCTTGAGTTCGGTGCGGATATCCCAGTCGTTCTTCAGAACGACCCCAACGCCTTCGACCCCCCATTCTCGAAGGATCGCCCCATCGCTGGCCTGCCTGTCGCCTGACACCTTGACGTTAAAATGTCGGTCGCCATCCCGGAAGGGCCATGCCGCCAACGGCGAACCAGGCCTCGACAGAATAAGACAATTATGATCCGAGAGATCCGCGGGGTGATGCGGTTTTCCTGCTCGACGCCAATAGTCAGGCGAAGCACAGACGAGCCGACTGCCCCTGACAAGCAGGCGAGCACGCAGTGACGAATCTGCAAGCGGCCCATATCGGAGCGCCAGATCAACCCGATCTTCTATCAGATCGATGGTGCTGTCCGTCAGAACGAGCGAAATGCTGATCTGAGGGTGTAGCGCCTGAAAAGCATCCAGGTGAGCGCGGAGTTGTGATCGCCCGAAATCATTGGTGGCTGTGACCTTGATCGGACCTGACAGAGGTCCACTTTCCGCAATCCCGTTCAGTGCAGCGTTCCATTCCGCGAGGATCCGACGGGCATCGATCAGCAACCGTTCGCCTTCATGAGTGAATACGAGCCTTCGCGTGGTTCGCCTCATCAGACGTGCCCCAAATTCCCGCTCAAGCTGCGTCACCGCAAGTGCAACTGTCGAAGTTGCGATGGTCCGTTTGCGTGCTACGCCTGAGAAGGTCCCTTCCTCGGCAACGTCAACATAGAGGCGCAGTGCATCAAGACGATCCATATTGTGAGCTTTTCAAACAGTGATTTCGGGTTACTGAAATTATAGTTGGTTTTGCGACGTGATATAGAAAAATGTCATCGGTTTCGCTCGACGATTCCAGAAGGTGCAACCTCTAGCGTCATAGGTAACACCGCTCTGTCGCTGTCGTGGTGGCGATGTGTTGTTGCACATCAACACTAAGCTGTTCCAAGTCTGTGCATTCCAACATGTTACTAACATCTAATTAACGTACATGAATAGTAGATTTGCCTAATATTCGCTATTGGCTGGCACCTGTAGTAGTAGGGATTCATGGACTGAAAAATCGGAGGGGTGTTGCTAATGGCAATCGTTTTTCAATCGCATGGTGGTTCAGAAAAGAAGAAGTTAGTTCCAGGTACCAACCTCAGAGCGGGGCAGCCAGCGACAGGTGATGTTGCTGTCGATGAGGAAGCGGACTTCGGATATTTCGTTCCGCCGTTAGACGCACCGGAAAACTATTTGCCGGAAGCGCCAACAACAGTCGATGAACTCGACCAACTCGGCGACCTTATGATCGATGTTGTGGCTGACGATAACACCCAGGAAGATGCAGCCAAAGACTCCACCTTGCCCCCGATTTTGACCTACTGGGGTCAATTTTTGGATCACGAGCTAACCGCGCGTACCGACCGCGAGGGTGCAATTACCAATATCGTGAATGCTCACCCACCTGTGGCATCGTCGGACGTCGAGCGAGACTTCCGAAATGCCCGATCACCACGTTTTGATTTGGACAGTGTCTACGGGGGTTCTCCAGTTGGAGCCAGTATCGGTCCCGAAGTCGTCACGGTCATTTCAGGTTTGAGGCATCCGACCCTAAAGAACAAGATGCGTGTCGGCACAGCCATCGAACCTGGTCCATTGCCTGACGATACCATCGATGAACATCGTGATCTTCCTCGCTACGGCCAGGTTCAGCAGGCTGTTCGGGATTCTGCGCTCGCTATCGCGCAGTCCGCGATGACACCAGAGGCGTTTCAGAAATTTTCCGCAACTCTAGCGCAGCGCGCGATTATCGGTGACAACCGAAATGACGAGAACCTGGTTGTGGCCCAGTTTCATCTGAGCTTTCTGCGATTTCATAATAAAGTCGTAGATTACCTCTCCACCCACAATACAGGCTGGCTGCCGGATTTCAACGCAGCCCAAACGCTTACAAGGCTCCACTATCAGTGGCTTATCGTCGAGGGCTATTTGAAAGGGGTCTGCGACCCGGCGGTGGTACAACGGGTGCTCGATGACCGAGCCTCCCATTTCTTCAAATTTCGTGCGGAGTACGATTCAAGAAAGCAAAATTCCAGATTGGGCAACGCGCTTCCCTTGGAGTTTTCCGTCGCCGCATATCGCTTCGGTCACACAATGGTGCGGGCGCTTTATGACTACAACAAGAATTTTGGCCGGCCGGGTCCTCCTATTCTTCCGCATGCCACCCTCAACTTGTTGTTTGGATTTACTGGCGGCGGCGGCAACCTCGATCAGGGTAAGAAACTTCCAAAGAATTGGGTGATAGACTGGACGCGATTCACCGGTGTATCGCCACACGATGCCGCGGATGGCGAAGCGGCACGGTTTGCGCGAAAACTCGACACTGAGCTTGCTCCGCCTTTGCGAGTAATGGTGAAGGAGGGTAACGACGAACCCGACGTGGATCTGCAAAAACTCTTCAAGAGTCTAGCGCGCCGTAACCTGCGGCGCGGATACAACTTACGCCTCCCTACCGGACAGGCTCTCCATAAGCACCTCAAGCAGATTGGCGCGGTTCAGTCGGCTCCAATCGCAGACGTCTCCACCCTTTTTGCGGCGAAACCACCGCTTCGAGATTTTCTCGCGGGGTCACAGTCTGGCTTCCACACGAGGACGCCATTATGGTTTTACGTTCTCGCAGAGGCAGAGGCGGCCGGAGGAAATCGTCTGGGCGAATTGGGGAGCTGTCTTGTAGCGCTCACATTTGTCGGCGTCCTGCTCTCCGACCCTGATTCCGCACTGGCACGAGGATTTCATCCGGATCAAAGTCCGCTGAAGATGCCCGACGACACACCAATCGATTCCATCGTAAAATGGATGCGGTTCGCGGCTGTCATGGAATGATTTATCATGGTTAGGCGTGCACCTGCATTTCCTGGTCGGTCTTTGTGCGCCATATGACTAGAGATCCGAGGCCCACTTGCTCCTCGATGATCATCTCACAGGTGACGGACTACAAAATGCTATCACTAGCTTCTGTGTCCTACATTGTTTGCGTGAATGAGCATGTGGACCAGGCAGCCCAAGCACCCGAGGCGTAGAGAACATTTTTGAAGGCGTGATCTCCAGAGACCAAGAACGCGACAACGTTCCAAGGGCTGCTCACATGGTAGGCGTATTCGGCGAAAAGGTTTCACTGG
Organism: Pararhizobium sp. PWRC1-1; assembly: GCF_049897905.1. Taxonomy (NCBI): domain Bacteria; kingdom Pseudomonadati; phylum Pseudomonadota; class Alphaproteobacteria; order Hyphomicrobiales; family Rhizobiaceae; genus Pararhizobium; species Pararhizobium sp. PWRC1-1. Next base: position 237,588 of record NZ_JAFCXE010000009.1, on the reverse strand, counting down.
GGCAGGCCAATGGCCCCGATGTCGAACTTGTTGTGCGCGGTACCGAACTCTATGCCACGTACGAAACATCCGATGGCTTTCCGGCGATATATGACGACGCGCTTGGCTTGTTTTGCTACGCCAAGATCGTGGACGGCGGTTTCGCCACGACAGGCATTCCTGTGACGTCTCCGCCAACGGACGAGGTGAAACTTCATTCTACGGAAACCGACGAAGTAAGAATGAGAAAAATCCAGGAGCGCACGCAGAAAATGGAGCGGCGTTCGCCTGTGCCGTCCAAGGAGGAGTAGTCATTTGACCGCGATATTTGGTGAGGTCCTGACATTCGGCCAATCAAACGGACCCGATATCAAGCTGCGAGTATTCGGCGACGAACACTACGCCCGCTACGAAGACATAAACGGGTACTCTGCCGCCTATGACGACGAGCTTGGCCTCTTCTGTTACGCACGCCTTTCCGCGGGAAGCTTTCGCTCGACCGGTATACCGCTGTCGGAAAGCGCCCCTGCCGGGCTGATGCGTCACCTGCAAGAATCACAGGACACTATCGTCGCGCGGGCCGCAGCCAGAAAACTTCGCCGATCGGCCATGTCCGGTGGGCACCGTGACGAGATAGTGGTTCGCACTTTAGGACCAAACCAAGGCCTCCTCGAAGGCCGTGTTCTCTCGATAGGCGCTATAAAAGGCATTACAATCCTGGTGAATTTCCAAGATGTCGCAAGTACAGTCACACGTGCCGACGTCGATGACATGCTGAATGGCACGAACTACACCCATAATGGCAACGTTTGTTCTGCCAATGAGTTTTTCGGCCGCGTCTCGTCCGGAAAGCTCGACTACACCAATGTTGTGGTCGGTCCCTACATCCTTAGTAGAAATCGCGAGTTCTACGTCAACAATCTGTTGGTCGAGGAAGCACTTCAGCTCGCCGTCGCGGACGGTATTGATCTTAAACAATTCGATTCGCGCAACGAGAACGTCATTGATGCCCTCAACATCATGTATGCCGGACAGACGCAATATCGCGGCGAACTCTGGCCGCATAACTGGAATATCGATCTGCGATTTGGCACGATGCGGACGGATCTCTACCTACTCACGAGTCTTGGTCGTACACCAGCTGATCTGACGATCGGCACGTTTTGCCACGAGAACGGCCACCTTCTGTGCCGTTTCCCCGACATGTATGACTACGGTGAACGCGACAATGACAGCGTCAAGAGCGCGGGGATCGGCAGCTATTGCCTCATGGGCGCTGGAAATCACAACGACAATGGCCGCAGCCCATCGCCTGTATGCGCCTATCTGCGCGATCTCGCAGGCTGGTGTGACGACGAGACTGACTTGAATACCATCGGGGCCTACGCAGCGCGTCACGGTGATTACAAGCGGGTCATGAAATTTCGCACATCCAAACCAAACGAATACTTCATAGTCGAGAACCGGGCGAAGCTGGGCCTCGACCGAGGTTTGCCAGCGAGCGGGCTTGCCATCTATCATTGCGACATTCTCGGTTCCAATGAATTGCAGCAGGGCACCGCCGCCAAACACTACCAGTGTGCATTGCTCCAGGCAGATGGTCGCCGCGATCTTGAACTGGACGCGAACCGCGGTGATGGCGATGATCTGTACGGCGCTGTCCAGGGCATCGTTCTCTCTGCCGCGTCTTCGCCAAACTCAAGGGAATGGGACGGACGCGATTCCGGGCTGGTGATATCGGATATTTCCGCTCCGGCCGAAATCACCACGTTCAAGGTCGGCAAACCGACGGTAGATTTGGTCGCTTCTGGGCGAGCAGACCCAATGGCGTCGATTCCCGACAGCGAAACCGCGGGTGTTTCGAGCACGATCTCCATAACGGAGTCAGGAATCGTGGCCGGGATCAAGGTCACGGTTGACATACAACATTCGTACATCGGCGATCTCAGAGTGGTTTTAATTTCGCCTGCGGGCCGCAATACGGTTCTTCACCCTCAACTCGGCGGGTCCGCCGACAATCTGGTCGCCACTTATGATTCGACTTTACCTGGCGAGCTGGGTGCCATGATTGGCCAACCCATGATGGGAAACTGGACGTTGAACGTCTCGGATAGATCCAAAGTCGATACAGGTAGCCTGCGGAGCTGGAGCGTGGAGCTCAGAACGAGGGGCGCCCTCCCCGAACTCGTTGCGAGCATTCCGCCTCCGCGGTGACAGGCATGCGGTTGGCGAACTGGCCAGACCTGCGACGCGCGAGGGAGAGACCCATGCCCTTCCAATTATTCAGCACGGACCCAGGCGCGACGCCGATGCGACCTTGGCGTAAGTTGTCATCTTAAAGCCCGGCCTGAGGGCACAAAGAGATAGACATCAAAGCTGGAAATAAATGTCTCAAACAAAAAAAGCCCGGCAAACCTCGGGTCGCCAAGCAAAATATAGATTCCCAAAAGGGATTAAACGATAGTGACTTTGATACGCATCATGTTCTGTGGCTCCATCTATGAAATCGATACCAAGTTGATTTTGTTAGACTCGTTGTGACATCACGCTTGAATTTCTACAGGTGAAGTTTCGTTGGATTGAGCCCCGCTGCGGTTGCGAGGCGCGAAAGTTTCAATAGCGCCAATCCCAACGACGACACCACATTCTCCGGGGCAGATCCGGTGTTACAGGAAGTGACTTTGGTTTCGCTACCGAACGCCTGCCCGGATGTTCGCACCGCTGAGACCAGGCCGAGGATGGAGGCGATCATGCAGGCGGCGCTCAACGCGGGAAGCGTCGCCCAACCCCAACGTGGACCGAACGAACATCGAGGCGAGCCTGGGGTGCACCCGGCCGTGCGTACGCGTATGACGGCTTTTGAAAAGCGAACTTAAAGAGGCTAAAGTCTAGGCGATGCCCTCGCCTTCGATGGTCGTCGCAGCTGAACTTCGCAAAATCGAGAACAAAGTCGAGAAGCTTCTTATGCCAACCTACGAGCTCTGGATCAAGCGCAGGGAGCCTTGGCTCAGAGCCCTGGAAGGCGCCGACCAGTTCGAGGAAGACGAAACGTAGCTGACAGTATTACGCGTGCGCCTCTGCCCAATGTGGATAAGTCACGTAGGCCGTCAACGCGCCCTCGTCTTCGGTGGTAATCGTCACGGTTTGGCCCTTGGGCATGTAGACGATGTCCCCTGGTCTTGCCGTCACGGTGCCATTGCCCGTCGAAACGGAGAGCCGTCCCTCTAGGACGATCATGGTGTCGTATACGGCCATAGTCTCGATCAGCGACTGGCCCGGTGCGTAGCGGCCGTACCCGATGGTGACCGGGCCGCCATGCCTTTCATCAATCAGATTTCCGACAAAGATATCCGCGTCCTTCCCCGGCGACTTGACCAACTGGGCATCAGATAGGCTGAATTTCTGGACCCTTGGTTTCTCCAATTCTGACTAAAAAGGCATCTAGGGCGGTCACCCTCGCCGCCAAGGTTGGCCCCTTGGAGATGCACGGCTTCTGCGATGCCTAAAGATTGAGGTGGATGCCACAGGGTCGCTTTTCGGGTATCTTGCGCAGGCACTTAGGTGGATGGAGGCATGGATGTTCATCAAGACGATTGAACCAGACGAAGCGACTGGCGAAATATCCGCGCTTTATGATGCCGAAAGGCAATCGATGGGCCGGGTGATGCAGGCTACCCAATGCTGGTCCGCTCGTCCGGATGTCATCGTTCCAATCGAGAACCTCCTTCACCAGATACGTGACGGCTTTTCCCTTGGCCTTCTCAATTTCCGTTTGATCACGTTCGTCGTGGCCGCAGACGTGCCCTCGAGCTATTGCTCGCACGTCTACTTCCGCAGCCTTTCCGGTGCTCTCGGCCGTGAGAAGGCGCTTGCGGTCAGGCAGGACTACCGTAGCGCCGGACTGAGCGACCAACAGGTCGAGATGCTGGCCTACGCGCAACAGATCACCCGCGACGCTTCCCGGATCACAAAAGCCGATATACAACGCTTGCGGGATGTGGGCCTTACTGACGTTAACGTAGCGGACATTGCGTTGGCCGCCTCGTTTAGAAACTTCATGAGCCGCTACTTCGACGCGGTTGGTGCGACCGTCGAGCCAGAATTCCTCGACGACGATCCTGCTGTGCGAGACCTGATGGCAGTTGGGCGGAAACGGATCGATCAAGACTAGAGGAAATCTAGGTGGTGAAGACATCCAAGCGCAAGATCATCGCGCAGGCTGGAAAGGTAGCATCGCTCGGTTCGATCCTCAACGAGACCAGGTTTAGGCCGCTTGGTCGGCGCATGAAGGTCAAAGTCGGCCTGGACCAGCCTCCACTCCCGTCGGCCCTCGAACGGAACTCGTCCGCATGTCTAGACTGCGTCCGGCTTCGTGAAAGAGCCTAATCGAACATCGTGAAATTGAAATCTCTCAACCGCGACTGAACACTCCCACTACGAAGCAGCAGAACGCGCCTTGTGCTATCCCGCGCCCTCTTCCTTCGCGGCCAGCGCGCGAGGCATCTTCAGAACTGGACCACCGACCCTTTTTCGACGAAGTTGCTGGCCGACTGCGACCCGGGTCCGATACACTGCTTCCTGCCACCTGAAAACGGCTGATACGTGTTGTCCTCGACCCGATAAGAACTGTACCGCTCCATACACCAGCGTGCGTTGGCGTTGCCGTCTTTCGCGACACCCTCGCCAGCAACTCTTTCAGTGAAAGCCACCATCGTGTCGAGCGGTGCAGCGCAGACCCGGCGTGGCCCGCCCCCATAGGGCTGGTACGTGTTGTCGTTCGGATCGTAGGATCGGTACCGCGCACCACACCATTCCTGCGCCATTGTCGCATTGAGTTGCGCGGGATCGACGTTCGACGCTCCGTTCTGTTCGCTGGACGTGTCACCGGTCGATGTTCCGACCAGTGTCAAATTAACGCGCCGGGGAGGCTTGGCTTGGGCCAACATCGCATTCACTTCCACAGCGGCGGGAAGCCTTTCGTATGCCTTTTAGCGGTTGTCAACTCGCCTCACCTGCGATGTCCAGAGTGGCTCGGAACTCAGATTTGCGACTGGAGGCGCCGCGTCCGGTTCGGACAGGCTAGACGCGATTGTCAGGCCGCAGGTGGCAACTGGGAGTACGCAGGTAGCTAATAGAAGACTTGTGAGCAGTTCGCGCATGGAGCATTAACCTGATGATATTGCCCCCAAAATGCCCGTCTGGCGAATTCCGTGGCCGAAATCACGTTGATGCTAATCGAATCGGTTGCATGTCAGCACTACCGCTACACAGTCGCTTATTTAGGCTGTTTCCGGGCGGTGATAATGTGCGCGCGGATTTTACCCTCGATCTGGCCATGGCCGAACCGCTCTGCTAGCCCCGCTGCGACTTCCTCTGTGACCGACTGCAAAGACCCGGCGGCGCGAGCCTCGATTTCAGCACCCAGCGGATTTCCCTGACAGTAGCCTGTGGCCGCATCTAGAGCGGTCTTTGCTGTTGCGATCTTGTCGACGGTCTCAGCAAAAGCCTCCGCGAAGCCGACCTGCTTTAAAGCGTTTATGATCATCTCTGTATCATAGTAGCCGTACGGTGTCCGCTCCATGAACTTCGGCGGATCGTCCGGAAATCGCTGCGCAAGCACCGCGCTGGCAACGGTGACGAATTCGTTGGTGGATAGCCTGTCCCAAACCGCGAATAGGTACGTTCCTCCAGGCTTGAGCACCCGGAGTGTTTCGGAATAGCTGCGTTGTTTGTCCGGAAAGAACATCACACCAAATTGGCAAACCGCGATATCGAAGCTTTCGTCCTCGAATGGCAGCGACTGGGCGTCGGCTTGCCTGAACGTCACCATACCGTTCCCTGCATGCAAAAGCGCTGCGGTGTCCAACATCGGCTGATTGAGATCGGTGGCCACGATTTCGGCGGTATTTTCGAGCTTGCCCACGAGCGCACGTGTCACCACGCCCGTGCCTGCCGCGATTTCGAGAATTTTCTTTGGCCTGAGCCGCGAGGCCCGGTCGGCCATCTCTTGGGCATAAGGTTCGAAAATCATCGGCACCAGGCATTGCTGATAGATCGTGGGGATGTTCCCTGCAAAGACCTTATCTGCACTCGTCATGACAGCCTCCCCCGTTATGTCGGACGAGATTACCTCAAACCGAGCAAACCCGATAGTTGCCTGTCTGAGCCAACCGATGGCGTGCCCCTTGGACGCGTAGTTAAGCGCTGCAGGCCACCCGACATAAATCGCGTCTTGATTCAAGGCGCTGATGGCTACGAGGCTCACCATTGCAGACCTATTCCCAGACGAAGAGGGCATGATTCTTGTCGCCAAGGATGCTGTCGATGGGTCTATGCGCCATATATCCGAGGTAGCGAACGGCGCAGCTTGCGGATGCACATGCTTCGGCTGCAAGAGGCGGCTGGTCGCCAAGAACGGAGGCGATCCTTCACTACGAGCGCAACACGTCGCGCAGCTCCAATAGGAGGCTCTGTTTGGCTTGAGTTTCAATGTGCGGAGTTCCGGGCAAGGACACCACGCGCTCAGCTGCGCAGAGCAGCATTGTTGCCGAATGACGAGCCTTCTGCACAGAATAGAACACTAAGGAAAACCAGTGACTTAAATTTGGGACATTTCACCTGCAATTTCCAGACTTATCTGAATGATTTCCCAGTCGTATCCCATTGATTTTGTTAGACTCGTCGTGACATCACGCTTGAATTTCTACAGCCAGCGAGGTTGCGGACTGCACGTTCTGGTTGGCGCGTAGTTCGGCTACCAGAACGTCCACGAATGCCCGTGTCTTGGCCGAGATATGGCGGCCTTCGGCATGCATTACGTGGATGGGAATGGGCGCTTCCTCGTAATCGGGGAGCACGATATCGAGCCTCCCCTCTCGTACCGCCGATGCCACCTGATAGGACAGTGCGCTGGTCAGGCCCCAGCCGCTGAGCGCAGCAGAGATCGAGGCATCCACGGTGTTGCAGAACAATCGGGGACGCAGCGTGACGCTGGCTTTCTCCCCACCGGAGAAGCGCCAGTCCTGCGGTGCGGACGAGCCGGTATTGGCGATGATCGTGTGCCCGGCGAGATCGTCGGGAACATGCGGCATCGCATGGCGCGCAAAATAGGACGGTGCACCGCAGATCACCCGCCGCACGCTACCGACCTTGATGGCATGGTATCCGGAATCCCGCAGTTGCCCGATGCGCAAGGCAACATCGATCCCCTCCTCCAGCAGGTTGACGACGCGATCGAGCAGAAGGGCGCGTCCGTTGACGGCCGGGTGCCGCGTCAGAAAGGATGTCAAGACCGGCATGACATAGATCTGGCCGAACAGGACCGGCGCCGTCACCGTCAGCAGACCGGAGGGCGTGGCATGGGAGCCGCCGGCCGAGGCTTCGGCCTCGTCTATATCGGCAAGGATACGGCGGCAATCCTCGACATAGCGGCTGCCAGGCGCCGTCAGCTTCACCGATCGCGTCGATCGCAAGAAAAGCCGGGCACCCGTCAGATCCTCCAGATAGGCAATGGCCCGGGTGACCGCGGGAGGGCTCATGTTGAGTACGCGAGCCGCCTGCGCAAAGCTGCCGGTATCGGCAACTTTCACCAGAACTCGCATGGATTGAAGTCTGTCCATTTTGGCGCACCCATTTGATTATTCCGTTCAATGGAATGATATCTTGCCTTTTATCGCACTTCTGTTTTCACGAAGAAAGAAACATCTTCTCCAAAGGCGATCAACGCTTCCTGGAGACGGCAGATGAAACTTTACTATCACCCTTTATCCGGCCACGCGCACCGCGCCCGGCTGTTCCTGTCGTTGCTGAAGATCGACGCTGAGTTGATCGAAGTCGATCTTGCTACCCGCGCTCACAAGGCTCCGGACTTCCTCAAGCTCAATCCGTTTGGGCAGGTTCCTGTGCTGGACGATAATGGCACGTTCATTGCCGATTCGAACGCCATTCTCGTCTACCTGGCCAAGAAAACCGCGGCACTTGACTGGCTACCCGAAGACCCGAAAGGTGCCGCCGCCGTGCAGCGCTGGCTTTCGCTCGCAGCGGGCGAAATCGCCTATGGCCCCTGTGCTGCAAGACTTGTCACCGTCTTTGGTGCCCGCTTCGATGCTGACGAAGTCATCACCCGTGCCCATCTCATCCTTCAACACATCGAGGCAGAACTTGCCGGCCGCCGATGGATTGCAGCAGACCAGCCGACGATCGCCGATGTCGCGCTCTACAGCTACATCGCCCGTGCACCGGAGGGGAATGTCGACCGCAGCGCATATTCCAACGTCAATGCCTGGCTGAAGCGCGTCGAGGCCCTTGCGGGTTTCGTTGCCTTCCAGAAGACGGCAATCGGCATTCCGGAGGCTGCCTGAGCAGGCTTTAAAGCTGCGCAGCACGTTGCCACCAATTCATCCAAAGGATCAGCGAATGTTGGCTCTCAACACAACAGACCAGGCATCCCCCTGGCATTCAGGCGAGCGTGTGCTGCAGGATCAGGCTGGAGTTGCCGAGCGTATGCAAGAGCTTGGCCGCCGGGTCCTGCGCGATCATCTGATCGACCAGCACCGTGCCTTCTATCCGCAACTTCCGTTTATCTTGCTCGGCACGGTGGATGGCGAAGGAGATGCGTGGGCAACGATACGGGCGGCCAATCCCGGTTTTCTGCAAAGCCTGGATCCACACATCTTGAGCGTCGGTCTTGACCGGCGACCCGACGATCCGGCGGACGCCGGGATGGGCGACGGTGACGCCATAGGCATGCTCGGCATCGAGTTGCACAGCCGCCGCCGCAACAGGTTGAACGGAACGATCAGTCGGGCTGGACCTGCAGGTTTCGATGTGAAGGTCGGCCAATCCTACGGCAACTGTCCGAAATATATTCAGCTGCGCGATTTCCGCTTTGTCCGCGGTCCTTCGGCAGGCCCGGTCACTGAGCCCACAACATTGGAGGCGCTCGATGCCGGTGCTCGGCAGATGATTACCTCAGCCGACACGTTCTTCGTCGCGACCTATGCGGAGCTTGAGAATGGGCAGCGGCAGGCGGATGTCTCGCACCGGGGCGGCAGGCCGGGTTTTGTTCGCGTCAGCAACGACGGTGTGCTGACTATTCCTGACTTCGCCGGCAATCTGTTTTTCAACACGCTCGGCAATATTCTTGCCAACCGCAGAGCCGGTCTGGTGTTTGCCGATTTCGAGACCGGCGACCTGCTGCAGCTTTCCGGCGATGCCGAGGTCGTTGTGGATTCACCGGAGATCGCGGCGTTCGAGGGTGCCGAGCGTCTCTGGCGCTTCATGCCGCGCCGCATCATCCGGCGGCCGGATGCCCTGCCGTTGCGCTGGGCACCCCATATTGACGGCCAATCGCCGAGCCTGCGCATGACCGGCAGCTGGGACGAGGCTGAACACCGGCTGAGCGCATCGACGGCCTGAGGCAGGGCGTTGAGGAGATGAATCTGGCGATATTATCATGCGTAGCGGTCCCGGCAGGAACGTCCATTGCTGCCCGGACTTTAGGACGTGGTGCGATCCGATGGAGGAATGCCATGTCTGAAAAACCCAGTCCCTTTTCAAGATTTTCCGGCGGGGTCCCGCAGCTGACCGGCAAGCACGCGACCTTTGTGATTGCTGGCCGGTATCCTGCTCTGGGCCGTCACCGGTCCCCTCTTCGGTTTTTCCGAAACCTGGCAGCTGGCCGTCAACACCGGAACGACGATCATCACCTTCCTCATGGTTTTCGTGCTGCTGAACTCCCAGAACCGTGACGGCAGGGCAGTTCAGGCCAAGCTCGACGAACTGATCCTGACCAGCGATTCATGGGCATCGACACCTTGACGAGACAGAACTCAAACGTCTGACCGAGCTTCTGCGGGAAGCCGCCGAAAGCGAGCCGGATCACGCCTTGGCCGGAAAGGTCGATGACATCATCCACGATCGGCGCACCAAGCTGAAGAAGAAGGTGTGATCACCGGGTTTTCAAATCCATATCGCACACATTGGGCCACAAATGGACCCGAAAGCGTGCTATGCTTTGATATGGGAGGAGAGACCGATGAGCCGCGCATTCACCAAGGAAATTGATGACGCGCCGCTGCCGCCCGTTCCTGAACGGCCCATCAGCACCGCCCGAAACCTGGTCACACCCAATGGCGCCCGGCAGATCGAGCAGATGGTTGCAGCGCTTACCCAGCAGACTGCGGCGACCAGCGACAGCGACGTGCTCGCCGCTCTCAAGCGTGATCTGCGCTATTGGGAAGCGCGCCGCGCCAGCATGGAGATTATGGACCCCGTCGCGGAACCAGAATCTGTCAGGTTCGGAACGCATGTTTCCATCAGGCGCGGCGGCAGCGTCAAGGATATCCGCATTGTCGGCGAGGACGAGGCTGATCCGTCAGCCGGGGCAATCGCATGGACATCGCCGCTTGCCCGCGCACTGGACGGTGCGGCGCCTGGCGACACGGTCGAGTTCGAAGTGGCGGGCCGCGAAGAGGACATCGTGGTGCTGTCCATCGACGGAACGGGTTTAATCCCGGCTCGGCCAGCCTAGCAAAAAACCATCATTTCATTGATCTCATCGGCAAATCACGGCAAGACGGTGCAGACAATGATATGAGGACATGATTTGGAGACCACGCTTTACCTGCCGATCAAAGGCTTTCTCGAAGCCGCCGGCTATAGCGTCAAAGGTGAAATAGCAGGCTGCGATCTGGTGGGCTTAAGCCCCGACGAGCCACCGGTCATGGTCATCTGTGAACTCAAGCTCAGCTTCAATCTCGAACTGATCCTTCAGGCCGTCGACCGGGCTGCGGCGAGCGATGAAGTTTGGATTGCGGCCCGCGTCTCGGCCAAGGGAAAGGGCCGCGAAAGCGATCGCCGCTACCGCAATCTCTGCCGGCGGCTCGGTTTCGGCATGCTGAGTGTCTCAGACAACGGCACCGTCGATGTCATCGTCAGCCCGGAGGCGTTGATGCCGCGCAAAAACCCGCGCAAGCGGTCACGCCTGGTCAACGAACACAAGAAGCGCAAGGGCGACCCGGCCATCGGCGGCAGCACACGCTCACCAATCATGACCGCATACCGCCAGCAAGCGCTGGCCTGCGCTGCGGCGCTTCAAGCCGGACCTTTGCGGCCAAGGGATCTGAAGACGATCACGCCGTCAGCTGCCAGCATCCTGCGCGGCAATGTCTACGGCTGGTTCGAGCGCATCGACCGCGGCATCTATGGTCTGACGGCCACCGGCGCCGAAGCGCTGATCCGATGGCCCGCCGCCACGAATTGCGAAGACGCTGTCGCCGCAGCCCTGTAATTTCAGGCAGCAGCGCGGGAAACTATACGCAGCATGGAAACGATTGCCTGGTCCAGCTCAGCATCGACCGGCAAGGTCTGCGATGACAGCTTGACGACGACGGTTGACGTTGCCGGATCGACCCAGATCCATTGGCCGTGAATGCCGATGGCGGCAAGCTCGCCCTCGCCGGTCTCGTACCAGTAGTTGCGATAGCTGCCCGATGGAAACAGGCTCGTCTGGTCACCATTCTTCCACGCATCACGGTTGCCACCGGTCCACAGATCGTCAATGAACTTCTCTGCGATCAGGCCGGCGCCTCTTGTCCTCACGAGCTCGCCGGTCAAGGCAAGGTCGCGCGCCGTCGCCGACATGCCGCCCGCAGCGCGCGCCGTGCCGATGCGATCGACGGTGATCATCGCATCGGAGCGGGCGCCCATCGGTTGCCAGAGGTGATCACTCAGCAGGCTTGGCAGCCGCCCGCCGCCGGCGCGCTCAAGCACGATACCGGCAAGATCGGTATTGGGGGAGCGATAGGCGTGTTTTTCGCCGTGTTTCCAGTCGCCTTTTCCGATGCTGCAGATGAAGCTTTTCAAATCCGGTGCGGGACTGTCCGGCCTGTCGGGATTCCAGCCGGTCGCCCGGCGGTAGCAATCGAAGCCGCCTGATGTGTCGAGATAGTCCTCGACGAAATCGACGCTGATCTCCATGTCGAACAGTTGCTGCACGGTCGCATCCGCATAGGCGGAACCGGCGGCCTCCGGCACATAATCGATCACCGGCTTGTCGAAGGAGAGCAAGCCCTTGCCCGCCAGATTTCCGGCAAGCAAAGCCGTCAGGGATTTCGACACGGAAAAGATGATATGCGGCCGGGCGGGGTTGGAATGCTCCGCCGACCATTCGGCAACGACGCGCCCACTGCGCATCACCAACAGTTCGTCTGTCTCGCTTGCCGTCAGAAACTCCTTCAGCGATTGGACCGTGCCATCGATGCCGGGCACCTGCAGGTCTTCGAGACCACCGAGATCGCGGAATGGTGCTTCGCCCTGGCCTTTGGCCTTGATGACGGCTGAGGGAACGACCTCGCTGACATTCTGAAAAGACCATTGCGAGAAAGGGGCCGTCCGCCAATTGGCGAGCGTAACGTCCGAGCGCTTGAAATCCGTCATGTTCTTTCTCCTCCATCCGCTGTCGCCAGCACGCCGTAAAGTTCCGGCCGGCGATCGCGGAACATACCCCAGGCGGCGCGGTCGTCGGCAAGCTGCTGACGGTCGAAACTGGCAACCAGCACGTCTTCTTCGGTACGTCCGGCGCTGGCGACGAGCTGCCCGTCGGGACCGGCGATGAAGGACGACCCGTAATAGGATTGTGATTGGCCGCCAATAGTTTCAGAGCCGATACGGTTCGCTGCCGCGACCGGCATCATGTTGGCGGCGGCATGGCCGCGCATCACCATGCGCCAGTGTTCCATCGTATCCAGTTGGGGGCGGGCCGGTTCCGAGCCGATGGCGGTCGGGTAAAGGACCATTTCGGCGCCCATCAGCGCCATGGCGCGGGCGGCCTCTGGAAACCACTGGTCCCAGCAGATGCCGACGCCGATCGCGCCGAAGCGGGTCGGCCAGACCTTGAAGCCGGTGTCACCGGGGCGGAAATAGAATTTTTCGCTATACCCCGGACCATCTGGAATATGGGATTTCCGGTACACGCCGAGGACTTCTCCTGTGGCATCGATCATCGCCAGGCTGTTGTAGAAGGCCTGGTTCTTTTTCTCGAAGAAGGAAACCGGCAGGACGATACCGAGTTCCCTGGCGAGATCCTGCATCGGTGCGATGACCGGATGATCGGCACGGGCATACGCTCTTGCAAAATGGACGGGGTCCTGCGTCTGGCAGAAGTACAGGCTCTCGAACAACTCCTGCACCAGCACGATATTGGCGCCCTCGCCTGCGGCCTGCCGGATCAGCCGGGAAGCCGTGGCGAGATTTTCAGTGAGATCGTCCGTGCAGGCGAACTGGACGACGCCCAAGGTCATGACGGAGACGGAAGCCACGGTCAGTTGCCCTCGAAACCGGTCAACACGCTGACGGCGTTGACACCGATTTCGGCGACGGCATAGCCGCCTTCCATGACAAACAAAGTGGGGAGGTTCAGCCGGGCGATACGCTCGCCGATCTTCGGGAAATCCTCGGTTTTCAGCTTGAATTTGCTAATCGGGTCCTTTTCGAACGTATCGACGCCGAGCGAAATCACCACCACATCCGGATTGTAGGCTACCAGCTTGCCGCAGGCGTCTTCCAGGGCCTGGCACCAACGTTCCCAATCCGTGCCGAAGCGCATCGGGTAATTGAGATTGTAGCCCTCGCCCTCGCCGGCACCGCGTTCGTCGGCGTGGCCGAGGAAATAGGGATACTCCTGCATCGGATCGGCATGCAGGTTGATCACCTGCACATCGGCGCGGGAAAAGAAGATTTCCTGCGTGCCGTTGCCATGGTGATAGTCGACATCGAGGATCGAGACTCGCTTGGCGCCATTGTCGCGGAACCATTGTGCCGCCACCGCGGCGTTGTTGATGTAGCAATAGCCGCCCATGAATCCGGCGCCGGCATGATGGCCAGGCGGGCGGCAAAGCGCAAAGGCCGAGCGTTCACCATCCTGGACGAGGGCAGCGGCTGTCAGCGCCACATCATGCGAGGATTTGATCGCGTCCCAGGACCCTTCAACAATGCCACAGCCGGCGTCGAAGGAATAATATCCGAGAAGCCCGTCGATAAATTCCGGCGGCACGTCACCGCGCAGCCCGCGCGTCGGCCAGGTGAACGGCAGCGCCGTTCCAGCGCGTCCCTCGGCCGTCCAGCGGTCCCAGATCGTCGGCAGGAAATCGAGATAGTCCTTGCGATGAATGCGCGCCGCCGTCGTCAGGTCATGCTCTTGCGGTGGCAGGATCGGCCCGAGCCCGACTGTCTTGATCCGTCCCGAGACATACTCGGCGCGCGAGGGCAGTTCGAAACCGGGAACGATGGTGCCTGCGACCAGTTCAAGTTGGTTGGCATGACCGAGATGACGGGGCGAGAAGACGGTTTTCATGGGAACATCCAGCGGCGGGAAACAAAAATGCACCCCGCCGGAACCGGCGGGGTGCAATTGGCGAAGACTACTTCTGAAGCTCGGTCCAGATCTTGGTGTAGAGCTCCTGAACTTCCGGCGGGCAGGTCTGCGAGGGAACGCCGAGCGAAGCAAAGTCGGCCGGGATGTTGATTTCAGGCGCGTCCTTCATGTCGGCGGGCATAAACTCGCTCGAGCCGGCAATGCCGTTGGCGTAGCGGTGGAAACCGGAATTCATGCCGGCATTGGCGGGATCCATCACGAAGTTCTGGAAAAGCTTGGCATTCTCGACATTCTTCGCATCCTTCAAAACAGCAAGATTGTCGCTCCAGTTGACGTAGCCTTCTTTCGGATAACCGAATTTGATGGCGGGGTTGGCCAGGCGTTGACGGAACGCAGAGCCGTTCCAATCGCTCGAAGCAGAAAAATCGCCCGATCCCATTTTCTGGATGGTACCGTATTCCATGGCCACCCAGTTCGGCTTGGCCTTGACCAGCGTATCACGCACCTTCTTGAGGATGGTAAGGTCGCCGGTGCATTTCTTGCCGCCATTGTAGAGAACGGCAGCGTCGATAACGTCGGTCATTTCCGGAACAACGTTGACCTTGCCCTTCAGCTCATCCGGTGTGTCGAAGATGATGCCCCAGGTGTTGATGTCACCCTTGTAAACGTCCGTGTTGACAACAGTACCAACGACGCCCATCGCCCATGGGACGGTATATTTGCGGCCGGGGTCGAACTCGGGATTCTGCCATTCCTTGGCAACGTGGCTGAAGTTTTCCATCTTGCCCGGCTCAGTCTCGAGGAAGAGGCCTTCCGAGATCCAGATGGGAATGTAGTTCTGCGATGGCACGACCATGTCGAAGCCCGAACCGCCCTGGCGGACCTTGGCAAGCGCGGTGTCGTTGGAATCATAGTCGGTGATCGTCACCTTGACCTTGTACTGATCCTCGAACTTCTTGATCATTTCGGGGCTGGTATAATTGCCCCAGTTATAGATGTTGAGCTCGCCTTCCGCCCTGGCAAGGCCGGTTGAGGCGAGAAGCGCGGCCGTGACGGCCAAGATCCCTGTCATCCGTTTCATGATGCTGTTCCCTTTTCTTTTGTTAGACACGTTTTCTGTTGACGATGAAGAAGACGGTGACGACACAGACCGACAAGAGCAGGAACAGCGTCGAGATCGCGTTCATTTCTGGCGTGATGGAGCGGCGGATCTGGCCGAGCATATAGGTCGGCAAGGTATCCTGGCCGGCCGACTTGACGAACTCGGTGATGACAACATCGTCGAGCGAAATCACGAAGGCCAGCATGAAACCGGCAAGAATGCCCGGCCAAAGCAGCGGCAAGGTGACGTAACGGAAGGCATTCCATGGCGTCGCATAGAGATCGGCAGCCGCCTTCTCCAGCGTCAGATCCATATTCTCCAGCCGCGCCCGGATCGGCAGATAGGCAAACGGGATGCAGAACGCCGTATGGGCAGCGATGAGGTAGCCAAGGCCGGAATAACCGGTCCAGATCTTGATGCGGGCAAAGAAGATCAGAAGAGCGACGGCCGTGACGATTTCGGGGATCATCAAGGGCTGGTTGATAAAGGCATATTTCAGCGTCAGGCCGCGATAGGGCTCCGTCCGGGTGGTCGCCAGCGCCGCCATGGTGGCTGCAATGGTGGCAACGACAGCGGCAAACGAGGCGATCTGCAGCGAGCGGATGGAAGCGTCGATCACCTGCTGGTTTTGAAAGGCTTTGGTGAACCAGCGCAGCGAAATCCCGTTGAAGGACGCAAGGGATTCGCCCGCATTGAACGAATAGAAGACCAGCACCGCGATTGGCAGATAAAGCGCGAAGAAACAGGCCATCGCAATGGCGGTAAAACCGCGCTGACGCCGGATGGAGAATGTCCTAGCCATGCCGGCTCCCTTGAGATCCCGCATTGCGGACATAGACGAGCAGCGCCGCCATGACGATCAGCATCAGCGTGATCGACAGCGCCGAGCCGAGCGGCCAGTTCCGGCCCTGTCCGAATTGCAGCTCGATCAGATTGCCGAGCATCATGTTCTTGCCGCCACCGAGAATGCTTGGCGTTACATAGGCGCCGAGCGCTGGAATGAAGACGAGGATCGAGCCGGCAATGACGCCGGGCTTGACCAGCGGAAAGATGATTTTTCGCAGCACCCTGAAGGGCGTGGCATAGAGATCATAGGCCGCCTCCACCAGCCGGAAATCCAGCTTTTCCATGCTGGCATAGAGCGGCAGCACCATCAGCGGCAGATAGACATAGACCATGCCCGTCAGGATCGCGCCGTCAGTGAAGAGCATCTGGACGGGCTTCGAAATCAGACCGAACTTCAACATCAAACCATTGATCAGGCCTTCGTTGCGGATGATTTCGAGGATCGCGAACGTGCGGATGAGAAGATTGGTCCAGAAGGGAATGGTAATCAGGAACAGCCAGAGTTCCCGGGTTTTTTCCGGCCGGGTGGCAATGAAATAGGCCGTCGGAAAACCGACCAGCAACGTCAGAACCGTCGTTGCCAACGACAGCATGACAGAGCGCATAAAGATCGACACATGCGCATCGGCAAGCGAGACGGTGCCGTCGAAAATATCCTTCTCCATTACGACGCCGATCCAGCCCTCAAGCGAAGGCAGCCATTGCACGTCGCCATAGGGGCCGGGTATCAGGAAGGAATAGACGAGAACGATCAGCAGCGGGCCGGTCGATGCGAGAAGGATGATCAGGAGGGCGGGAAGCGAGAGCAGCCACCGTTCCCGGATATCCCTGCTCTTTTCCGCTCCGATCGTCCCCGGCATGTCCGTCATCTCAGTTCCTCAACACCCGGGCGGCATTGGCTTCGAGCGCGATGCCAACCGTGTCGCCCTGGTTGAACGGTGCGCTCTGCAGCGGTTTGTTCTGCTCTCGCAGGGTAAACAGCGTCTCGCCGTCGGAAAGGCGGACGTGATAGTGCGTATCCGTGCCGAAATAGACGACGTTTTCGAGCATGCCGGTCATCTGGCTGACGATCGACTGGTCCGGCGCGCAGAGCGTTGCATGTTCCGGCCTCAGAACCACCGTCACCTCGCCTTCGGCATGGAAATCCTGTGGTACCGTTGCCGAGATGCGGCCGGCGACCGGCGTATCGACATCAGCGATGCCGTCTGTCACCGAACTGATCCGGCCTTTCAGGAAATTGGTCTCGCCGATGAAATCGGCGACGAAACGATCCGCCGGAGCGTCATAGATCTCTCTTGGGTTGCCGACCTGCAGGATCTTGCCCGACGACATCACGGCGATGCGGTCCGACATGGTCAGCGCTTCTTCCTGGTCATGGGTGACGAAGATAAAGGTGATGCCGGTTTCCGCCTGCAGTCGCTTCAACTCGATCTGCATGTCCTTGCGCAGCTTGTAGTCGAGCGCCGACAGCGGCTCATCGAGCAGCAGAACCTTCGGCTGGGGGGCAAGGGCACGGGCGAGCGCAACACGCTGCTGCTGGCCACCGGAAATCTGGCTCGTACGGCGACCGGCAAGCGCTTCCATGCGCACAAGCTTCAGCATGGCATCGACGCGGTCCTTGATCTCCTGCTTCGGCTTGCCGAGCATGGTGAGACCAAAGCCGATATTTTCCGCCACCGTCATATGTGGAAACAGCGCGTAGCTCTGGAAAACGGTATTGATCGGCCGCTTGAAGGGCGGCATGGCGGCGATATTCTCGCCGCTCAAAATGATCTCGCCAGAGGTTGGATATTCGAACCCGGCGATTAGCCGCAACAAGGTGGTCTTGCCGCATCCGGATGGCCCCAGAAGCGTAAAGAACTCGTTCTGCTGGATCGATACCGATGTGTTGTCGACGGCGGCGAACGCAAACTCGCCAAAGCCGAATATCTTAGAAACATGGCGGATTTCGACCGCGTTCAATTCCGCCATTTACGGCACACTACCCGTTGCATGAAGCTGCTGTTCCCGCCTTTTCGGCTTTGCGCTAGGTGACCACAGCGGCCTCGCGTTGACAACACGATTCTGTTTGATGAGGAAGAAATCTTTATCAGGAGGAAAAACTTATGCGGCCGCCGCAGATGGTTATGACCGGCCTGATTGTATGGAGCGTGTCGGTCGCAACCGTTTCGACATCGCCGCTGAGGACAACGATATCTGCAAGGTAACCCGTCTTGATCCTGCCCTTGCGGTCCTCCTTGAACTCCGCATAGGCACCCTCGACGCAATAGGCCTTGAGCGCCTCCATCAGCGAAAAGGACTGGTCCGGATCGCTCGGTGACCAGCGCTGGCGGATGATGGCGGCCTCGATGCCGATCAGCGGATCGATCGGCGAAACCGGCCAATCGGAAGCAAAGCAGACATGCGAACCTGCATCCTTCAGCGTTCTCCAGGCATAGCTAACGGGCCAGCGATTGCGGCCGATGCGCGATACCGTTGGTTCCAGAGGCAGGCCTGCGCAGCCCGGCGGATGCGGCGGCTGCATCGAGGCGATGACACCAAGGCTGGCGAAGCGGTTGATATCATCGGGATGCACGACCTCGATATGCTCGATCCGGTGGCGGCTGTCGCGCGCGCCGTTTTCCCGTCTGGCTGCCTCGTACCCATCCAGCACCGCGCGCACCGCACCGTCGCCAATCGCGTGAACTGCGATCTGCAGCCCGCGCCGGTCGGCTTCCACCGCAACGGCGCGGAAGGTCTCGGGGGTAAACAGGCCCTCGCCGCAATCACCGGGTTTGTCGGCATAGGGCTCGACCATCACGGCCGTCCAGCTGTCCAGCACGCCGTCGTAGAAAACCTTGACGATACCGGAAGACAGCCAGTCGCTGTCAAAACGGCGGGCCAGATCGGAAGCCTTTTCAAGCATGTCGAGTGACATGAAGTTCTTGAAGTGGAAGGGAATGATGACACGGCACGGCAGGCCACCATCCTCCTTCTCGATCGCCGCAAGCAATTCCAGCTGATAGAGGTTGCCATCCATATTCTGGACTGTGGTAATGCCATGCCGCGCGCAATAATCCAGTCCGCGCCGCATCACGGCGATATCCTGCGCCCATTCCGCTTCGTTCGGATAGGGATCCGGTTCTCCGCCTGTGGACAGGCCCAGCCGGTATCGGTCGAAACCACCGGCGGCCTGCAGTGGACTGAAAGCCTCCATCTCGCGCAATTCCCCGGTTGCCAGGTCATCGCCGCCCATCATCACCTCGTTGCCCGGGCCAAGTTCGGCACCGTGAAGCATGTCAACCAGTTCAAGCGCTGCCGTATTTGCCCAGGCGGTATGATGATCCGGCGCGAACAGGACAAGAGGCTGATGGGACAGGATTGTATCGAGGTGATGGCGGGTTAGCCGTTCGCTGTCGCCCAGCAGCGTGTAGTCGGCGCCTTGTGCGAACAGGACCTTTTCTGTCGCACGCGTCGCCGCATAAGCCCTGACGGCTTCCGTCAGGGCCGCAATCCCCTTCACCCCAGATAACTGCAGATGATCGAGTTCGGCAGCCCCGGAAAACAGATGCATGTGGTTTTCCGAGAACCCCGGAAGCACAGTGCCTCCAGCCGCATCGATCACTTTTGTGTCCTTGCCGCGAAACGGATCGACTTCGGCTTCGGTGCCGACCGCCACGATCCGGCCGTCTGCAAGCGCAACCGCTTCGGCGCCGGGATTGTCGTCATCCAATGTCAGAATACGCGCGTTGAGGATGATGATATCGGCCGTCTGCGTCATGATGCTACTCGCTGCTTGCCATGAATATGGCGTAAGCTAAGCCAATCCGCGGGCGCAATTCAACAGGGACTGGCCCTTTTCCTACCATCCTTGCGAAAGGACCCGCTCAAGCATATCGGCAAAGAAATCAGCACTTTCCCGCGACAGGCAAAGCGGCGGCTTGATCTTCAGGACGTTCAGATAATCGCCGGTCGGCTGCATGATGACGCCGAGCTGGAGAAGCCGGTCACAGATCGCCGCCGTTTCGCCTGTTGCCGGCATCAGCGTCTCGCGGTCACGGACGAATTCCAGCCCAAGATAAAGGCCCATACCATGCACGGCGCCCACAAGAGGAAAACGCTGGGCCAGAGCTTCAAGGCGCCGCTTCAGGTGATCGCCGACGACACGGGCGTTCTCCTGCAGCTTCTCGTCGCGCATGATATCGAGCACCGCCATGCCGACCACGGAACTGACCGGACTGCCGCCGGCGGATGAGAAGAAATAGCCTTCCTTCTCCAGCGCATCGGCAATCGGCTTTGTGGTGATGACGGCGCCGAGCGGGTGGCCGTTGCCCATGCCCTTGGCGATGGTGATGATATCGGGGACCACGCCCTGCTCGTCGAACCCCCAGAAGTGATGTCCGAGACGGCCATATCCAACCTGCACCTCATCGGCAATGCAGACGCCGCCGCGCGCTCGTACCAGAGCGTAGATGTCCTTGAGGTAACCCGGCGGCAGCGGAATGCCGCCGGCATTGCCATAGACGCATTCGCAGATGAAGCCGGCCAGTCCCTTGCCGTCGCAGTCCAGTTTTTCAAGCGTCGGCATGACGGCGTCAACATAGGCGGCGGTCGAGCCGGCCCCGCGAAACGGGCCGCGATAGGTGTTGGGCGACATCACCGGATGCACCCAGTCCGGCCGTGTGGTCAACGCCTGCGGATTATCGGCAATCGAGGTGGAGACCGCGTCGCTGGCTATCGACCAGCCATGATAGCCTTCCAGCAGGCATAGCATGTTGCGTGCACCGGTGGCTGCCCAGGCCAGCCGGAGAGCCAGGTCATTGGCTTCCGAGCCGCTATTGACCAGGAAAACCGTATCCAGGCCTTCCGGCGCAAGAGCTGCCAGCCGTTCGGAAAAATCAGCGACGGAGGCATAGTGGAACCGGGAGTTGGTGTTCAGCCGCTGCCACTGCCGGTGAACGGCATCGGCAAGGCGCGGATGACCGTGGCCAAGGATGGTAACGTTGTTGACCATGTCGAGATAGGCGCGCCCTTCAACATTGACCATATGCTCGCGCAAGCCGCGCTCGATCTGCGGCGGCGTTTCGTAATAGTTCTTTTGCGGCTTGGCGAAATGGTTCTGGCGGCGAGCGAGAAGCATTGCACTTAGCGGCACTGGTGCATCGCAGTCGAAGCCAAGGAGCTTTGCCGGTGATGGACAAAGAACTTTCCATGCGGCAGCGTGATTGGGCAAGACAAAGAGTGGCGGCACCATGTCCTTGTCGCGGCAGAGCTGCACGCGCAGCACGCCGTTGTCACCGGTTTTGGCGGCAACGACACCAAGCGGTTGACCGGGATGGATGAAGTCATCCGGACCCGGCAAGGCATCGAGGCCGGACAGATGCAGCGCGGCATCCCGCCCCAGCAGTATCAAGCCGCCATCAGTGATTTTCAGAATGCCGCCAAAAGGCGCGGACACGGTGCTGCCCACTGGTAGAAGCAGATCGACATGAAGAGCGCATGTTTCCGCAGGCTGTGGTGAAAGCAATACTGTCCGGGTCAGCCGGTATTCGCCGTACCGCGTCGAGACGGCATTGTTTTCGCCCGATGCCGCCAAAAGCAGCCGGTCGTCGAGGCCGGGCTGCGGCCATGCAATGCCATCGAACAGGTCACTTTGCGTGTCCAGGGCGATCACCGTGATCCCGGACAGGTCGACTTCCGGTAGCAGCTGCTCCCCGGTGATGGTAGCACCCTGATCGCCCGGTTGGCCGACGGACTGAAGGATGGCGATTTCCATCACGGCAGACGGCACCGAAATCGCGACGTCAAAAATCAACCGTTCGAGATCGATATTACCGCTGACATAGCTGTTGTCAGGATCGAGCGCGAGTTGCTGCTCGCTGCTTGCCACAAGCACGGCGGCACGCGCCACGATTAGCGGCCAGAGCGCGCGCAGTTCCGCCTCGTTGAGCGGGAAAACAGTGTGGAACGCCTTGATCGCAGGCACTATAATGAAGGGATCGCCATCGCCATGATGCAGCAGCGAGGCGCAGGTGACGGCGAGATCGGCGACCAGCCAGCCATGGATGACATCGCCGAAATCGATCACGCCATCAGGCATGAGCTGGCCGCTGTCATTCGGCAAGCTGACGACATTGTCGTCGGTGATGTCATGATGGATCGCCTGTTGCCGGAGTTGCGGCTTCAGTCCGTCGAGCTGGCGCATGGCTGCATCCATCGCCTGGCTGATGCGCTGCTTGCGATCCGTATTCTTCACCGCCGACAGGAGATGGCTGACGACCGGTTCGGCGTTTCGCAGATCCCACTGCAGGTCCCGAGACAGTCCGGGATGCGTAAAATCAGCAAGTGCCAGCGCCAGCCGGCCGCCCAGAGTGCCGAGTGCCGCGACTGTCACCGCCGGCAGATGTCTGCGCCGCGTCAGCGGCTGGCCCTCGATATAATCGAGCAGGCGGATCTGGTAATTCTCGCCGCGCACCATGACGAACAGGATGTCGGCGCCATTGCCGGCGGTGACCACTTTCGGCACGCGGGGCAAAGCGGCCTTGCCGGCAATATGGCGCAATGCGGCGTTTTGCGCTTCGAGCTCGACAGTCGCATAGTTGGCGCGGCAAATCTTCAGGACGAAACGGCCGCTTGCCGCGTCGATGCGATAATTGCGGTCCTGCTGGCTGCCGAGTTCGGTGATCGGGCCTGATAGACCATAGTGAGCGACAAAAAGGCCCATGGCATCGTCGGCATTCACATCAGGCCGCGACAACGCCGCCCGCTGTAAAAAAGCATGTTCCAATCTCTCGCCCCCCGGAATCAGATTTCGGGTAGATTGGCACAACCATGTATGAACGCGAATGACAAATTGGAGCGCGCTGTCCCGGAAGTTTCAAGGAGGCGCTGGCGCACCATCCTTCGTCCATGGCGCCAAACGCAGAAACGCCCGCTGCAAGACAACGGGCGTTTCAGGAAACTTCGCTGGAGGCGGTAATTTAAGCGATTAGCGAGCGACCGAGGCGCGGGCGATGCTCTGGATGTCAGCGCGGTCAATGCCGAGGTCGCGCAGTTCGCGAGAGGTCATACGGCCAAGTTCGGTGACCGTCTGACGGTACTTGCGCCAATTGTTGAAAGAGCGTGCTACGTTCATGATGATCCCCTTTCTAGGGCTTTCCGGCCCGGCAGCCATTCGGCGGCGCCGTTGTCGTTGTGATGAGCTGTTTATAGGCCTCCCGATTATGGAGTAACAGCGCCAATACTTCAGGCCACCCATGCATCAGCTGCATGGTCAACTTCCAAGGCAGCAATCCCCGCTGTCAGACGGTGGATTTACCCTTGGATCGCGGCGCCGTTCGTTACCCGGCGCCATCGCATCGTGCAACGCCACGATCCTTTCCACTTCGTGGAACTTTACCATCCCCCTCGCGTTTCCGGGGAGAGGTAGATAGGAGTTACTAATATGCTTGCAAAGTTTTCTTATCTCGCATTTGGCTTTGTTCTCGGCACCGCGCTCTTGCTGACTGTTACAATGGTCAACAACAATAGCATGGTGCTATCGAAAACGAGCCGTCTGAACGGTCCGGCTACGCCTGGATATACCGTCGCGCCCGCAGATTTTGCCATGGAACGCTTTGGGTAGGCACGCAGCAGGGCGTTTTTCTTGGGGCTGATCGCGCTCATAACGTGATCGTGAGAGTAAATCCCTTGTTGATGATTCAGACTGCACTCATCCGCCGAGGGCTCTACAACAGAGCCCGTTGCACCGACAGAAAAAGCTCTTTCAGCTCCGGCTCGCGAACACGCCGGGCCGCCTCGACGCATGACACCCATTCGCTGAGCCGTTGTCCTTTCTCCCGAAAGACGTCGCAACTCTCTTTAACATCAAGCAGATGGACCTGAACGCAGCAAGGCGCACGATGTCCATTGTCGAACACCTTCAGATAGGTGAAATATCCGAACGGCCTTTTCTTCGCCTTTCCGCGCACGCCGGCCTCCTCAAAAGCCTCTATCGCAGCGACCTCATGCGGCTTTTTGCCGGCCATCGGCCAGCCCTTGGGAATGATCCAGCGGCCGCTATCGCGGCTCGTCACCAACAGCACCTCGAAGAGGCCACCATCGGCGCGGATGCGATAACAAAGGGCTGCGAACTGCACGCACATTCGCTCCTTCAACAACATGCCGGTAAAAGGCGCCAGTTCGGATAGAAAAGTCGATGGTTTTTTCGACGATTTTTTCACAGCGCCGCCCATGAGGCTCAACCGCCCCTAATCGACGTTCGCCAAACCAGATCGGCATGCAGGCGCACCGTATGGTTCTCGAATTCGGCCTCTGATACCAGCCACGACACGGCCTCGCGTGCAATCGTGTCCACAGGCTGCGCAAATGTGGTCAGCCCGTAGGATGACCAGCACGCCTGTTCGATATCGTCGAAACCGGCCACACAAATCTGATCTGGAACAGACATCGAAAACTGATGCCGGGCGGCATCCATGAAGCCGCAGGCAAGCAGATCGGTGGCGCAGAACACCGCGTCGGGGCGCTCCTTGCGGGTCAAAAGTTGTTGGGCAACGACGCGGCCGCTTTCATACCCGGTATGGCCGAACCGTTCGACGATCACATCCAGACCCAGCCCCTTGGCGGCAGCAACGAAGCCGCGCTCGCGTGCCATCAGGCTCGGGGTGCCGGCCTGGGAATTGGCAAAGGCAAGCTTACGGCAGCCGGCCCGCACGAACGCCGTGGCAATACGCGCCGCCGCCTCCGCGTCATCCAGGTTGATCTTGAGTGGCCCTTCCCGGTCGTCATCCCTGTTGATCAGCACCAGCCGCTGACCGTTCCTCAGACAGAGATCGGTGATCGACTTGTCCGGCAGGCCGGACAGGATGACCGAGGCATCGGCCCGGTAGCGGATCGCCTGCCGGAGCGCGAGATCGACACTGCCATCCGACCGGTCGGTGTTGATCAGCATCGCGACCTTGCCGGAATTCTGCAACTGTTGCGTCAGCGCACGCAGCAGCGCGGAGCGATAGGGCGTTCCGATTTCTGAGACGATCAGGCAGACGATGCCACTTTCGTTGCGCATGAGGCCACGGGCCAGATGATTGACGTGGTAGCCGAGCGCCTCGGCGGCGTCGAGCACCTTCTGGCGCGTTTTCGGCGATACGCTGGCACCTGACGTGAATGTACGGGAAACCGCAGAGCGCGAAACGCCCGCTTTTTCCGCCACTTCCTGAGCACTGACGAATAGTTTTTGCGACACCGCTGCACTCCACCCTAGATGGATAATCTGCACAATTTTGCAATTGCGTGCAAGTATTAGATTAGCCGAAATGTGACAGTTTTGTGAAGATTCCGTTTGACAGACGTTTTCATCTCATGCAGCATTTGCACACGCTTGCAAAAGCTGATGGCGTGGAGGCGCCGCTTCAACAGGAGGAAAATCCATGGGTTCACGATATATTGCCGCCGCTGCGTTCGCCGCGGGAACGTCACTTTCGGCCTTTTCGGCCCACGCTGCCGGCGATCTCAACCTGATCTGCTCGGCCGATGTGGTCATCTGCGAGCAGATGAAGGGCGACTTCGAGAAGGCGCACGGCGACATCAAGGTCAACATGGTGCGCCTGTCATCGGGCGAGACCTATGCCAAGATACGCGCCGAGGCGCGCAACCCGAAGACCGACATCTGGTGGGCAGGAACCGGCGATCCGCATCTGCAGGCGGCATCTGAAAACCTGACGCTTGAATACAAGTCACCGATGCTCGACCAGTTGCAGGATTGGGCAAAGAAGCAGGCGGAAAGCTCCGGCTACAAGACGGTCGGCGTTTACGCCGGCGCTCTCGGCTGGGGCTACAATATCGAGATTTTCAAGACCAAGGGCTTCAAGGAACCGAAGTGCTGGGCGGACCTTCTCGACCCGGCGTTCAAGGGCGAAATCCAGATCGCCAACCCGAACTCGTCCGGCACCGCCTATACGGCGCTCGCCTCATTGGTCCAGATCATGGGTGAAGACCAGGCCTATGACTATCTAAAGAAGCTCAACGCCAATATTTCGCAATACACCAAGTCCGGCTCTGCCCCGGTCAAGGCGGCTGCACGCGGCGAAACGGCGATCGGCATCGTCTTCATGCATGACGCCGTTGCCCAGACGGCCGAAGGTTTCCCGGTCAAGTCGGTCGCGCCATGCGAAGGTACCGGATACGAGATCGGCTCGATGTCGATCATCAAGGGCGCAAAGAACCTCGACAACGCCAAGACCTGGTACGACTGGGCGCTGAAGCCGGACGTGCAGTCGCGCATGAAGGATGCGAAATCCTTCCAGTTGCCGTCCAACAAGACGGCGGAAATCCCTAAGGAGGCACCGCGCTTCGAGGACATCAAGCTGATCGACTACGACTTCAAGACCTATGGCGATCCGGCCAAGCGCAAGGAACTGCTTGAGCGCTGGGACCGCGAAATCAGCGCCAACGCCAACTGAGAGAAACCAGTCAGGCCGTGGATATCGTCGCCACGGTCTGACGCAAAGTTTCTCCCGGCCGGGGATCGCGCAAACCCTCCACAGATTGCGGCGCGGTCTCCGGCAACTCCTAATTCCATATTTGCATCATGAAAAGGCGCGGGGATCGTCATGGACCATCGCAACCGTAGGCTGGATATTGTCCTCGGATTAGGCATTGCTGCCTTCCTTCTTGTTCCGTGGTACCGGATCGAAGGTGGGTTCCTCGGATTTGGCTGGTTTTCCGGCTTTCCGACAGAGGCCTCCGTCGCACCGGGCATCCTGCAGATCCTCAGCTACGGCCGCTGGTGGCTGGCCGTTGCCGGCCTCATCATGGCAGCCGCAGTGGCAGCACGGTTCATTCGCGATCCGATGCGGCGTGGAACATTGCTTGCCACGGCAGGCGCCGTCGGCGTGCTGTTTCTGACGCTTCAGGGACTGGCGATCGGCTTTTCCGGCTGGTCCTGGACGGTCAGCGAAACGCTATTCGGCGCGCTGGCAGATGGCCAGCCGTCGATGGGCGCCGGCGCGGTGCTTTCAGCATTTGCCTTCGTTCTCATCTTCTCCTTCGGCCTTGCTGAACGTGGTGTCATGAAGGGCGATGCCTTCGTCGTCGCCTCGATCGCCATCCTGGTTTTCCTTGTTGCGATCTTCGTGTTCTACCCGGTCGGCAGCATGCTGGTCGGCGCGTTCCAGGATTTCGACGGCTCGTTCAATCCCGACAGTTTTACCCGCAACATCCAGGACAATTCGATCTGGAGCCTCGGCTGCGTTGTCGGCGGTGAACGATGCGGCGTTGCCTGGCGCACGCTCTGGCTGGCATTGATGACGGCTGGCGGCTCGACCATCATGGGGCTTGCCTTTGCGCTGGTCGCCACCCGCACGCGCTTCCCCTTCAAGAAGGGCCTGCGGCTTTTGACCGTGCTGCCGATCATCACCCCACCCTTCGTCATCGGTCTTGCCCTGACCCTGCTGTTCGGCCGCGCCGGCGTCATTACCGAAAGCCTGTCCAGCCTGTTCGGCATCGAACCCGGCCGCTGGCTCTATGGCCTGACCGGCATCTGGATCGCCCAGGTCCTGTCGTTCACGCCCATTTCCTTCCTCGTGCTCATCGGCGTCGTCGAAGGCGTCAGCCCATCCATGGAAGAAGCGTCCCAGACGCTGCGGGCTGACCGCTGGCGCACCTTCTGGCGCGTATCGCTGCCCTTGATGAAACCGGGCATCGCCAATGCCTTCCTGATCGGCTTTATCGAAAGCATGGCCGATTTCGGCAATCCGCTGGTGCTCGGCGGTA
The DNA here is from genome assembly GCF_049897905.1 of Pararhizobium sp. PWRC1-1. Taxonomy (NCBI): domain Bacteria; kingdom Pseudomonadati; phylum Pseudomonadota; class Alphaproteobacteria; order Hyphomicrobiales; family Rhizobiaceae; genus Pararhizobium; species Pararhizobium sp. PWRC1-1. The sequence goes on along the minus strand of NZ_JAFCXE010000009.1, from coordinate 209,539 downwards.
GCCATGGCGTGCTCTCGACCGAAATCTTCTTTGCCGTGGTCGGCTCGCAGAACGATCCCTCGCGCGCCGCGGTGCTTGCCATCATCCTGCTCTGCTTTACGCTGACGGCGTTCCTTGCCCAGCGCTATTGGCTGGCCGGCAAGAATTTCGCCACCGTGACCGGCAAGGGTGACAGCGGCTCGCATATCGCGCTGCCCCGCTCAATTTCGATCGCCGTGCATGCCATGGTCATCCCGTGGATGATCTTCACGATCGTCATCTATGGCATGATCCTGGTCGGCGGCTTCGTGAAGACCTGGGGACTGGACAATTCGCTGACGCTCGATCACTACGCCCGCTCATTCTCCGTCGAAGTCCGAGATGGGGCACTGGCCTGGACCGGTGTGGCCTGGAATTCCTTCTGGACGACGATCGAGATCGCGTTAATTTCGGCACCGCTGACGGCTGCCGTCGGGTTGCTGACGGCCTATCTTATCGTCCGCCAGAAATTCGCCGGTCGCAACGTCTTCGAATTCGCCCTGATGATGAGCTTTGCCATTCCAGGAACGGTCATCGGTATCAGCTACATCATGGCCTTCAACCTGCCGCCGCTGGAAATGACCGGCACGGCACTGATCCTGATTGCCTGCTTCGTCTTCCGCAACATGCCAGTCGGCGTGCGCGGCGGCGTGGCGGCGATGAGCCAGCTCGACAAGAGCCTCGACGAGGCATCTCTGACCCTGCGCGCCAACAGCTTTAGGACGATCCGCAAGGTCATCCTGCCGCTGTTGCGCCCGGCAATCACCGCGGCATTGGTCTACTCTTTCGTGCGGGCCATCACCTCGATCAGCGCCGTCATCTTCCTCGTCAGCGCCGAATACAACATGGCGACGTCCTATATCGTCGGCCTCGTCGAAAACGGCGAGTATGGCGTTGCGATCGCCTATTCCTCGATGCTGATCGTGGTGATGATCGTCGTCATCGCCGGCTTCCAGCTTCTCGTCGGAGAACGGCGGCTGCGGCGCGAAAATCGCGTCGCCGGCGTCACCACAACCCCTTCCCTTTCCCTCGGTCAGGAGAAAACCGTATGATCACCCCTCGCGCCGGCTCGGTCGTCTTTCAAAACATCCAGAAACAGTTTGGCGCCTTCACCGCCATTCACGACCTGTCGCTGACCATCGAGCCCGGCCAACTCGTCACTCTGCTCGGCCCGTCGGGTTGCGGCAAAACCACGACGCTGCGCATGCTGGCCGGCCTCGAACATCCGACCTCCGGCAAGATCATGATCGGCGGCAAGGACGTGACCATGCTGCCCGCCAACGAGCGCGACGTTTCGATGGTGTTCCAGTCCTACGCGCTGTTTCCGCATATGAGCTCGCTCGACAATGTCGCCTATGGCCTGGAATCGTCCGGCCTGAAGAAGAAGGAAGCCCGCGAACGGGCGGAAGAAGGTCTGAAACTCGTCGGCCTCGCCGGCATGGGCGGACGGCTTCCCGCCGAGCTTTCCGGCGGCCAGCAGCAGCGCGTTGCCGTTGCCCGCGCCCTCGTGCTCGAACCGCAGGTGCTGTTGCTCGATGAGCCGCTGTCCAATCTCGACGCCCGCCTGCGCCGTCAGGTGCGCACCGAAATCCGCGACCTGCAGCAGCGCCTCGGCTTCACCGCCGTCTACGTGACCCATGATCAGGACGAAGCGCTCGCCGTCTCCGACCGGATCGTCATCATGAAGGACGGTGTGGTCGCGCAGGAAGGCTCGCCCCGCGATCTCTACGAAGCGCCAGCCTCGGCCTTCATCGCCGACTTCATGGGCGAGGCAAACGTGGTTGCCTGTGACGTCATCAGTGTCGATGGTGCCGACGCCACCATCCGTATCGGTGCGCTCGAACATCGGGTTCCGAGCCGCAACGCGCGGCCCGGACCCGCAAAACTGGCTGTGCGCCCGAATTCGATCACGCTCGAACCGGCGTCAGGCGCCGCGTTTCCCGGCCAGATCACCCATTCCGCCTATCTTGGCGACCATGTCGAATACGAGGTAGAGACAAGCACAGGTAGGCTTTTCGTCGTCGATCCGGCCGTCGAGCGAGCCTTGGCACCGGCGACCGAAGTCGCTATCGGCTTCAAGGGACGCGGTATCGCCATCATCAACGGCTGAGCCATTCAATATTATAGAAGGACTATTTCATGACATCGCAGATCTCCGCGCTCGACGCGCGTTTCGCCCTGGCAAAGGCTATCGCCAAGGAAGCAGGCAGCGTTGCGCTCGACTATTACAACAGGCGCGAGACGCTGGTGATCGAAACCAAACGCGACCTGCAGGACGTCGTTTCCATTGCCGATCGCGAGGTCGAGAACCTCATTCGTGCCCGCGTCGCCGAGGTTAACCCGGGTGACGGGTTCCTGGGCGAGGAATATGGTCTTGCCCCCGGCAATTCCGGCTACACTTGGGTGGTCGATCCGATCGACGGCACCAGCCCTTTCGTCAACGGCATGCCGAACTGGTGCGTCTCGATCGCCGTGCTGCACAACAACGAACCGGTAATCGGCGTCATCTGCGCGCCGTGCCACGACGAACTCTACGCCAGCGCGAGCGGCAAGGGCGCGACGCTCAACGGCCGGGTGCTGACCCTCGACCCTTCCCGCACTATCCGCAATGCCGTCACCGGCATTGGCGCCAACAACCATGTTGCGCCTGCGTTTGTCGGAAAAATGGTCGAGGATCTTTTGGCAGCGGGCGGCAATTTTATCCGCAATGGCTCCGGCGCGCTGATGCTCGCATATGTCGCCGCCGGCCGTCTGGTGGGTTATTATGAGCCCTACATGCACGCCTGGGATTGCCTTGCCGGCTATTGCCTCGTCAAGGAAGCAGGCGGCTGGCATCATCCCTTCCCTGTCGAAGGAGAGCAGTTGACCAAGGGTTCGCCGGTACTGGCGACGGCCCCCGGCGCACGGGAAGACCTGATGAAGATCGCTGGCCTCTGAAAAAACGCTCAGGGGGCGTGCGCCAACGGGCGCTGCCCCCATCAAGGCCAAGCCGTGCCTTACCGTTCAGCCGCTGGCAAAGCGCGTGCTGCCGCGCTCAAAAGATCGGCCTGAGATATCAAGCCGAGTATCCGATGCTCGCTGTCGATGACGATGACGGCATGTGCGTGGCCGTCGGTAAGAACCGGCAACAGTGAAAATGCCGGATCGGTGTCCGAGGCGGTGGCGGCCTTCGACAGGATGTCGCCGACACGATCGGCCTCCTTGGAAAGCTCCCGCAAACCGATCGTCCCGGCCAGACGGCCATACTCATCCATGACCGACAGCGTCCGGATATTGTGCTTCAAAAGCAGCGCGCGTGCATCGGCAGGGCCGGCACCGGCGTCAATCGAGATGACGTCGCGGGACATGATGTCGGCGCAGCGGATATCACCATGCGCGCGGATGGTTGCCTGAAGCTCGACCTGCTGCAACAAACGGCTGAGATCACCCCGGTTTATGTCAAAGGTTTCGTCGAACGCGGCCAGCGCTGCGTCCAGATCCTCTTCGCGGAAGCCGACACGCAGCGATGCGGGTGGGTCTGCGGTCTGGTGTGTGTTGACCGCCGGTATGGCGGCGACATGCGGATAGTTGCGCCGGGCAAGCTTGTGAAACAGCAAACCGAGCGCAACCAGAATGCAGGAATTCAGGCCGACCGGCACAAACGGAAACAACAACCCCCAACTGGCAACGACCGGCCCGCCGAGCACGGCAGTCAGGGCCGCAGCTCCCCCCGGCGGATGCAGGCAGCGCGCCAGCGACATTGCAGCGATGGCAAGTGATACGCCCACGCCGGAGGCAATAATCGGATCGTGGATCAGAGAGGCGGTGATGATACCCACCAGCGCCGAAATCGTATTGCCGCCGATGATCGACCATGGCTGCGCCAATGGGCTGGCCGGAACCGCAAACAACAGCACGGCGGATGCACCCATCGGTGCCACGATCAACGGCAGATGCGGCCCCTGCCCGAGCAGATAACTGCTGATCAGACCCGTCAAGCCGATACCGATCAGCGCACCGACACAGGCAATCAGCCGCTCGCGCAGAGTAGCGCCGGCCAGAATGGGTACGAACATTCGAAAACGGTTGTCCGGTTTTGGTTTATGGGAATGGGACATCGGGAAACCGGACACGCCGAAAGACGGGATCGGGATACCGGCGCGCGCGTCATCCCGTGTCCCGGCTATAGGAAAAACAGGCAAAAAGCGCAACGGCCAAACTGTGGTCGCCCTTTGCCGCTCGAGGGGACGGCCGGTCTCCCGGCCGTCGCTATTCGCCTAGTTTTGTTTGGCGGCTTCGACCAAAAACCCTTCGGGACTATCAACCTCGACCAGCTTCTTCTTTTCGATCAGCCAGAAGCGATTGGCGACCGAGCGGACGAAACTGCGGTCGTGCGAGACGAACAGGCAACTCGCCTGATGCGCCATCAGTTCGCCCTCGAGCGCCTCCTGACCGTCGATATCCAGATGGTTGGTCGGCTCGTCGAGCAGGTAGAAGTTGGGGTTGATCAGCCGCAGGATCAGCATGCCGAGCCGTGCCTTCTGACCACCCGACAGCTGCCCGACCGACCGGGCCTGAAGCTCGATGGACATTCCAGCGCCTGCCAGCAGCGCCCGCGCCCGCTGGTCGCCGATATCGAACCGGCGAATGATCGTCCCCATCGGGGTGTCTTCATTGCGAAGATCGGCGAGCGCCTGATCGCCATAGCCGAGAACCAGCGATGGCGTCGCCTTGATGCCATCCAGCGCCACTTCCGGCTGTTCGACCGCCCTGCGCAGCATCGAGACAAGGCGGGTCTTTCCAGCGCCGTTGGCCCCGAGAAGCACGATCCGGTCACCCTGGCAGACGAACTGCTTGCCGATCTTGAACAACAAGGCGCCATCCGGCGTCTGCACAGTGGCATCCTCCAGCGTGATCAACACCTTGGCATGGGTGCCGCGATTGGCGAGCCTGATCGCCCCGGCTGAGCGCTCCAGATGGGCCGGCTTACCGGCATCTTCGAGCTTGTCCGCCCGCTGCTTCAACTGCTTGGTCTTAACGACCAAGAGATCGCTGCCGGAATTGATGCCGATATTGTTGAGCTTGGCCGCCTGCTTGCGCAATTGATCGGCGACCTTGATATCGCGCTGATAGCGGCGTTCATCGGCAGCGTCGGCCTCATCCAGGGCCACCCGCGCCCGCGTGTAAGACAACGGAAAGATCTGCGATTGTTCGGCGCGGAGAAAGAGCGTGCGGTTGGTGACCGTGTCGAGGAAAGCGCGGTCATGGCTGGCGATGATGACCGGCACGTCCCGCGGCAGTGCATTCAGCCACGCCTCAAGCGTGGCGATCTTGCCGAGATCGAGATGGTTGGTCGGCTCGTCGAGCATCAGCACATCCGGCTCGGTTACCCAGACGCGGGCAAGCATGGCAATACGCTGCCAGCCGCCGCTCAGTTGCTTCAACGGCCGCTGCCGCAGGGCTTCCGGCACATCGAGCTCCTCCAGCACGACATCGACACGCCAGCTTTCGCTCTCCTGCTGGTCGCCGGACAGCGCGTCCAGCACGGCGGCGTAAAAGGGCAGATCGAACAGGCGCGCGGGAACATTCTGCTCGACATAGCCGATGGTCAGGCCGCGTGCCTTGGTGATCTCGCCTTCGTTCGCCTCAAGGGCGCCGGCAAGGCAGCGAAACAGCGTCGATTTTCCCCGGCCGTTGGCGGCGACGAGGCCGATGCGGTCGCCGGCGTTGATGACGAGGCTGAGCCTGGAGAAAAGCGGGCTGCCCAGCACGATGCCGAGATTGCGGATGTTGATAAGGGTCATGATCGGTCTCTGGTCTTGCCGCACAAACATCCATCGAGGGCTCTCAAGCCATCATCGATGCGATGCGCGCGGCGGATCGAAAAATACAGCAGCTCGAACCAACAGGATCAGCGCTGCAGTGCCACAAAGGGCAGACCAGAAGGCGGTTTTCTAAGAGAAACGGACTTTGGTCAGCCCTGCAAACGCATTTGCAGGGCGTTGACGGGGCCACGCTGGCGATGGTGCCAGAAAAATGTGTTCATTGCGCAGCCCTCCTTTCTCGATAGAGCGCACTCATAACATCCGGTTTCGGGATTCGCAATCAGGTCCTATCAACACAGAATGTAGACTTTTTATCTATTATGTACTTTATAGTCTATATTCTCCATGCTAAACCTGCAGCGTAGCCAACAGGGAGATATACTCATGCAGATCGAGGAATTCACGCTCGAACGGATTCAGTCGCTTTATGAAAACCTCGTGGAGTTCAATCTCTCCGACAGCGGCGTCCATCCCTATTCACTGAAGGAACTGCTCACACCCGATCAGCTGCTCGGCCTGCATGAGGTCGAACTCGGTTACGGCTGGACCAATGGCGGCGTCGAGCTGCGCGATACCATCGCCCGGCTCTACAAGCACCGCGACCGTGAAAACGTCATGGTCACCAATGGTTCGGCGGAAGCAAACTTCATCCTTGTCATGACCCTTTTGGAGCCCGGCGACGAGCTGGTGCTGTTCGTCCCGAACTACCTGCAGATCCGTGGCTGGGCAAAGGCACTTGGCGTCACCGTCAAGGAGATCGTGCTGCGCGAGGAGCTGGGATGGCTGCCCGATCTCGACGAGGTTCGCGCCGCCGTGACGCCGAAAACCAAGATGATAAGCCTGTGCAATCCGAACAATCCGACCGGCAGCCTCTTGCCGCGCGAAACGATGGCTGCACTCGTCGATATCGCCCACGAACACGGCGTCTATCTGCATGCCGACGAGATCTACAAGGGTTCAGAACTGGATACCGAAGAGTCCATCAGCTTTGCCGATCTCTACGAAAAAGCCGTCGTGACCGCCGGGCTTTCCAAGGCAATGGCGCTGCCGGGCCTGCGGCTCGGCTGGCTGGTCGGCCCGGCCAAGGAAATCTACGGCACCTGGCAGCGCAAGGACTATACCTCGATCACCACCGGGGCACTCAGCGAGCACATCGCCAATATCGTCTTGCAACCGAACAAGCGCGCCGAAATCCTGTCGCGCAGCCGCCATCTGCTGCGGGAAAACCGGGCGCTGCTGACCTCATGGATCGAGGCGCATAATATCCTATTTTCCTACCTGCCGCCGCGTGCCGGCGGTATGGCTTTCGTCCGCTATAACCGCGACATCAACTCGTCGGTGCTGGTCGATCGCGTGCGGGAGCAAAAGAGCGTCATGCTGGTGCCGGGCGACGTCTACGGTCTCGACGGCTATGTCCGCATCGGCATCGGGGCACAAAAGCATCATCTAGAGGCCGGGCTGGCGCGTCTCGCAGACTTCATGAGGACATGAGGGGATGAAGCCTGAACTCGCCTCCTATGCGGCCGTTTGCGATGGCGTCGCCCAGTTGTTCCAGCCGTTCGTCGAGGTCGTTCTGCACGATCTTGACACGGAGACGGCTGCGCACATCGCCGGGAATTTTTCCAAGCGCGAGATCGGCGAGCCTTCGCTGTTGCACGAAATTGATTTCCGCCCGAGTGAACGGCTTCTCGGCCCCTATGAAAAAGTCAACTGGGACGGCCGCCGGATCAAGTCGATCAGCATCATCCTGCGCGACAGCGCCGAGCGGCCGATTGCCGTAATGTGCATCAATGCCGACGTCTCGCATTTTCATGCGGTGATGCAGACATTGAGTGCATTTGCATCAGTTCCCGTCGACCATGCCAAGCCGGCCAGCCTGTTCAAGGAGGACTGGCACGAGCGCATCAACGAATATATCCAGAACTGGACAGGGTCGCGCGGGCTGATCATCGCTGGGCTGACCCGCGAGCAGAAGCAACAGGTGGTCAAGGACCTCTCCAGCGACGGCGCATTCGGCGGCAAGAATTCCGCCGCCTATATCTCGCGCATCCTCGGCATGGGCCGCGCGACCGTCTACAAGTATCTCAACCAGGACCGATCGGTAGACGAATGATCATCCTGTCGCGATCAGAGATCGAAGCCCTGATAGATCTCGACAGTGCGCATGCGGCCGTCCAGGCCGCCTATATCGCCGCATCTGCTGGCCTGGCGACGATGCCGCCGGTCAGCTATCTCGCCTTTCCGGAAAAGGATGGCGATTGCCATATCAAATACGGTCATATCGCCGGCGATCCGACCTTCGTCGTCAAGATCGCAGCCGGTTTCTACGGCAATCCATCGATCGGCTTGCCGACATCGAACGGCGTGATGCTGGCCTTTTCCGCGCAAACCGGCGTGCTCGAGGCGATCCTGCTTGATGAAGGATTTCTCACAGACCTTCGCACAGGCCTTGGCGGCGCCATCGCAACCCGGGCGCTTTGCCGTCCCGATGCGCGGCGGGTCGCGATCATCGGAACCGGTATTCAGGCACGCTGGCAGGTCCGTTGCCTGCGGCAGGCGATGCCGGAAACACGGTTTGCCTTCACCATCTGGGGGCGTTCACAAGAAAAGGCGCGGGAGACGGCAAACGTGCTCAACGGCGAAGGTATAGACGCGAGCGTGTCTTCCGATCTTGAGCGCCTTTGCCGTGACGCCGAGATTATCATCACAACCACACCCTCCCGCGAACCATTGATCCGCAATGCATGGATCCAACCCGGCACGCACATTACCGCAATCGGCGCAGACGCGCCCGGCAAGCAGGAACTGGACGCAGCACTGGTGGCGCGTGCCGGCCGCCGCATCTGCGACAGTCTGGAACAGTCTCTCGATCACGGCGAGTTTTCCACGGCATTCCGAGCTGGGGATATTTCAGCCGAAAACTGCGGCGAGCTCGGAGCCGTGGTTGGTGGCAAGGTCGTGGGCCGGGGCCATCCCGGCGACATCACCATCGCCGATCTGACAGGCGTCGCTGTTCAGGATATCGCTATCGCCACCGCCGTCCTCAACGCCTACAGGCGCTCGCGGGCCGACTGACAGCCTCCGTCATCCCGTTACTCCTGGTCGAACGCCGTGATGATCGGACACGGGCCTTTTTCGCTGGAGCCGCAGGCATCGGCGAGCCGCAGCAGCGAAGCACGTGCGGCGCTCAGTTCGGCAATTTTCGCATCGAGTGCAATAATGCGCTCCCGCGCCAGGGTATTGGCGCGATGCCGGTCCTCGCCGGCATCCAGCGCCAGCAGTTCACCGATCTCGTCCAGAGTAAAGCCTGCCGTCTGGGCCGTCCGGATGAACCGCAGGCGGCGGATGTCGTCGTCGCCGTAGCGCCGGATGCCGCCGGCCAGGCCCACGCCACCGGTGCGCTGCGGCGTGCCCAGCAGACCGCGCCGCTGATAATAGCGTACCGTTTCGACCCCGACACCGCCCTCGCGCGCCAACCCTGCAATCGTTGTCTCTTTCATCGCTTGACTCCGTACCATGGTACGGATTTTATAGTCTTTGCAATCGACCGAACCAAGCGAAAAGAAAGATTGCGATATGCTCGACAAGACATCAAAAACCGCCACCCTCTACCGGATGGTGATGGATAAACATACCTGCCCCTACGGCCTGAAGGCCAAGGATTTTCTGGAGCGGCAGGGTTATGCGGTAGACGACCGCTGGCTGACCACCCGCGAACAAACGGACGCATTCAAGACCGAACACGGCGTTCAGACGACGCCGCAAACCTTTATCGACGGCGTCCGGATTGGCGGCTACGATGAACTGCGCGGGCATCTAGGCAAGACCGTGCGCAACCCGAAGGCCGTGACATACCGGCCGGTCATCGCCGTTTTCGCCGTCACCGCGCTGATGGCGCTGGCGACCAGCTATGCCGTTCATGGCAGCGTTTTCACGGTCCGCGCAGCCGAATGGTTCATCGCCTTTAGCATGGCCGTGCTGGCGATCCTCAAGCTGCAGAACATCGAGAGTTTTTCGACGATGTTCCTCAACTATGACCTGCTCGCCAAGCGCTGGGTTCGCTACAGCTATATCTATCCCTTCGCGGAAGCGGGCGCTGGTATCCTGATGATTGCCGGCGCACTCAACTGGATCTCGATCCCCGTCGCATTGGTCATCGGTACAATCGGTGCGGTCTCGGTATTCAAGGCCGTCTATATCGACAAGCGCGAGCTGAAATGCGCCTGCGTCGGCGGCGACAGCAATGTGCCGCTCGGCTTCGTCTCGCTGACGGAGAACGTCATGATGGTTGCCATGGCGATCTGGATGCTGGCGATGATCCTGACCTGAACCAACATTGACCATGCCATGTAAACATGCCGGACCGATGCGGTTACTGGCGGGCCTGCCCCATCCGCGACAGCACAATGACCGGCAGTATCCCGATGACAACTATGGCCAGAGCCGCGATGGACGCCTCCTCATAGGTGCCCCTTGCGGCTTCGCCATAGAGATGCGTTGCGAATGTCTCGACGTTGAGCGGCCGCAGCAGCAGCGTGGCGGGCAGTTCCTTGACGCAATCCACGAAGACCAGCAGACCGGCGGCCGTGATCGCCGCCTTCGACAACGGCAGATGGACATGACGGAACGTACCAGCCGCCGATTGGCCAAGGACCCGCGAGGCATGGTCGAAGGACACGGGGATACGCGCCAGACCTGCATCGATGCCGCCTGCCGAGATGGCGAGGAACCGGACGGTATATGCATAGACCAATGCAGCACCCGAACCGATGAACAGCAAGCCCGTCGATACGCCGAACCAGGCGATTGCCGTGCGATCGATGAAACCATCGACTGTGGCGAGCACGATCAGAACGCCAATGGCAACGACCGTGCCAGGCGCCGCATAGCCGAGCGTCGAAAGCCGCTGCAGCCACGTGGTCGTTGCCCCCGGCCGCAGGCGGCTGGCATAGGAGATGAGCAGGCCGAACAGCACCGTGATGACCGTGGCGGCTGAGGCAAGAACGATGGTGTTGAAGGCTTCGTTGAGAAAGCGCGGCGAAAGCCCGGCAAATCCGATCCGCTTCCACGCCGCGCTAACGAGATAGATCGCAGGCGCTCCAAAGCCGATGAGGATCGGCGAGAGCCCGGCAGCGAACAATATCAGACCTTTTGCAGAGGACACCCGGCGCGGCTCGAAGGCGCGGCTGCGTTGCGAGCCGGTTGAGTAGCGTTGCTTGCCCCTCGCCCATTTTTCGAAAGCCACCAGCACTACCACGACCATCAGCAATGACAGGGCAATCTGCGATGCCCCGGGCAGGTCGGTGCGGGTGATCCAGGTCGTGTAGATGGAGACGGTCAGCGTCCGCACGCCGAGGAATTCGGAGGCGCCGATGTCGTTGAGAGTTTCCATCAGCGCGAGGCTGACACCGACGGCGACCGCAGGCCGGGCCAGTGGCAGTGCGACATGCCAGAAGACGGCGCGGCGCGAAATTCCGAGTGTGCGCGACGCATCGATCAGATTGGCCGACTGCGTCAGGAACATCGCCCGCGTTGGAATGTAGACATAGGGATAGAGCACGAAACCCAGAAGCAGGATGCAGCCCGTCATCGAGCGCACATCCGGCAGGCGGAATTCCCTCGGGGTGGAATAGCCAAGCAGCCAGCGGATCGCGCCCTGCACCGAGCCGATCGGGTGCAGGATGTCGAGATAGGCATAGGCGATGATGTAGGTCGGGACCGCAAGCGGCAGCAACAGCGCCCATTCGAGCACGCGGCGACCGGGAAAGGCATAAGCGGTGACCAACCAGGCAGTGGACGTGCCAAGAATAGCGGTGATCAGCCCGACGCCACCGAGCAGAATGGCCGTTTCCACCAAGGCGGTCGGCAATATGGTCGAGACGAGATGAGACCAGAGCCCGGCAGAGCCCTGGATCGCCTGCAGGAACAGGGCAAAGATCGGCAGCATCACCAGACAGGCGATTGTGCCCGCGCCAAGCAACCAGTGGGCTCCAGCGCGGCCTCTGGGCCAACTTCGGGCGGCGCTGATCATCGGTTGAAATCCATTTTTTTGACAGCAAGAAAAGGCGCCCCCGATAACGCGGACGCCTGCCGTCTTTTAGTTGTCGAAGCCAACCTTGTCGACCAGTTCGCTCGCCTGCTTGCGATGGCTGACGATTTCCGTCAGCGGCTTCGGATCGATCTTCAGCTCGCCGAACGAAGCGACGATCGGATCAGCTGCGGCACCGGCCTTGACAGGATATTCGAAATTGGCTTCCGCATAGATCTTCTGGGCTTCGTCGGAGACGAGATATTCCAAGAGCTTGACGGCTTCGGCCTTGTTCGGTGCGTTCTTTGCAACCGCAGCACCGCTGACATTGACCTGCGTGCCGCCATCCTTGAACGTCGGCAGCACGACCTTGATGGCATTGCCCCATGTAACCTGCTCTTCGCCACCCTTGCCCGAGCGCATCAGGCCGACATAGTAGGAGTTGGCGATGGCAATATCGCAAATGCCGCCGAGAATGTCCTTGGCACCGTCACGGTCGCCACCGGCGGCCTTGCGGGCAAGATTGTCCTTGAGACCCGTCAGCCACTTTTCGGTTGCTTCAGCGCCGTAATGGGCGATGTGATCGGCAAACAGAGCTGTGTTGTAGGGATGCTGGCCGGAGCGAATGCAGATCTTGCCCTTCCATTTCGGATCGGCCAGGTCTTCATAGTTGAAGGCCGTCAGGTCGAGATCCTTGGCGGCATAGATGACGCGGGCGCGCATCGACAGCGCGAACCAATGACCCTTCTCATCGCGCAGCTGCGCGGGGATCGATTCTGTCAGAACTGTGGATTCGACCGGCTGGGTGATGCCCTTTTCGACGAGATCGATCAGGTTTCCGGCATCGACCGTCATCAGGATATCGGCCGGCGAGCTCGCGCCTTCGGTCGCGACGCGCTCAGCCAAGCCGTCCTTCATGAAGACCGTGTTGACCTTAGTGCCTGTCGCTGCCGTGAACGAATCGAGCAGCGGCTGAATGAGGCCCGGCTCGCGGGTCGTGTATATGTTGAGTTCGGCAGCCGAGACAGCGCTCGTGCTGAGGAGCAATGACGCCGTAAACAGGGTGGATTTCGCGATGCTTGACGTGTTCATAAGTCTCTCCAGGTGGACGATGCCAAGCTGTCGAGCATTAATTGATGAAAGTAGTCAAGTTTACGTGGGTGACTTTACCGTAAACCGCCTTGCCAAGAGAGCGCGCCCGCTTACACCGCAGGAAACGCCAGCCAGCTATTTGGCGAAACGGACAGGCCGACCGTCTCCGTATCCGGCGGTAAGCGGTGCATGGTGCGCACCTGTAGCGGTTGCTCCAACCCGTCGACGGTGATGGCAAGCTGTTCGACCTCGCCAAGGAATATGCGGCTTTTCAATTGCCCGGACAGATCGCCCGGACCGGGTGAGACCGAAATTCCCTGTGGGCGGATATACAGCGTCGTCGACGTCCCTTCGCGTGCGTCCAGCACGTGTGCAAACCGGCCGATCGCAGTTTCGACATGCCCGTTGCGATAGACGCCTGAAATCCTGTTGAAAGCACAGAAGAATTCTGCCGCATAGGCAGACACCGGGCGATCATGCAAATCGTAACCCGATCCCATCTGAACGATCCGGCCGGCCTTCATCAACACCACCCGGTCGCCGGCTGAAAGCGCCTCTTCCGGATCGTGGGTGACCATGATCACCGTCGTACCGAGGCCTCTCAGGAGCGACAGAGTTTCATCTCGAACCTTTTCCCTCAGCCCCCGGTCAAGATTGGAAAACGGCTCATCCATCAACAGGATACCCGGCTGCGGAGCCAGCGCGCGGGCAAGAGCCACACGCTGCTGCTCGCCACCCGACAGCATATGCGGATAGCGCCCCTTGAGATGCGCAATGCCGATATGCGCAATCACGTCGTCAGTTCTGCCTACGGCCTCCTGTTTCGGACGTCGTTTCAGGCCGAACAGGATATTCTGCTCGACGGTCAAATGCGGAAAAAGAGCAAAGTCCTGGAACACGAAACCGATCTTGCGGTCTTCCGGCTCGACGAAACGGGACGGTCCGGAAACCTCCTGGCCGCTCAACAGAATGCGGCCGGCATCGACGAAATCGACACCGGCGATCATACGCAGCAATGTCGACTTTCCGCAGCCGGACTGGCCAACGAGGCAGATGATTTCGCCAGACGCAATCGTCAGCGACACGTCATCGAGCGCAACGGTTGCGCCGAAACTGCGGCTCACATTGTGGAGCTCAAGCGTCCGATCCTGGGTATGCGGCGTCAAAATCCTATCAAGTCCCTCTATGTGCGGCCGATAGCCTGGCCCGGCAGACAGCAAGGACGACTCATCGTTTGTGCCCGTTTATCGGTATATTTCGTGAAAAAGACAATCACGTCGCCGCGCACTGCGGTCAAATCACGGCAGCGCGGATGGCAGGGCCATGGCCGCAGCGGCCTTGTCCCCCTCATCCGCCAAAGGCTGCCGCCACACGATGCTTGGCGGCAAGCAGCCGATCGATGCAAGTACATTCTGCCCGATGAGGAAATTTTCGGTTTCTGTTGGAGATCGTCTGCGCGGGCGGTCACTGAAAGGCGCCACACTCTGCGTCAAAAGCTCGTCTCGCCGCAGGCCCGTCGTAAACCGACGGGGAGCGGCAATCGGCTTAGACTTCGGTTCCCAGCAAGGCCGATACAGAAATCTGCAGTGCTGCGGCAATCCTTCTCAACTTGGCCGGATCGGCATCGCTGCCATCTTCAATGGCCGAAATCTCAGAATTTGCCAGTCCGCAGGTCACGGCGAGGTCTTCAATGCTGTAACCGGCAGATTCACGATAGGTTTTGACCCTGGATGCAACGGTTCCAGCGGAAACAGCGTCAGGGCCGAGATTGTCGAAGTTATTGACTGCAATAGACATGGAAGTCTCCTGTTGTTCACGAATCGAACGTCTGCGTTTATCGTTCCCCGTTTTATGCCTGACCGCAAAAATACGAATTCCTTCTATTGCTGCGGTGCGGCATCGACAAGCAAATATTGCTGCATCCGCTAGATGAAGCAGCCACAAGGTTTTGGTTTACGCCAAACTAAACTTGCAAAAACCCAATAAAAACAATGGAATTTAACCATTTTCTCATAGATTTAGCTTTGGTTATTTCATGATACAAAATCCCAGTGGCACGCCCTCAATGGGCGCTGATTTTGCCTCGACATCGGCAATGGATGCACCAAGAGGGCCGATCCAACTGCGCTCCAGCATGGTGCTTATCGCTGCTTCAGGTCCGCAGATCAAGGCCGCCACCGACCCATCGGCTTCGTTACGAACCCAGCCAGACAGTCCAAGCCTTAGCGCTTGACCTCGCATCCAAAACCGGAAACCGACACCCTGGACACGCCCGGTTATGCGAACCAACACCGCTTTGGCTTCATCCGTCATGATCGTTTCCGTCAATTTCAGTCAGAACAATCTGGAGCATACATCCAAGATTACAAGCGTGTTTTCCAACGTGGCCTTCCCCTGCTATGGAAAGGGCTCTTTGGTAAAAACTAGGCACTCGACACGCTGGCAACAATGGAAATCGATATGGATACCGTGGAAATCAATGGTCGCAGCGATTTCGCCCTATGGGCAATTCAGCGGGCGCAGGAAATCGTCATGGCCGAAGGCTCGGCGCTCGCGCTCGCAGCCCGCGACATGGACGAGGAGGCGCTGAAGGAACATGGCTCAGCATTGGGCAAGGCCATCGCCGATGCAATGCTTGAGGTCTTTGACGGCTTGATGGCCGAATAGTTTAGAGGGAAGCAGTCCACACAACCGGCACTGGGCGGACCAGCGTCCGGCATTGAACACCACCGAAAACGTGTAGATAATCGAACGGTTGTCAAGAAACTCGACCGAGAGGTGCATTTTGGAAACTGGTCACGACACGAGCCAACTCGAGATGGTCGTCCTAATGACGCCAGACATGGCCAATTTTAGTGGTAAGGTCCATGGTGGTGCGCTGCTCAATCTGCTCGATCGCGTCGCTTACTCCTGCGCCTCGCGCTATTCGCAGCAATATGCAGTGACGCTGTCGGTCGATCAGGTGGTCTTCCGTCAGCCGATCCATGTCGGCGAACTCGTCACCTTCCGCGCGTCGATTAACAATGCCGGCCGAACGTCGATGGAGGTCGGCATCCGGGTCGAGGCAGAGAATATCCGGACCGGCGAGCGCCGGCACACCAATTCCTGTTATTTTACCATGGTGGCGGTCGACGCAGACGGACGCCCGACCGATGTTCCTGCGTATTCAGCGAGCACCGAAATCAGAAAGCGGCGTGAGCGCGCCGCCGAAGTGAGGCGTAGTCTACGGCGCGAATTCGAACAACGTTTCAAGGCGGCCGGTTTGGGCCACGAGGAGCTTTGAACCAAGGGCTCTATCGTTGAGGGTCCTCACATCGCCGGTAGCGACCGTTTTACCAACTGAGCGTTCGGCCGCCCTGCCGGATCGTTGGCCTGCAGGCGTCTGACAGCAAAATCCTGCGCATCCTGAAGTTCGGCGACAGCACCGTGATAATCAAGATGAAGCACCCTGCCGCCTTCGACCACCGGGCGGCCATCCACATAGACCGTTTCGACGGCGCGTTCCGCAGCGCAGTGCAAAAGGTTGCGTAAGGGGTCGTAGACCGGCTGCATGGACGAATGTTTCAGGTCGATCGACAGAAAATCGGCCTTGGCCCCCAGCGCTATCCGGCCGATATCGCGCCGGCCAAGCGCGCGCGCTCCGGCAAGCGTCGCTGCCTCGAACACGTCAGCCGTGCCGACATCGAAAACCGAACGCCCGGCAATCCGCGAGCAGATCAGCGCCTGGCGCATTTCCTCCAGCATGTTGAAGGGATAACTGTCGGTTCCAAGCGCCACATTGACGCCGCGGCGGCGATAGCGGCCGAGCGATTGCAGCACCATACCACTGCGCGAAAAGGTGACGGGGCAGTGCGCCACCGTGGTACCGCGCTCTGCAAGCAGGCCGAGATCGATATCGGTCCGCTGCCGCGTCCAGGAATGGCCATCGACAAAAATGCAGTGGCCGACGATCAGGTCTTCACCAAGTACGCCCAGCTCTTCGAGATACTGGACAGCCGTCAGGCCTGTCCGGCGCATCAGCTCCTCATGCTCGGCCATCGTCTGGGCCGCATGCACGGTGATGGGCACGTTCCGTCCCCGCGCCGCCTCTGCCGCTGCCTGCAATAGTTCGGCGGAGCATGTCTCGACCTGCGAGGGGGAAACGATGCCGCCAAGCCTGCCGGATGAATGCGCGCGTGCTGTGTCGACAACCTCCAACGCCCGGGCGAAAGCCTCGTAACCCCTGCCCTTGTCCCAGACGAGATCGAGACGGCGGCTGTCCTCGACATGCCAGGCCGCTTCTCTGAAACCGGGCGCGACATAGGCGCGAGCGCCGCTCCTTGCCAAGGTTGGCAGCCACTTGTCGTGCGGGCCGGCAATATCGACAAGAGTGGTGACGCCGCTGCGCATCAAATCCCCGAGCATCACCGTCAAGGAGGCTTCAACCGCGCTATCGCTGATTTCGATCAGGTTGGAATATTCGTAGAGTGCATTGCCCCAGAGAGCTGCCGTGCCTTCATCTTCAAACAGACCCTTGGAGATCGGCTCTTCGCCGGAATGGCAATGGACGTTGACGAAACCGGGCAGCACCATCTTGTCCGTGCCGGATATTTCGTGCGCGAACGCACCGTCATACCGGCCGCCGACATGGATGAAGCCACCAGCGTCAAAGGCAATGTCGCCGTCCGAAAGATAGGCATGCCCCTGGCTGTTTTCATCATAGGCGACGATCGTGCTGGCGTTGCGGATGACATGAATTTCGTTAGCCATGGGTGACCCTGAAATGCTGTTCGAGGAAGCGGCTGTACAGGCCCATCAGGGCGCTGAAGGTGAAATAGACGGCGGCGGCGAAGACATAGCCTTCGAGAACGGCGATGCCCTGCCACTCGGGATCCCGCAGCGCAGAGCGCACCGTGTCGAGAAAATCAAGCAGGCCGACAATGGTGACCAGTGTCGTATCCTGGAAGAAGCCGATGAACAGCCCGACCATCGGCGGGATGACTTTCTTCAGTGCCTGCGGCAGGACGATCTTTCGCATGACCTGCCAGTAGGACAGGCCAAGAGAATAGCCGGCCTCGAACTGGCCCTCGGGAACATCCTGCAGGCCGCCGCGAACGATTTCGGCGATATAAGCGGCGGCAAAGATGATGATGGCGACCTGAGCACGCAGGAGCTTGTCGATCGTCACGCCCTCCGGCATGAACAGCGGCAGCATCACCGTCGCCATGAACAGGATGCTGATCAAGGGAACGCCGCGGACAATCTCGATGAAACCGACCGCCAGAATGCGAATGGCCGGCAGGCTTGAGGCGCGGGCAAGCGCAAGCCCGATACCGAGCGGCAGGGCGCAGACCAGCCCGATGAAGGAAAGCATGAATGACAGCGGCAACCCGCCCCAACTCGATGTCGCAACCGCCGAAAGGCCGAAGACCCCGCCCGCCATCAGAACGTAGAGAACCGGCAGAACAACCAGCAGCCACACATACAGCAATGCCCGGCTCCAGACGCGGGGCATCATCGAGATCAGGCAGCTCGCCAGAAACAGCGTTAGCGCCAGCAGCGGCCGCCATTGCTCCTCGAATGGATAGAAACCGAAGATCATGTAGCGGAGTTTCTCGGCAAGAAACGGCCAGCAGGCGCCACTGCTTGCCTTGCAGGCTGCGGCATCGCCGGTGAAGGCGGCATGGACGACCAGCCAGCCAAACGCCAGTTTTCCCAGGAAAAAGATCGCAACCATCGAGACAAGGCTGATCATGGAATTCAGCGGCGTGCCGAAATAGGCCTTGGCCCATCCGGACCGCCGCACGGGCGGCTTGGCAGTGCCGACGGGTAATGGCAGAGCTTGAGTTTCGGCCATCAGCGCTCCTTTAGCGCGACGCGCGCATTGTACCAGTTCATCGTCAGCGAAATGGCTATCGACAGGCCAAGATACACACCCATGAAAATGGCGATGGTCTCGATCGCCTGCCCGGTCTGGTTCATCACTGTGTTGGACACCATCACCAGATCCGGATAGCCGATGGCAATCGCCAGTGAACTGTTCTTGAAGACAGTCAGGTACGTGTTCGTCAAAGGCGGAATGATCAGGCGCAAGGCCTGCGGCAGCACGACCAGCCGCATGACCCGCGAACGATGAAGCCCGAGTGCGGCGGCGGCCTCCCACTGTCCAGGCCCGATAGCCTGGATGCCAGCGCGGACGATTTCGGCAACACTGGCGGACACGCTGAGAAGAAGTCCAAACAGCAAAGCCACGAATTCCGGCCGCACATGCAGACCACCGGTCAGCCGGAACCTGCCGGCCTGCGGAATGTCCCAACCGAAAGAAACAAGGCCCAGCATCCAAAGTAGGAGTGGCGGCACCAATAGGGCGAGACACGCAATGGCCGTGCCGTGATTGGACCTTCCGGTCGTGAGCCGGCGCTGCTGGCTGATACGCTGGATCAGGACCGCTGCGGCGATACCGGCGCAAACGAACAATGCGAAAACTACAGCGCCGTTTTCGACAAACACGGCCGGAAGAACCAGCCCGCTGTTGGAAAGATAGACACCGGGCAGGATGTTGAGCGCCTGTTTGACCGGCGGAAACACCATGATGATCAGCGAATACCAGAGAAAGAGATAGAGGAGCAGCGGGACATTTCGCAGCACCTCGACATAGACAAGCGCCAGCCGCGCCAACAGCGGATTGCGCGACATGCGCGCCACGCCGACGAAAAGCCCCATAACCGTTCCGAGGATTGCCGCAAGCAGCGAAACCTTTACAGTATTGACAATACCGACAAGGATCGCCCGGGCTATGCTGTCGGTCGGCTGGTAGGTGATCGCCGTTTCGCTGATGACGAAACCGGCCTGACGCGCCAGAAAGCCGAAGCCGGTGGCAATGTTCTGTTTTGCCAAGTTGTCACTCGCTGTCGCAAACATCGTCCATGCAACAGCGACAACCAGACCGATCGCGCTGATCTGATAGCAGAACGCGCGGAAACGCATATTATTCAGGAAGCTCATAAAAACTCGCCGCTGTTTTGCCGAACGGGAGAAAGCTCGCGCGCTTCATGCGCGCGAGCGATGTACTCAACGGAACGGCGGTGCGTAAACCAGACCACCGGCATTCCACTGCGCGTTCGGTCCTCGCGTCAGTCCAAGCCGCGTTTTCTCACCCAGGTTGCGCTCGAAGAGCTCGCCATAATTGCCCACGGCCTTGATGACGTTGTAGCCCCACTTGTGATCAAGGCCAAGCATGGCGCCGAGTTCATCGGTCACGCCAAGCATGCGCTGGATATCGGGGTCCTGGCTTTTCAGCATCTCGTCGACATTCGCCTGGGTAATGCCTTTTTCCTCGGCCGCCATCAGCAGCCAAACGGACCACGTCATGATATCGCGCCAGTTGGAATCGTTCTGACGAACGGCCGGTGCGAGCGGCTCCTTTGAGATCGTTTCCGGAAGGACGATGTAGTCGTCCGGATTGTTCGCCACCGCACGGATCGACGCGAGGTCAGAGCGATCCGACGAAATCGCCTCACATCGGCCAGCGAAGAAAGCGGCCCGGTTCTCATCCGGGCTTTCGAAAACGACGAGCTCGAACTTACCGCCGATCGTGCGGAAGAAGTCGCTGAGATTCTGCGCGGTGGTCGTACCCGGCAGCGTGCAGATGGCAGCGTCCGTCAACTCCTTGGCGCTGGAAACACCAAGCGATTTTGCCACCATCAGGCCCTGGCCGTCATAAAAGACGGTCGGGCCGAAATCGAGGCCGAGCGAAGCTTCGCGCGAAAAGGTCTGCGTTGTCTGGCGCGACAGCATGTCGATCTCGCCGGATTGCAGAGCCTGGAAACGGGTATTGATATTGGTTGGAACAAACTCGATCTTGTCACCATCACCGAAGACGGCGGCAGCAACCGAGCGGCAGACATCGGCATCGAAACCCTGCATACGGCCCTTGTCGTCTGGTGCGGCAAACCCTGGCGTGGCGAGCGACACACCGCACACCAGCTTGCCCCGGGCCTTTACCGTATCAAGCGTTCCTGCCTGCGCGACGTTGGCTGCCAGAAGCGCTGTGGCTACTGCGCAGATCTGCAGAAATCCATGTTTCATAGTCCCCTCCCTCATTGTTTTACTTGCTGCTCCCGATCTACAGTCGTTCCCGCCCTCCAGCAGAAACTCCATGATCGGCGATCCTCTCGATCGCGAATATTGTGTACAATAACAAAAACTATTTTGCAACAAATCGAATACAAAGAATGACGGCTTTGTACACTAACTGCGGTTGCAGGCTAGCTCTGCGGCGGAATGCATCTTCGCCCAACAGGCGCAGCGTTTCAGGAGAAAGGCGGCAAGACTTGTGTTAGCGGGAAGTGTTGAAGGCTATTTCAAGGGAAACTTCGGAAATTCGGCTGTCGTGATGCCTCATCGGTATCAACCAGAATGGACTTTGATAACGAAATTTGGGACCCGATGCCGGAATAAATAGTATACAATTTTTTTGCATGAGTCCGTGCGGCCTGTTTCGTCCTCGTTAATGAGAGGATGGCCGTCAGATCCCGTATCTGTGTCTCAGCTCAAGTTTGTGCAAACTCTCTCCCGAGTTTCTTGGTTTTAGCGGCGCTCGCGTGTCGCGTCGAAAGCGCTCGAAATGTTCCTGCGCGGAGGTCTTGGAGCAATCCGGACGGGGTGAATCAATTCGCCGCAGGCGACCAACCTTGTCGCAACGTTGCTGATCCTGTTCTCGGCGGTGTTCGTCGCCACAGTACAATGACCGCAGCGTCGCGCTGAGTGGCAAAAACTGATGCGCACGGATTGACCGTTACGACACCGGAGTAGCTCAGGAATAGACATTCAAGGTTTCAAAACTGGAACGCGGATGGGCCAAGCGGTCGTTTGCGGGGGCTTGGTTTTTGGGCTGGTCGGGTCGCCGTCGATAAGCCCTCCGCATCCGTGCGCGAGCAAACGACAAACATCTTTGCCTGTGTCGATGCCCTGTTAAAGAAAGCAGGATCCCCCCGCCTTGGCGCGCCCGAGGCCCGGATTGCGTCCTCGATTAGAAGGTCGCGTTCGCCTAACGAACGCGCTGATCGTGTTGGCGTAGAATTCGAAAGGCGTTGCCGGGCAACGCCTCCCTCCCGGTCGCCTCACGCCGCCAGATATTCAAACAGCCGCGCCACCGCCTCCGCACCGGGGTCGATGTGGCCTTCGAGTTGTTTCGCATTGATATAGGCGGCGCGGCCGGCCTTGGCCTTGAGCATTGTTGCCGTGAGGTTAGCGCCATCGCGCGCCGCGACTGCCGCCGGCTTGAAACCTTTCTCAAGCGTATCGAGAGCCGGTGAAAGCGCGTCCACCATCGTCCGGTCGCCGAGATGCGCACCGCCGATTTCCTGCATGCGGGCAAGCCCCGCCTTCAGTGAATCGGCCATCGGCAAACCACTTGAGGCTGCGTCTCCAGCGGCCGCAAAGAAGATGGCAAGCAGGACACCGGACGATCCGCCCATCGTCTGGCTCAATTCCTGGCCGATGGCGCGATAGAGCTGGGTGTGGTCCGAGAGCGGCAGGCGGTCGACCGCACTGATGAGCGCGCGGGCAGCCCCTGCAAGCGTGGATCCCGTATCGCCATCGCCCGATTTGGCATCAAGCGCGTTCAGATCCTCCTCGGCCGCGATCAGGACCTTGCAGCAATTGATGAGGAAGTCGCGCGTCTCCTGATGGTTGGACGGCTGTGGCGTGATCGGCGTCAATCCGTCCGGCAACACTGCAATCACGATGGGCTTGACGGTGGACAATCCCGGCCAGGCCGCAATCGAAACCGGCGTGCCCAATGCCTGGATATCCGCCTCATCCGCCGGATAGAGGGAAATAGAAAAGCCCTGCATGTCGAGCGACGTCATCATCGGCGCTGGCCCCACGACATGGGAAATCCGGTTGCCGATCGACGAGGCAATCAGCTCGTGGGTCAGCACCGACATTTCAAGCGCCGAGGTGCCACCCAGATTATTGATCAGTGCAACATGCGGCCTGTCGTCGATGCCGGCGGCCAGTTTGCTGACAACGGCCCCCATGGCCGTTTTTGCATCGACGAATGCGATCTGTTCCACACCGGCTTCCCCGTGGATACCGAGCCCCAGTTCGGCCATGCCGGCGGGAATACGATCCTCCTTCGGCGACCCGGGAACCGTGCACGTATCCAGCGACATGCCGATGCTTTTTACCCCCGCGATCACACGCCGGGCAGCAGCCGTCACCGTTTCGAGATCGGCGCCTGCCTGCGCAAGCGCGCCTGCGATCTTGTGGACGAAGAGTGTTCCAGCCACACCACGCGCCTGTGGCAGGTCGGGCAAGGCGACGTCATCGCCAATGATGACCATATTGACATTGAGGCCGAAGGCACGGGCGCGCTCTGCCGCCAGGCCGAAGTTCAGCCGGTCGCCGGTGTAGTTCTTAACGATCAAAAGGCATCCAGCCGGGCCGGTGACGGCCAGGATGCCGGAGAGAACGGCATCGACACTCGGCGAGGCAAAGACGTCGCCGCACACGGCCGCAGTCAGCATGCCCTTGCCGACGAAACCGGCATGCGCCGGCTCGTGTCCGGATCCGCCGCCGGATACCAGTGCCACTTGCGACTTGTCCCAATCACCGCGCAAAACCACGCGAATATGCGGATAGCCATCAAGGCGCACCAAAGAGCCGCCGCTGACGGCCAGCAGGCCATCGATCGCCTCGGTGACCACGTTTTCCCGCCTGTTGATAAACTGTGCCATATCTGCTCCCTTAACCTAAGCGCATGCCGTCCGCGTCGAAGTAGAGCGGCTTGTCCGGCTGGATTTTGACGATATCTCCGCTCTTCAGCCTGGTATGGGCGTCGGTCACGGTGACGATGTCGTTTTTCTTGAATATCAAATGAAGGCGCGTCTGGTCGCCGAGATGCTCGACGCGTTTGACCAGTGCCTCCTGACCATCGCCCTGGCTGATATGCTCCGGGCGCAGGCCGATGTTCACCGCTCCCGGCGGGGAACCGGGAAACGTATCAGCGGCGAGCACATTGATCCGCGGCTGACCGAGCCGTGTCGCCGTATAGAGGCTCACCGGCCGCTCATAGATTTCGCGCGGTGATCCGAATTGCACCAGCCTACCTTCGTGAAGAACGCCGATATGGGTCGCCATCGTCATCGCCTCGATCTGGTCATGCGTGACGTAAAGTAGGGTGGCGCCTGAATTCGCCTGAATGCTTTTGAGTTCGATCCGCAGGTCGGCCCGCAGCTTGGCGTCGAGCGAGCTGAGCGGCTCATCCA
This sequence comes from Pararhizobium sp. PWRC1-1, assembly GCF_049897905.1. NCBI lineage: Bacteria > Pseudomonadati > Pseudomonadota > Alphaproteobacteria > Hyphomicrobiales > Rhizobiaceae > Pararhizobium > Pararhizobium sp. PWRC1-1. The sequence continues at coordinate 185,345 of NZ_JAFCXE010000009.1, read as the reverse complement.
TGAGATAGATCTGCGGATTGCGAACCAAGGCCCGGCCGATCGAGACGCGCTGCATCTCGCCGCCCGAAAGATTGGTCGCCTTGTTGTCGAGCTTGTGGGAAATCTGCAGCATCTCCGCGATCGAATTCACCTTGCGGTCGATATCGGCCTTAGGCGTCCTGAGCAGCGGTGACTTCAACGGGAATTCGAGATTCTGCCGCACGGTCAAATGCGGGTAGAGGGAATATTGTTGGAACACCATCGCAACATTGCGCTCGGCGGGTGTGAGGTTCGTGACGGACCGGCCGGCGAAATAGATATTGCCGCTATCCGGTTTATCCAGCCCCGAAACCATGCGCAGCGTCGTGGTCTTTCCCGCACCGGTCGGGCCCAAGAGAACAACGAAGGAACCGCCCGGTATCGTCAGCGACAGCTTGTCGAGCGCCGCGTGGCCGGCAAATATCTTCGTCACGTTTTCAAGAACCACATCAACCATGGCGCAAGACCCTCTCATTGGCTTCAGACAGCAGCGCCTGCCCCTTCATGTCGTCGAAGATGGTTAGCGTTTGCGGATCGAATTCAAGCCCGATGATCTCGCCTGTGTTCACGGATTGCTTAGCCGACGTGCGTGCCTTGATCTCCCCGTTGGGCGTCGCCATCGTGACGATCTGCGTCGTGCCGAGATATTCCGTGGCAAGCACCCGTCCGCGATAGGCCGACGCATCGGAAAAGCGGATGTGCTCAGGCCTAACGCCCATTGTCAGCTTGCCGCTGGCACCCTGCCTGGACACAGGAACATTAACCCGGTGTCCGGAAAGCTCGATGACATCGCTTCCAATGCCGATCATGCCGTCAAAATCGAAGAAGTTCATCGCCGGGGAGCCGATGAATTTGGCAACGAATTTGGTGGCTGGCCAATCATAGATGTCCTGTGGCTTACCGAACTGTTCAACGACACCATGGTTCATGACGACGATCTTGTCGCCCATCTGCATGGCTTCCAGCTGGTCATGGGTGACGTAAACCGTAGTCGCACCGATGCGATCGTGAAGTGCGCGCAGCTCCTCGGCCATATGTTCGCGAAATTCCGCATCGAGCGCACCAAGAGGTTCGTCCATGAAAAAGGCCTTCGGACGGCGCACGATGGCACGACCGAGCGCGACGCGCTGGCGGTCACCGCCCGACAATCCGCCGACCGGCCGGTCAAGAATACCTTCGATCTTGAGGATACGCGCAACCTCTTCAACCCGTACCCTCGCCTCGGCCCGAGGCATTCCCTGGCTTAGCAGCGGATAGGAAATATTCTTGCGCACGTTCATATGCGGGTAGAGCGCGAACATCTGGAAGACGAAGGCGATATCGCGCTGGCTCGCCGGCTTCATGCCGACTTCCTCGCCATCGATGTAGATTTCACCGCTGGTCGGCAGTTCGAGCCCCGCCATCATTCGCAACGTTGTCGTTTTGCCACAACCCGACGGTCCGAGCAGCATGAAGAACTCGCCGTCCTCCACTGTAAACGAGGAGGACTGGACGGCAGTGAATGCTCCGAACTCCTTGCGCACATTCTGAATTCTGATTTGTGCCATGGTTACTCCGGAAAATGACTGACGATGATGAACATCACGGTGCCCACCAGCGTGACAATGAAGGAAGCGGAGTACAGTGACAGCGAGAACGGTTGCATCAGCATGAACACGCCGAGCGCGATGAGGATGGATGCGACCATCTCCCAGGCGCCGCGCCGCAATCCGCGCAGTCCCTTGATGAAATCCGTCATTTGCGGACCGCTCCAAATGTGATGCCGCGCAGCAGATGCTTGCGAAGGACAATCGTGAAAATCATGACGGGTACAAGAAACAGCGTCGCGCCTGCGGCAACCGCCGGCCAATCCTGGCCGCCGACACCAATGATGGTAGGAATGAAGGGCGGCGCGGTCTGGGCCGTGCCCGAGGTCAGGAGAACGGCGAAGGCATACTCGTTCCAGGCAAAGATCAGGCAGAAGATCGCTGTTGATGCAATGCCGGTCATGGCCTGCGGCAGGACGACCTTGTAGAAAGCCTGGAAGCGCGTGTAGCCGTCGATCAACGCCGCCTCTTCATATTCGATCGGTATCTCGTCGATGAACCCCTTGAGGAGCCAGACCGCCAGCGACAGGTTGACGGCGGTATAGAGCAGGATCATGCCGGCATGGGTATCGTTGAGCCCGAGAGACCGGAACATCAGGAAGATCGGGATGGCGACCGCGATCGGCGGCATCATGCGCGTCGACAGGATAAAGAACAGCAGGTCGTCCTTCAGCGGGACCTTGAAGCGCGAGAAGGCATAGGCCGCCGCCGTACCAAGCACGATACACAGAACGGTCGACCCGAAACCGATGATCATCGAATTCGAGAACCGCTCAAGGAACCGCGATGGTCCGGCAATGATGAACCCATCCTTGCGCACGATCCGGTCATACCAGGTGTTCGGCTCGCCGAGCTCCTTCAAATCCTGTTCCGTCGCCCGGGTGCGGGTGGTGAACAGGTTGACATAGCCTTCAAGGGTCGGCTGGAAGAAGGTCTTGGGCGGATAGGCAATGGCATCGGACGGCGACTTGAAGCTCGTCGCGATGATCCAGAGCAGCGGCAGGATGGTGATCAGGGCGTAGATGACGACCAGCGTTCCGGCAGCCCATTTCTGACGAGCCGATGGTTCTGTAACGGAATAGCTGCTCATCTTTGTTTCACCTTGTTGAGAGCCTTGACGTAGATCGACGCAAGGCCGAAGACTGTCACGAAAAGGATGACCGCATAGGCCGACGCATAGCCCGTACGCCACTTTTCAAAGGCTTCCCGCTTGAGGTTGATGGACGTCAACTCGGTGATCGAGCCTGGCCCTCCCCCGGTCAGCTGAACCACGAGGTCGAACATCTTGAAGTTTTCGATGCCCCGGAAAAGCACCGCGAGCATCAGGAACGGCAACACCATGGGAATGGTGATTGTCCAGAACTGCCGCCATTTGCTGGCGCGGTCGCATTCGGCCGCTTCATAGATGCTGCCGGGGATGGAACGCAGACCCGCCAGGCAGATCAGCATGACAAACGGTGTCCACATCCAGGTATCAACGATGATAATCGCCCAGGGCGCGAGCGAGACATCGCCGATCATCGAAAAGGCGGAGGGATCCGTTCCGGTGAGGTAGCCGACCGCGTAGTTGAACAGGCCGATTTGCGGCTGGTAGAGGAATGTCCAGAAGTTTCCGACGACTGCGGGGCTCAACATCATTGGCAGGACGATAATCGTCGTCCACATGTCGTTGCCGCGGAATTTCTTGTTGATCAGATAGGCCAGCGCGAAGCCGATCAGGACCTGAAGGACGATCGTCCAGATCAGGAAATGGGCCGTCGCCTGCATCGTCTGCCAGATATCGCCGTCTGTGAGGACGCTGATGTAATTTTTCAGCCCAACGAACTGGACCTCGGCATTGGGGCGGTTGACGCGGAAGTTGGTAAAGCTCAGCCGGACTGTCCAGATCAAGGGAAAGATGTTGACGGCGAGCAGCAGGAAGATCGATGGCGCGACAAACAGCCAGGCGATCGCTCTGTCCGAGAGCCCTTGACTGCGTTTGGACACGAGAGGCGGCGTTTCGCCCACGGCCCGATCGGCCGGAGAATCGAGCATGGTAGTCCCCTAAATCAGAAGCAGCATAGTTCGCAAGGACCGGCCGGCTATCAGCCGGTCCTGCACAAGCCCCCGAAACCGCGGGGAGGTTACGCGGTCGGTGGCTAGTACTTGCCTTCGTCTTCGAAGATCGCCTTCCAGTCGGCGGCAAGGCCATCCAGCGCTTCCTGGGGGGTGCCCTGCCCAGCAACCACATAGTTGTGGAAGCGTTTCTGCGACGCCTGCAGCAGCGAGGCATAGGACGGCTCAGCCCAGAAATCCTTCACGATTGCCATGGAATCAAGGAAGGTCTGGGCGTAGGGCTGGCTTTTGGCAAAGCCCGGATCCTCGACCACGGCGCGCAACGCCGAATAGCCACCCAACTGCCACCACTTGGCCTGGACCTCAGGCTGGGCAAACCACTTGATGTATTCAAGGGCCGCATCCTGCTTTTCGGAAATGGCGACCACCGAGATGCCCTGACCGCCTAGCTGGGCGAACTGCTTGCCATCCGGTCCCGCCGGGTTGGGGAAGTAGCCGGATTTGTCGCCACCGACATTGGGGTCGGCATTGATCCCAGGCCAGGTAAAGGCGAAGTTCATCTGCAGCGCCACCTGGCCGGATTTGTAGGCGTCGATATTTTCCGACATGTAGGCGTCAGACGATCCGGGAGGAGCGCAGCAATTGTAGAGCTCCTTGTAGAATTCCAGGCCCTTTACCGATTTATCGGAATTGACATATCCCTCGAGCTCATAAGGCTTGTCGGGGTTCTGGTATTCGAAGCCGTAGCTGTAGAGCACGTCCATCGCGCCCATGGTGATGCCTTCGGAGCCGCGTTCGGTATAGATCGCGGCACCATAGACAGTCTTTCCGTCGATCACGCGCCCCTGAAAGAATTCCGCAATATGCTTCAACTCTTCGAAGGTTTTCGGGACGGCAAGATCATGCCCGTATTTCTGCTTGAACTCGGCCTGCAGCTCCGGCCGCGAGAACCAGTCCTTGCGGTAGCTCCAGCCGACGACATCGCCGAAAGCGGGAAGCGCCCAGTAGTTCGGCGTTCCCTTGGGCCATTCGGAATAGCCGGTGACGGTCGCCGGAATGAAATCGCTCATCTTGATGCCTTCTTTGTCGAAGAAGTCATTGAGCTTTACGTACTGGCCATTTTCCGCCGCGCCGCCGATCCATTGGCTGTCGCCGATCATCAGATCGCACAGCTTGCCGCCGGAATTTAGCTCGTTCAGCATGCGGTCTGCGAAGTTTGGCCAGGGCACGAATTCGAAACTCATTTTATGGCCGGACTTGGCCTCGAAATCCTTGCTGAGTGCCACCAAGGCATTGGCAGGATCCCAGGCAGCCCAGCACAAAGTCAAGTCTTCAGCCTGAGCCGATGTTGTCACTCCCAGCGATGCGAGCCCGGTCACGACGCCGGCTGCAAATGCCGATTTCAGATACGAACGTGGCATGAAATCTCCTCCCTAACTAATGACACTCCGACCTCCATCGGCACGTGCCTGAATGCTCTCGTCGAGCACTATTCGAGGCCAGCCAAGAGGCCAAGCCTTTCCTCCGACACCCGGCTTCGTAGTCTGTCGACCGTCTTTGCCGCCGTCGTTGTCATGGTATAACTGAGGTGCGCACCTCAATGCAAGATGATTTTGAGGTGCGCACTTCAAATTCTTGCTTTTTTGCGCAGACTGTTGGAAAACGGCAGTGGACCAAAGCGTAAGAACGGAAGACACTCGATGATACGACCCACCGCGAAGGATCTGGCGGAAGCCGCCGGTGTCAGCCTGGCCACCGTCGACCGGGTGCTGAACGACAGGCCGAATGTCAGTGCCCGGGCCTCGCGTAAGGTTCAGGAGGCTATTGAAAAAATTGGCTTTGTCCGCAATCTCGCTGCCGTGGCTCTTGCCCGCAATAAAATCTACAGGTTCCGCTTCGTTCTGCCGAGCAAGGGGGATCAGTATCTGCTGGAACTGCTGCAACGCGTCGGAGAAGCAAGCCGGACGCTGAAGTCCGATCTGACGGAAATTACCGTCGATCAGATTGCGACCGACGACCCTTATCAACTCTCGCGTCATCTGGCGGCGATCGAAACCGAAGAGGTGGACGGCGTCGCTGTCATGGCACCGGAATCGCCGCAGGTCCGCGACGCTCTAAGTCGCCTGATGACGCGCGGCATCCATCTCGTCCAGTTTCTGTCCGGCCAGGAAAAGTTGAAGACCGCCGATTTTGTCGGCGTCGACAACTTCGCAGCCGGGGCAACCGCCGGCAGGATCATCGGCCGCTTCCTTGGCAACGAACCCGGCAAGATCATGATTGTCGCTGAAACCATGGTGGCACGCGACAGTATCGAACGCCGCCGCGGTTTCGACAGTATCATCAATGAACAGTTCCCACATCTGAGAGCCTTGCCATCGCTCGAGACCTACGGTGACCAGAGCCGGGCAGCGGCGATCATTCAAAATGTCGTCGAACGCCACCACGACATCAGGGCGGCCTATGTGCTCAGCCCGGAAAGCCGCATCCCGGTCTCGGCAATCTCACAACACGCCGACCTGCAAAAAGTGACCGTCGTCGTTCACGAACGTACGCCCTTTAGCGAAGAAGCTCTGCGCACGGGGCGCATCGACGCCATCATTGCACAGGACCCCGGTCACGCCGTCCGCAGCGCCGTCCGCATCATGCGCGCCCGCGCCGACCTACGCGACCCGATTGCAGCCCAGGAAAAGATCAGAATCGAAGTTTTGCTGAAAGAAAACCTTTGAGCCAGCATTATCAACGACGATTCGCTTTCTCAGTGAACGGTAGCAAACAAAATCCGTTCTCCGACACGTCAGGGAACGTGAACTCCTCGAGATCTGACTTCGCGGCGGCGAGATCGGTCAAAGGCTTGACTGTCGCCCTGTTGAATTCCTTTGATGTTCCAAGGTCGTCACTTCCCACCAGCCAACAACAATCCTGCCGTTAGTCGTCAATCATTCCGTCGGGGAAGAAAAAGGGGCCGCAGGTTTACCCGGCAGCCCTTAGATTTGAAGGCTTCAACCTCCAGAGGGGAACAGCTGGCAGCATTCGATACGGGAGGAGGCACGAACAATACTGCAGCTGAGTTCATGATGACGGAAAGCCATCGGGAGTTCAAAGAACAGCGAACCATCAAAAGGCTCTGAGGTAGGATATCTGTCCATAAGCGCATCTGGGGGAGGAATTTCTCAATCAAGCCCGCCCTTCGCGGCATAACCACCGGTGCCCGCTTCTCAGCCAGTCGGCGGCATCCTCGGCATGCTCGCGAGCAGTCTTTGTGTGTAAGGGTGCGCAGGGCGGGCAAGCAGGTCGCGTGTGGCGCCCTTTTCGACGATGAGGCCCTTCTCCAGCACCACCAGCTGCTCACAAAGTAGTGCCACGAGAGCGATGTCGTGCGAGACCACGATAAAGGTCGTGCGGGACGAGAGGGTGCGCATGAGGTCGATGATGCGCGTGCGGGTGGACAGGTCCAGTGCGCTGACGACCTCGTCGGCGATAACGATATCAGGCTTGGCGACGATCGCCCGCGCGATCGCGATGCGTTGGCGTTGGCCGCCGGAAAACTCATGCGGATAGCGTCTAGCCACATCGGCAGGCAGATCGACATCCCGCAGGGCATCAGCCACGGCATTGCCAATATCGGTTTCGATTTTTAGCGAACGCAATGGCTCTGCAATGATATCGAATACCCGCTGGCGCGGATCAAGCGATGAATAGGGGTCCTGGAAGACAGCCTGCACGCTACGGCGGAAACCGCGCATGAAGCTGCGATCGCCGGTGTCGAGGCTCTCGCCACGAAAGGCGACCGTGCCGGCAGAGACACGCTCCAGTCCAAGCAGCAGCTTTAGAAGTGTCGTCTTACCGGAACCGGATTCGCCGACAATGCCCAGATTGCTTCCTGCACGGATGGACAGGTCTATATCCTGAAGAATCGTCTTGCCGCCGCCATAGGCGAAGGAGACTCCAGCGAGATCGAGAAGCGTCATGGCGTCATCTCCAGGGCCGCATCGAACGCACGGGCGGCGGCGACCAGGCTCTCGGTATAGGGGTGCGACGGCCGATCAAAGAGCGTCGCGACCGGCCCCTCCTCGATCAGCCTGCCGTGGCGCATGACCAGCGCGCGGGTGGCAACGCTCGCCACCACCGGCAGATCGTGGCTGATGAAAAGCAGACCCATCGCCTCGTCCCGGACCAATTCTTCCAGCAGCTTCAGAATTTCCATCTGCGTGGTGACATCGAGCGCGGTGGTAGGTTCGTCGGCAATCAGCAGCTTTGGCCGGCAGGCGAGCGCCATGGCGATGGCTGCACGCTGGCGTTGGCCGCCGGAAATCTCGTGTGGGAAGGCGCTGATGATACGATGCGCCTGCGGCAGCGCGACGCGTTCCAAAAGTGCCAAAACCCGCTGCGACACCTCCTCCCTGCCGCAAGCCGTGCCATCGCGCGTGGCCCTGCGCCGCACTACTTCGCCTACTTGGTGACCGATCCGCATCAGCGGATCGAGCGCGGTCATCGGCTCCTGAAACACGACGGCGATGCTCGTTCCGCGTATCGATACGAGATCGCGGTCGCGTGCACCGATGACCTGGTGACCGTCCAGCAAAATTGAGCCGCCGACCCGCATAGCCTCCGGCAGGAGACCCAGCACCGCCAGCGCCGTTAACGACTTGCCGGAACCAGACTCGCCGATAAGTCCTACCCGTTCACCAGCGGCAATCGAAAAGGTAACACCGGAAACCAGCGCTCGCCCGGGCGTGCGGATCTCAAGATTATCAACTGACAGCAAGGTGCTCACCGGTTTGTCCTGCGGGTCGGATCGGCAACCTCACGCAGGCCGTCGGCAAAGAGATTGAGACCAATGACCAGCGACACCAGCGCAAGGCCGGGAGCGATGGCGCCGAAGGGAGCGGTATAGACGGATGCCTGTGCCTCCTGCAGCAGCCGGCCCCACGAGGCATTCGGCGGCGGCGCACCGAGCCCGAGATAGGAGAGCGACGCCTCGGCGATGATGGCCAATCCGAATTGCAACGCGAAATTGACGACGAGGGTCGGCCAGATGTTAGGCAGGACATGGATGCGCACGATGCCCGGCCAGGATGTGCCGGAGATGCGCGCCGCGGTGATGTAATCCATTGTAAGGATGCGCTTTGCAAGTATGCGCGATAGCCGCGCCACGATGGCCGAACCGGCAATGCCGATGGCGAGGATTGCCGTCCACAGACTTGCCCCGTCTCCAGAGGCAACGATCAGCATGGCAAGCAGCAGCGTCGGGAAAGCGATGAGGATATCGAGGGCTGCGGCCAGCACATCATCCAACGTGCGCGTGGCAAAGGCTGAGAGGACCCCAGCCGTTACGCCGATCAGGGCGCCGAGAGCGACCGCCCCGCAGCCGACGACGAGCGCGATGCGTGAGCCGACCATGATCTGGCTCATGAGATCGCGGCCGAGCCGGTCTGTACCGGCCCAGTGCGCAAATGAAGGACTTTCGAGCCGTCCGCCCACCATATCGGCCACGCCATAGGGCGTCCAAACGAGGGAGATGAGCGCGACCGCTACATGCAGGCCGACGAGAAGTCCGCCGATCGCAAGCGGCCAGGGAATGGTCGATTTTTGCGGCACGCTTTCGCCGGCAATCAATGGCTCGGGCACGCTCATGACCCACCTCCCACAATTCGGCTGCGCAGGCGTGGATCGATCAAACGCTGGATGAGATCAGCAGCAAAGCCGACGAGTAGCACCAGCAGCGTCGAAACGAAGAGCACGCCCTGCACGTTGGGATAGTCGCGCTGTTCAATGCCGAGCAGCAGCATGGAGCCGAGGCCCGGCAGGGCAAACACCCGCTCCACCACAACAGCGCCGAGCAGGGTGGATGCCAGCTCGATACCGAGCACGGAAATAACCGGAACGGCGCCATTGCGGATGCCATGGCGTATCAGCGCTTCGCAGAAGGTCGCGCCCAGCGCGCGGGCGGTGCGCAGGTAGTCACTGCCCAGAACATCCTGGGTCGCCGAACGCACATAGCGGATCAGAGATGCCGACATGACGATGGCGATGGTCACAACCGGCAACACCAAGGCCTGAAAGGCGGCGCCGGGCGCCTGCCAGCTGCGCGAGGGAAAACCGCCGGAGGGAAAAAGCCGCAGATTGACCGCAAACACCGTTACCAGAAGGATGCCGATCCAGAACACAGGCACGGCAATTCCGAGCTGGGAAACGACCGAAATCAAAGCGCCATACCACCGGTTCTGCCGCACGACGGAGAGGATTCCGAGAGGTACAGCGATGGCGATGGAAACGACAAAAGCCATCAGTGTCAGCGGCACAGTGACGATCAGACGCTTGCCGATTTCATCGAGTACCGGGGCGCCGCTGACGAAGGAGCTGCCGAGATCGAACCGTGCCAGACTGCCGGCAAAGCGCAGGAATTGTTCGTAGAGCGGTAGGTCAGAGCCAACCTGCTTGCGGGCGGCCTCGATCTGCGCCGCATCGGCGCCGACGGAGACCAGCGCATTGGCGGGGTCGCCCGGCAGGAGGCGCAGCAGCACGAACAGAATAACCGCGGCAATGACAACCGACAGCACCAGAATGGCGGAGCGGCGGAGTATGTAGGAAAGTATGGTCTTGACCTCTCATGCGCGGACGCCGCCCGCGCATACATAAGCCGGGCGGCGCCTTGTGTCGAGTATCCGGCGGTGCGGTTGTTATTCAGCCTTGGTGACGCCGTAGGTGAAGAACTGCGAGTTGAGACCATTCAGCGGATAGCCGCTGACCGAGGCCTTGGACACGACGATCTGCGGATAGAGGTAGAACCAGTTGCTGGCCGCATCCTCTGCGATGGCCGTATTGGCCTCCTTCAGCTTTTCAGTCTGCTCGGCCTCCGTTCCGCTCGATTCCGCCTGCTTGATCAGATCGACGACCTTCGGGTTGTTGTAACCCCAGTAGAAGTCGGGATTGCCATAAAAGACGATATCGCGGTGGTTGACGTGCTCCTGCAAGGTCGCCTGGAAGTCATGCGCCTTGTAGACCTTTGTGTACCACTCATTGGCAGTGATGACGTTGATCTCGACCTTGACGCCAATCTTTGCCAGCTCGCTCTGGATGAACTGCGCAGCGATCGGATGCGGATCATAGTTCGGCGTGTCGATGGTGAAAGTGAAGCCATCGGAATAGCCGGCTTCCTTGAGCAGCGCCTTGGCACTTTCCGGGTCATAGGCATCGACCTTGGTCAGATCGGCATACCAGGCATCCGTGGGCGGCACGAAGGAACCGATCAGCGTGCCGTAATCGCCCCAGACGGCCTTCAAGAGCTTCCCGTCGTCAATAGCGCGGGCAAGCGCCTTGCGAACCTTCACATTGTCAAAGGGCGCAACGCGGTCGTTATAGGCAAGCAGAAGCTTCGTCGTGGACTTGCCTTCGCTGACGGTGAATTCCGGATTGTCCTTGAACTGCGCGAGCGAATCCGGGCTCTGCACGGAGGTGATGATATCGACGGAGCCGGTCAGCAGCGCGTTGTTGAGCGCCGTCGCTTCCGTGAAGTACTGAAACACCACCTCGGAATTCTTCGGCTTTTCACCCCAATACTTGTCGAAACGCGCGATGGCGAGCGACGAGCCACGGCGCCATTCCTGCAGCGCGTAGGGACCAGTGCCGTCTTCCTTAGCTTGAAAGTCTGTTGCCTCGTCGTTGGCGATCCAGACATAGCTCAGATTGTAAGGCAGAGAGATCGAGCGCGCGGCAAGTTTCACCACCACCGTGGAATCGTCCGGCGTCTCGACGCTAGCGATGGTTTTCAAGCTGTTCTTGCGCGAGCTTTTGGAAGCTTCGGCCGTGACGCGCTCGATGGAGAACTTCACGTCCTTTGAAGTCAGCGGTGCGCCAGAATGAAAGGTCACGCCAGGCTGTAGCGTGAACGTATAAGTGAGGCCGTCTTCGCTCACTTTCGTGTCCTTGGCAAGCGACGGCTCGACCGTACCCGCATCCGTCAGACGGAACAGCGCCTCATAGACATTCCCGTTGAAGGCTTCGTTGATGCCCTGGCCGGCGCCGGCCGTGTTGTCGAGATTTTGGGGTTCGTAAAGGGAACCGATGTTGATCGTGGCGTCCGGATCGCTCTCCCCAGCATGCGCCGGGCCGAAGACGCTCATTGCAAGAGCAACGGCAAGTCCCGCGGCCAGTCCGGAGTTGCGGGTTTTGGAAGCGCTCATTCTATTCTCCTGTTTCGCGACACCCTTTCCGGCGTCATGGCGGCGATTGTATCGAACCGCATGCACACAGGGTATTCATATCCACTCTAATTTGCGGAAATTAAAGGGAATTGTCTTTCAACGAACGTCAAATCCATGGATTGTTTTTTGCGTGTACGGCGCGCCCCTACCTTAAGGCAGCAGTAGAGCGACATTCGGCTTGTGCACACGCGGACCGTTTCTGAACCGTTGCGCAGTCTTGAAAGCGTTGAACTGGCACCCCCAGTGGGATGCAATAAAACCTCTTTGAAAAACCGGCGCCCCGATTGCTGTAATGTCATCCTCGGAGGTCTTTCTAGAAACAGCGAAACTCACTTCTTTCGGCAAAGGTCATTCCATCGCCGTCATAAACACCGGCACTTGTTGTTCGAAGAACTTTGAGAATGAGGCAATCCGGGGAGGCAATGACTGGTACGGTGGGTAATAGAGGGTGAGCCACAAGTCAGGCGGCGACCAGTTTTCAAGCACATGGACCAACCTTCCCGTGCGCAGATGCTCGGCGACGTGAAACTTCGGGAGCATCGCCACCCCGGCCCCTCCAGCAGCCATGTCGGCCAGAACGCCGCCGCTGTTGGCACTGAAAGCCCGGCCTGCGGAGATCGTAGCGCTGCCATTTCCGTCCGATAATGACCAAGTTTCCCGCTTACTTTCGCTACTGTAGGCAAGGCAATCATCGGGGTTCAGTTCGTTCGGATGCTGCATGTCCGCAAACCGGCTGCCCGGCGCGGCGACAAGAATCCGGCGCACGACGCTGATCTTCCGCCAGATCGTGAACTTGTCCGACGGTGCGGCAGAGATACGGATCGCCAGATCATAGTCGTCGTCAATGATGTCCACCAGTCCGTCCCCGAGCGCGATTTCAAAGCTGATCTTCGGAAAACGCTCCCTAAAGCCGGACAGGATGGGTGGCAGAACCTGCTGACCGAACCAGGTCGGCGCACTAATCCGCAGCCGGCCGTGATCCGCCTTGTGCGTATTCATCACCTCTTTGCGCGCATTCTCCAGTACGTCCATCGCTGGCTGAACCTGCGCGGCATAGATCGCTCCATCTGTCGTCAAAGATACCTGGCGCGTCGTTCGAACGAAGAGCTGGACTCCGAGATCATCCTCGAGCGCCGCGATCGCTCGCGTGACGGCTGCGGGCGTCATGTCCAGTTCGCGGGCCACCTGGGCAAAGTTTCGCTTTTCGGCAGCCAGCAGAAAGGTTCGGAGGGCCTTGTAATCGTTCATCTATTATTTCATCCTGCGCAACTCACTGACAATTATTATTACAATTCAAGCGGCCGAGCAACTGACGTAAGTTCCCAATCACACCAGATATGACATCTGCACCGAAGGGAAAACGTCATGATCAAGGATATCAAAGGGCTACATCACATCACATCCATGGCGTCGGACGCCCGCCAGAACAACACGTTTTTCACGGACACGCTTGGCCTGCGCCGTGTGAAGAAGACCGTGAACTTCGACGATCCAAACGTCTATCACCTTTATTACGGTGATGAGGCTGGCACACCCGGCACTGTCATGACCTACTTCCCATTCCCTGACGTGATGCGCGGCCGCTCAGGCGTTGGCGAAGTCAGCGAGACACAGTTCGCAGTGCCGAAAGGCTCCCTCTCCTTCTGGCAGGATCGCATGACATCAAAAGGTGCGGACAACGTTCGGGCCGATACGCTTTTCGGCGCCAAGAGCCTGCGGTTCAATGGACCGGACGGTGAAGGATTTGCCCTGATCGAAGCGGGGGATGATGCGCGCAAAGCTTGGACTGGAGCCGGCATCGCCGATAGCGTCGCCATCCGCGGTTTTTCAGGCGCCAAGTTCCGCCTTCATGAGACCGGGGCCACCGCCGAACTGCTCGGGTTCATGGGCTACCAGCGAGCCGAGACCGAAGGCAACGTTACCCGCTTCGTCATGCCCGGCGGCAACGGCGCCGACACGATTGACCTTGAGGCTCTGCCCCAGACGCCCTATGCAAGACAGGGCGCCGGCTCGGTTCACCACATCGCCTTTGCAGTCGAAAACCGCGCAAAACAACTCGAAGTCCGCAAGTTTTTGATGGATACTGGATACCAGGTTACGCCGGTCATCGACCGTGATTACTTCTGGGCGATCTATTTCCGCACCCCCGGCGGCGTGCTATTCGAGATCGCCACCAACGAGCCAGGTTTCGACCGCGACGAAGACACCGCGCACCTCGGCGAGGTTCTGAAGCTGCCAGCTCGGTACGAACCTTACCGTGATCAGATCGAAGCCGGACTGACGCCGCTTGCAGCCTAAAATTCCAGCCACATCGCTTTCCGACAATTCAGCGTCCGAACCTTCAAGACGAAACGTCGCCCCTGCCCCATGCCTTTACTCAATCCAATGAAAGGGAAACACCAGATGTCCAATAAACTCCAGGTCCTCACCCCGCAGAACAGCCAGATCATCTTCATCGACCAGCAGCCGCAGATGGCCTTTGGTGTCCAGTCGATCGACCGCCAGGTCTTGAAGAACAACGTTGTCGGTCTCGCCAAGGCGGCCAAGATCTTCAATATTCCAACGACAATCACCACAGTCGAGACGGACTCTTTCTCCGGCAACACTTTCCCGGAACTGCTTGCCGTCGTTCCCGGCAATGATATCCTTGAGCGCACTTCGATGAACTCCTGGGACGACCAGAACGTCCGCGACGCGCTTGCTAAGCATGCCGTAGACGGTCGCAAGAAGGTCGTCGTCGCCGGACTTTGGACCGAGGTTTGCAACACCACCTTCGCACTTTCCTGCATGAACGACACCGACTATGAGATCTACATGGTTGCTGATGCTTCCGGTGGCACCTCGGTTGATGCGCACAAATATGCAATGGACCGCATGGTTCAGGCAGGTGTCGTTCCGGTGACCTGGCAGCAGGTTCTGCTCGAATGGCAGCGCGACTGGGCACGCAAGGAGACCTACGACGCGGTTACCTCCCTGGTGAAAGAGCATTCCGGTGCCTACGGCATGGGCATCGACTATGCCGTCACCCACGTCCATGGCGGCTCCGAGCGGGTGAGCCATGGCAAGCGAATCGGACCAAACCCCGCGAAGTAATGCCGGCATCGCTCCGGCAGGACGTTACCTGCCGGAGCGAATTGCTTCCTCCAAGCGAAGGTCCCAGCCATGAAAATCTATCTCTTGTCACTTGGTGCCGGCCTGCTGGTGGGCGTGGTCTACAGCCTGCTCAATGTCCGCTCGCCTGCCCCACCTGTCGTCGCTCTTATCGGTCTACTTGGTATCCTTGTTGGCGAGCAGCTCGTGCCGCTGGCAAAAAGCATTTGGGCTCGTGAGCCTGCTGCCGTTTCCTGGCTTCATCAGGTCAAGCCGCACATGTTCGGTCACCTCCCGAAGGGCGGGTCGAATGTGGTTGAGGCGACCTCCCCCGGCAAAGATCCGACATCGGGGAAAAGCTGATGACGACGCGCCGCACATTCCTGGGCGCAGCATCGAGCCTCGCCTTTTCAAACCTGTTTTCACCGGCCAATGCCGCCGATCCCATCAAGACCGGAGCCGCTTCCATGCACGCAGACATCGTTTTCCACAACGGATTGATCACGACGCTGGATCGCGCAAATCCGAACGCCACCGCGGTCGCCGTCAAGGACGGTCTGTTCCTGGATGTGGGTACAGACAGCGACGTCATGGCGCTTGCCGGGCCGGACACGAAGATCGTTGACCTCAAAGGCACGCGCGTGCTGCCGGGCCTGATCGACAACCACACCCACGTCGTGCGCGGTGGTCTCAATTTCAACATGGAACTCCGCTGGGACGGTGTGCGCTCGCTCGCCGATGCGATGGACATGCTGAAGCGACAGGTCGCCATCACGCCTGCCCCCCAATGGGTGCGTGTCGTCGGCGGATTCACCGAACACCAGTTTGCCGAAAAACGACTTCCGACGATCGACGAGATCAATGCCATCGCGCCCGATACGCCTGTCTTTCTGTTGCACCTGTATGACCGCGCGCTGCTCAACGGTGCTGCTCTTCGCGCTGTCGGCTACACCAAGGACACACCGAACCCGCCAGGCGGCGAGATTACCCGCGACGCCAACGGCAACCCGACCGGGCTGCTGCTCGCCAAGCCGAACGCCGGCATTCTTTATTCGACGCTCTCCAAGGGGCCGAAACTTCCCTTTGAATACCAAGTCAATTCCACCCGCCATTTCATGCGGGAACTGAACCGTCTCGGGATCACGGGGGTCATCGATGCGGGCGGCGGCTTCCAGAACTACCCGGACGACTACGCGGTCATTCAGAAGCTGTCGGACGAAGGACAGCTCACAGTGCGTCTTGCCTACAATCTCTTCACGCAGAAGCCGAAGGAAGAAAAGCAGGACTTTCTCAACTGGACGCAGTCGGTCAAATACAAGCAGGGCAATGATTATTTCCGCCATAACGGTGCTGGCGAAATGCTCGTCTTTTCCGCTGCGGACTTTGAAGACTTCCGTCAACCGCGGCCCGAGATGGCGCCGGAGATGGAAGGCGAGCTTGAAGAGGTGGTTCGTGTGCTTGCCGAAAACCGCTGGCCCTGGCGCATGCATGCCACCTACGATGAAACCATCAGTCGATCCCTCGACGTCTTCGAGAAGGTCAACAAGGACATCCCGCTGGAAGGGTTGAACTGGTTCTTTGACCATGCCGAGACGATTTCGGATCGCTCGATTGACCGGATTGCTGCCCTTGGCGGCGGGATCGCCACACAGCACCGCATGGCCTATCAGGGCGAATATTTTGTCGAGCGTTACGGTCATGGCGTGGCCGAGGCCACGCCACCGATCAAGCGCATGCTTGAAAAGGGTATCAATGTTTCTGCTGGAACGGATGCTACCCGTGTCGCATCGTATAATCCCTGGGTCTCGTTGTCTTGGATGGTGACGGGGAAAACAGTCGGTGGAATGCAGCTCTATCCGCGCGCCAACTGCCTCGACCGCGAGACGGCGCTTCGCATGTGGACGGAGAAAGTCACCTGGTTTTCCAATGAGGAAGGCAAGAAGGGCCGCATCGAAAAGGGCCAGTTTGCCGACCTCGTCGTGCCGGACAAGGACTTCTTCACCTGCTCCGAAGACGAGATCTCGTTTCTGTCCTCGCAACTGACCATGGTCGGCGGCAAGATCGTCTATGGTGCCGGCGACTTCAAGGCGCTCGACGAAAATGACGTGCCTCCGGCCATGCCGGACTGGTCGCCCGTGCGCGCTTTTGGTGGCTATGCGGCATGGGGCGAACCGCAAGGCGCAGGCATGAACTCACTGCGACGTACCGCGATCTGGAGCTGCGGCTGCACCAGTTCTTGCAACGTCCATGGCCATGATCATGCCGGAGCCTGGACATCGAAGCTGCCGATTGCCGATCTGAAGGGCTTCTTCGGGGCGCTCGGTTGCGCCTGCTGGGCCGTGTGAGGAAAAGATGATGATCGTCAATACCCGTCGCCAAAGTGGCCTCGCTCTACTTATCACATCGCCTGTGGTCCGCTTCGTGGCGTTCCTCGCTCTTTGTGCGGCCTATATTCAGGGGCCACTCACCAAGCTGTTCGATTTCCAGGGCGCGGTTGCCGAGATGGAGCATTTCGGCCTCTACCCGGCGGCCTTTTTTGCCGTCGTCGTGATTGTGTTCGAACTCACGGCTTCGGCAATGGTCCTGTCCGGCTTCCTGCGTTGGCTTGGCGCCCTCGCCCTCGCCGTCTTCACGCTTCTTGCGACCTTCGTTGCGCTGCGGTTCTGGGAGATGCCCTCCGGCATGGAGCGTATGATGGCGACCAACGCTTTTTTTGAACATCTTGGTCTTGCCGGCGCCTTCGTCATTGTCGCTATGATCGACTTCACCAAAGGGGGCGGCAAATGAGCGCTGCAAAATCGCCAGGCGGCAGTTTCGCGCCGCTGCGCCAGCCTGTCTTTGCTGTCCTTTGGGCAGCAACCGTCCTGGGCAACACCGGCAGTTTCATGCGCGATGTGGCCAGTTCCTGGCTGATGACCGATCTCTCGGCAGCACCCGCAGCCGTTGCCATGGTTCAGGCAGCCGGCACCCTCCCAATTTTCCTGTTGGCTATCCCCGCGGGCGTACTCTCGGACATCCTCGATCGGCGCAGGTTCCTGATCGCCATCCAGCTCATGCTCGCCAGCGTCAGTATTTCGCTGATGACCCTCTCCTACATGGGTATGCTGTCAGTCAGCGCACTGATTGGATTGACGTTTCTGGGCGGTATTGGAGCTGCCCTGATGGGGCCGACATGGCAGGCGATCGTGCCGGAACTGGTACCGCGTGAAGATGTGAAGGGTGCCGTGGCGCTCAACTCGCTCGGCATCAATATCGCACGCTCCATTGGTCCAGCCGTAGGCGGTCTGCTTCTGGCTGCTTTCGGAGCCGCCGTCACCTACGGCGCCGATGTAGCGAGCTACATCGTTGTCATCGCCGCCCTGGTGTGGTGGCCGCGCGCCAAGAATGCCGATGACGCTTTGTCCGAGAATTTCTTCGGCGCGTTTCGCGCCGGACTGCGCTACACCCGAGCCAGCAAGCCATTGCACGTCGTACTATTGCGGGCGGCAATCTTTTTCGCCTTTGCAAGTGCGGTCTGGGCACTTCTTCCGCTGGTTGCGCGCCAGCTCCTTGGAGGGGATGCCGGTTTCTACGGGCTGCTGCTCGGTTCGGTCGGCGCAGGTGCTATCGGCGGGGCGCTGGTGATGCCGCGTTTGCGTCAGCGCTTCAATTCCGACGGTCTACTCCTGGGTTCGGCTGTCGTAACGGCTTTGGTCATGGCGGCACTCTCACTCGCTCCGCCGCAATGGCTGGCAGTCGTCGTCCTTCTTTTCTTGGGTGCGGCATGGATTACCGCCCTCACCACCCTTAACGGTGCAGCACAGGCCGTCCTGCCAAACTGGGTACGCGGTCGTGGCCTCGCCGTCTATCTGACTGTGTTCAACGGCGCGATGACCGCTGGCAGCCTTGGATGGGGTGCCGTGGGGGAAGCGGTCGGCGTCCCCGGCACGCTTCTGATCGGCGCCGCCGGACTGCTCGTCGCAGGCTTCATCATGCACCGGATCAAGCTTCCGTCCGGCGAGGCCGACCTCGTATCGTCCAACCATTGGCCGGAGCCTCTCGTTGCCGAGCCGGTCGCAAACGACCGCGGTCCCGTGCTCATCCTGATCGACTACCACGTCGAAAAGCCCAACCGCACCAAGTTCCTGCACGCGCTCAAAGACATGTCGTCGGAGCGTCGCCGGGACGGAGCCTATGGCTGGGGCGTGACAGAAGACTCCGCCGATCCGGAAAAGATCACCGAATGGTTCATGGTTGAATCCTGGGCGGAACATTTGCGACAGCATAAACGCGTCTCGAATGCAGATGCCGACTTGCAGAGCAAGGTTCTGGCTTTTCACAGCGGCCCGGAAAAACCGCTCGTTCGGCATCTGCTGACGATCAACAACCCTGGAAGACCGGCGTGAAGCGAGGCAACACCCAACATCCGGAATTGTAATATCCGCAATTAAGTCGAAAGTTTTATTGCAATTGCAGGAGACGATGTGCTGGTTCATTCTCCCCATGAACCAGCACCGGACGACAACAACCGCATCCAACCTGGCAGGAGCCGCCATGACTGAACGTCTTTTTCCGCTCACCCGCCGTGACGCACTTCGTGCCGGCGCTGTCCTTGCCGCCGGCATCGCGCTGCCGAACCGGTCCACCTTCGCTGCAACCGCCACACAGGCACAAACAGGAGACAACACCATGGGCTTTGTTACAACCACGGACGGCACGGAGATTTTTTATAAGGATTGGGGTCCGAAGGATGCGCAGCCAATCGTTTTTCATCATGGATGGCCACTCTCTTCCGACGACTGGGATGCGCAAATGCTATTTTTCCTAGCAAAGGGATATCGCGTCGTCGCCCATGACCGCCGAGGTCACGGACGTTCGGCGCAGGTTTCCGGCGGTCACGACATGGACCATTACGCCGCCGACGCCTCTGCTGTCTTTAAAGCACTCGACCTGAAGAACGCCGTCCATATCGGGCACTCAACGGGTGGCGGTGAAGTTGCCCGCTACGTTGCCAATCATGGCGAACCCGCAGGCCGTGTCGCCAAGGCCGTTCTCGTTTCTGCTGTGCCACCATTGATGCTGAAGACCACGGCTAATCCTGAAGGTCTGCCGATGGAAGTCTTCGACGGCTTCCGTTCCGCACTGGCCGCCAACCGGGCGCAGTTCTTCCGCGACGTGCCAGCTGGCCCGTTCTACGGCTTCAACCGCGAAGGTGCTGTAGTGCATGAAGGTGTCATTCAGAATTGGTGGCGTCAGGGCATGATGGGTGCTGCGAACGCGCACTATGATGGCATCAAGGCCTTTTCGGAAACAGACCAGACTGAAGACCTCAAGGCCATCACTGTGCCTACGCTGGTTCTACATGGTGAAGACGACCAGATCGTGCCGATCGCAGATGCTGCGCACAAAGCCATCAAGCTGTTGAAGAACGGCACGATAAAGACCTATCCCGGCTTTTCGCATGGCATGCTCACAGTCAATGCCGATGTGCTGAATGCCGATCTCCTCGCCTTCATCAAGGCGTGACGTCACAAGCGGAATGGCGCCGATGGCAATTTACCGTCGGCGTCAATTCAATTTCCCTGAACCGCAGCACAGTTTCGGGAGACATGTCTTATCGCTGGCATTAGTGCCGGTTGCGCAAGCGCCACTCATGCGGCGTAATACCTGCCGCTTTGCCGAAGACTTTGGCAAAGGCATCCTCGTCGGGAAAACCGCATGTTTCGGCCACTTTGGCGATGGTTTCACCGGTCTTGCTCAGAAAGGCCATGGCCGTGCTTACCCGGCGCTCCGAAATCCACTCGAGCACCGTCTGCCCCGTCGCCGCCAAGAAGCCTGAACACAGGTCGTCCGCCGCAAACCCGCTTGCACCGGCAATCTGATGGATCGTTATCGGCCTTGAAAGGTTGGCAGTTATGTACGCCTTGACCCGTTTTTCCTGGATGGAAGTGAGCCCGCCGGCGGCCGAAAGGCTCTGGGCGGGAGACCGCCCGTAACGATGCGCAAGATGAGCGTTGAATGCCAGCCCGACATGCGGAAGCAGCATGTCCCTCACCTCGTCCGGCATGTCGAACATGGGCATGAGAGCAGCCCCTATATTGCGGATGACTTGGTCGTCAATTCCGCGGCAGATCTCAAGATTATCGATCCGCGGCTCGCCCGCGTCCTCAGCGAGCTCGGCGAGATGCGCACTTGGGATATGAAAGGCGAGCGCTTCGAAACGTCCCCGAACTGAAATTGCGGAACCGTTTTTCAAATTGATCAGGCAGATCGAGCCTTTGGGATACCTTTTCAAAGGCGCTGGCGGCCGGTCCGGCCAGATGTCGAAATGGTCAACGTCGATGAGATAAAGCATCACCAGAAACGCATCATCAGGGGGAATCAAGACCGGATCGTCGCCGTCATTGTAGGAGCGATCAATATATACGACAGAGAGCAGTGCCTCGCGAAGCGGCCTGATCACAAGTGTTCTTGCTGTTTGGACGCCGAAACCTGCCGCAATTCTGTCGCTAGCCGTCAATGCTTCACTCACATTTGTCTCGATCATCTGACCGGCGAAACCAGGTCTGCAGCTCAGACGTCCGCCATTTGAACGTTTCTATCCTTCATTCCAACGTCTATCTTGTAGAAAAGCATCCCTGGAGAGAAAATACGGCAGGTTGATAAATACCGTGTAGAACCTCTGGGCAGATGCGGTGGCCCTGATTCAGATTAGGCATCTTAGAGAGAGAGATAATACGCCTTGGCTCAAATCCCCGACAATAATATCGGATCTCCCGCTGGAAAAGTGACCGATAGGTTCGGTTGCTCCTTGACGCAATTGTCGGTCAACCAATCGCTGACGACCTCCGACATCGCTATTTTTCGCAAGGCAACGAGCAGTGCCCGGCTCGATCAGGTTAAGACGTTGGCAAGCAACCGAGGCTTTGTCCTCGGGGTCTCCTTGGTCGCAGGCCATAGCCGCCGCATCTTTCACCAGCATCACGTGACGACGCACGACTTCGCTGAGAACGCAATCTACATCCGCGATCTCTCTGAAAACTACAAAGCAGATCTGAACACGCCTTTTGATTTCCTTTTGTTCGAGATTTCGCAAGCATCGCTCATCAAATTCGCCAATGAGGCCGAACTGACCGGGGTGACTTCGCTTTCAGCTGAAACCGCGTCCAAGGACATCGTGCTTGCAAATCTTGCTCGCGCATTGATGCCTGCACTTGAAAGGCCAGAGGAAGCAAGCGCGCTGTTCGTCGAACAGATGACGACGGCGATCGGGACCTATCTGGTTCAGCGTTATGGCGGACGACAAAACTCCGCCCCTGTTCGGATAAGAACCCTCTCGCGTTCACACGAAGACCTGGCAAAAAGCATCCTTCTCGACAGTCTGGAGGGCGACATCTCGATCGCGCAAGTTGCACACGCCTGCAACCTGTCACGTGGCTATTTTATCCGGGCTTTTCGGGAAACGACCGGGATGACACCGTATCAGTGGCTTCTCAGCGAACGGATAAACCGGGCCCGTGAGCTGCTGCGAACGTCCAACGCACCGCTCGCCGACGTTGCCATAGCTTGCGGTTTTGCGGATCAGAGCCATTTTACCCGGGTATTCTCAACTATTGTCGGCACGACACCGGGACACTGGCGGCGGAATTCTTGATCGGTGGGTGGTGTGCGGTGTGGCATCGCGCCGTCGATGCGAGGTCGCCATGTGGAACCTCCAGATGCTTTAGGCATCTCCCTACATGCCCTTCGGCGAGAACTCCGCCATCGCACCCGCATAGGTCTTGGCGAATGGCGTGACGTAGGAGCCGCGCTTGCTGGTGGTTAGGCGCTGGGCGACCAGCGCTTCCGCCTGCTTGACGGCTGCCGAAACACCATCGACGACGGGCACGCCGTATTCCTGTTGCAGCGCATGGGCGAGATCGGCCATGCCGGCGCAGCCGAGAATGATCGCCTCGGCACCATCCTCTGCAAGCGCGAGTTCTATTTGCCGCCGCAACTTGCCCAGCGCCCCGGAGACAAGACCCTCCAGTTCGAGAACGGGAATGTCGGCTGCCCGCACCCGCGCGCGCGCGCCGAAACCGTAATGCCGTGTCAGATTTTCGAGCAGGACGCGCGAGCGTTCAAGTGTCGTCACGACGGTGAAACGCTGCGCCAGGAATCCCGCCGTCATCAGCGCTGATTCGCACAGGCCCAGCACCGGAAATCCGGCGAGCGAACGGGCTGCATCCAGTCCCGTATCATCGAAGCAGGCTATGACGGCCGCATCAATTTCCTCCGCTGCGGCGATTTCGGAGAGCAAGCCTGGCAACGCCAGAGCACCGTCATAATGGCCTTCGATCGATGCCGGCCCCATGCTTGCAGTCGCCGTGATGATTTCGGTACCGCGTCCGGCCACGGCACGGGCCGCTTCTGCCGCCTTGTCCGTCATGGATTGGGTAGTGTTGGGATTGACGAGAAGGATGCGCATGCGGGATCAGACCACTTTCGCCTGGCGGCGGCGCAGAACCAGGATGATCGCGAGCGCCAAAAGGATGATGGAGAAGGAGAACAGCGTCGTGACGGTACCTAGCGCATAGAGGACCGGCGTCGTGACGTTGGTCGTCATGCCGTAGATCTCCAACGGCAGGGTATTGTAAGTGCCCGAGGTCATCAACGTGCGGGCGAATTCGTCGTACGAGAGCGTTAAGCCGAACAGTCCGACACCGATCAAGCTCGGCGCAATCATCGGTAGGACAACATGGGCGAAGGTCTGCCAGGCGTTGGCGCCGAGGTCGCGCGCCGCCTCCTCATAGGCTGGTGAAAACCGGTTGAAGACGGCAAACATGATCAGTACGCCGAACGGCAGTGTCCAGGTGAGATGCGCACCGAAGGCCGAGGAATACCAGGCCGGCTTCAGGCCGAACTGCTGGAAGACGACGCCAATGCCGAGCGAGATGATGATCGACGGTACGACAAGGCTGGCAACCGTCAGATAGAACAGCGCCGTCGATCCCCGGAACTTGCGCCGGAAGGCAAGACCGGCGAGCAACGACACCACCACATTGACGATCATCACCATCAGCCCGAGCGTGAACGAGCGTTTGAACGACGCCCCGAAATCGCCGACGGCCTGCTGTTCGAACAGGTTGAAGAACCAGTGCACCGAAACCCCGTTGAGCGGAAACGTCAGCCCTCCATCCGGACCCTGGAAGGACAGGATGAACACGGCCGATAGCGGGCCATAGAGGAACAGCACGAACAGCGTGAAGAAGGCGGCTAGTACGTAGAATTCGAGGGTGCGTTTCTCGTGGCTCATCTCAAAGCTCCTTGCGGATATCGACGACGCGCAGGATGGCGGCGACCATCGACAGCACAACGATCAAAAGCACGACCGCATTGGCGGCAGCCGCCGGATATTGCAGCAGCGACATCTGGTTCTTCATCATCAGCGCAACCGAGGCGCTCTGGCCGCCGGACATGACTTGCACCGTCGAAAAATCCGCCATGACCAGCGTCACCACGAAAATGGTACCGATGGCGATGCCGGGTTTGGCGAGCGGAATAATGACGTTCCAGAGGATCTGCCAGCCATTGGCACCGGCATCGCGGGCCGCTTCGATCAGCGAGCGGTCGATGCGCATCAAGGTGTTAAAGATCGGCGTCACCATGAACAGCGTGTTCAAATGCACCATGGCCAGTACCACGGCAAAATCGGAGTAGAGCAGCCACTCGACCGGGCTCGGGATGATGCCCATCTCGATCAAGGTGGTATTGACCAGGCCGTTGCGGCCGAGCACCGGAATCCAGGAGATCATCCGGATGATGTTCGATGTCAGGAACGGCACGGTGCAGACAAGGAACAGCACCATCTGCATGGTTGTCGTGCGGATATGGAAGGCGAGGAAATAGGCGACCCAGAAGCCGATCAGCAACGTCAGCCCCCAGACCATTGCCGTATATTTCAGCGTGTTCAGATAGGTCTTCCAGGTGACCCACGAACCCAGCGTGTCGGTATAATTCATGGTCAGGAAATCGGGATAGAGCCCGGCGAAGTCATAGTCCCAGAAACTGACGACAGCTATCATCAGGATCGGCAGCAGGAAGAAGAAACCGAGGATCAACGCTAAGGGCACTGCCTGGAGATAGGAGGCAAACTTGGTCGCGGTCCTGCCGATGCGCGCACTGAGCCCTGGCTTTCCGGCCGCCTCGATCTGCGTGTCGTCTTCCGTGATGACTGCTGTCACGTGTTGGGTCTCCGGGTTAGTCGGAATGAGTACTTGTGATGCGGGCAAAGCGCCTCATCCGCCCTGTCGGGCACCTTCTCCACGCAGGTGGGGAGAAGGACCTTGCCGCAAACAGTTCCCTCTCCCCGCGAGCGGGGAGAGGGCTAGGGTGAGTGAGGGGCAGCCATTCTTACGCAGCGATGAACTCGTTCCAGCGACGCACCATATAGCGGTCCTCGTCCATGACCGAGTTCCAGCAGGCGACCTTGCCCATGCGCTCCTCGAACGAGCCGCCGTCGCGCACCGCGCCGGCCTTTTCCATCACCTTGCCTTCCGGAGACATGATGTCGCCTGTCGCGGCCTTGCCTTCGATCCAGTACCCCCATTCGTCGGCCGACATGAATTCCTTCGCGGTATCCATGGCGGCGGAATAGTAGCCCTGGCGGTTGAGGTAACCGCCGACCCAGCCGGACGTGTACCAGTTGATATACTCATAGGCCGCATCGAGCTGTGCACCTTGAAGATGCGAGGCAAGGCCAAGACCGCCGCCCCATGAGCGATAGCCTTCCTTGAGCGGCTGGTATTTGCAGGCGATGCCCTTCGAGCGGACGGCGGCAACGGCCGGCGACCACATTGACTGGATGACCACCTCGCCAGAAGCCATCAGGTTGACGCTCTCGTCGAACGACTTCCAAAAGGCGCGGAATTGGCCATCCTGCTTGGCCTTGATCAGGAATTCGATCGTCGCGTCGATCTCTTCCTTGGTCATATTACCTTTGTCGGCATATTTGATGTTACCCATGGCTTCCATGATCATCGCGGCATCCATGATGCCGATCGACGGGATGTTGAGGATCGAGGTCTTGCCCTTGAAGGCCGGGTCCATGATATCGGCCCAGGAGGTGATGTCGCGGCCGACGAGGTCCGGCCGGATGCCGAGCGTATCGGCGTTGTAAATGGTCGGAACCATGGTGAAGAACTGGGTCTCGCCCTTGGCGAAGGTCTTGTCGCCGGGTGCTTCGACATAGCCGACCGTGTGCGGCGCGGTGCCCTGTG
Source organism: Pararhizobium sp. PWRC1-1 (assembly GCF_049897905.1). Taxonomy (NCBI): domain Bacteria; kingdom Pseudomonadati; phylum Pseudomonadota; class Alphaproteobacteria; order Hyphomicrobiales; family Rhizobiaceae; genus Pararhizobium; species Pararhizobium sp. PWRC1-1. The sequence continues at coordinate 159,155 of NZ_JAFCXE010000009.1, read as the reverse complement.
CAATAACGCTATCAGGCTTCAACTTGCCGGATTTGAACAGCGGCACGATCTTGTCATAATATTTCAGCTTCTTGATATCCATCGGCTGGATGACACCGGCCGGGAAGACCTTCTTGAGGATCCAGTATTCGATGTCGGCGATATCATAGCTATCCGGCTGGGTGACGGCGCGCTGGGCAGCAGCGTCGCTGTCCGTCGCTGTCATCTCAAGCGTGATGCCGAGATCGGCCTTGCACTTTTCGGCAATGGCATTGATGTTCGAGACGCCGGTGCCGAACTGGCGCAACGTGATCGGGTTCTGCGCCCAGATGGTTGGAAAGCCGGTGATCAGGCCGGAACCGACGATAGCGCCGGTTGCGGCCGCACCGGTCTTCAGCAACCCGCGCCTTGAAATGCCCATGGGAGTCGTGGTGTCAGCGGTCATGTCAGTTCTCTCTTTTTTGATTGTGAATATTGACTAAGCGGCAATACGTCCGAGCAGGACGGCATCCTCGAGGCCCCAGCTGAGCGGTACGGCATCGCCGACCGATACGGGTTTCTCGAAATAATCGGCATCGGTGGCGATTACGGTGAAATCGTCGCTGCCTGCACCGATGACCGTGATCTTCACCGAGGCGCCACGGTATTCGACATTGGAGACGACGCCGTTGAAGCCCAGTGTTTTCTCCGACGGTGTGGCCAGCCGGACGCGGTCGGTGCGCACGCCGATATCGATCGGGGCGCCCGGCTCATGGGCTGGACCGGCAACGGTGAATGCCTGGCCCTCTGCGACTTCCAGCGTCACCTTACCCTCGCCGCTGTCGATGACACGGCCGGTCAGAACATTGTGGTCGCCCATGAACCTGGCAACAAAGGCGGTTGCCGGGCGCTCGAACACTTCGCGTGGATGCGCTGCCTGTTCGATGCGGCCGTCATTCATGATGACGATGATATCGGCCAGCGCCATTGCCTCTTCCTGGCTATGGGTCACGTGCACGAAGGTAATGCCGAGGCTTTTCTGCAGCTTCTTCAGTTCGGCCCGCATACGGATCTTCAGAAACGGGTCGAGCGCCGACAGCGGCTCGTCGAGGAGCAGCGCTTCCGGATCTGTGATCAGTGCGCGGGCCAGCGCCACGCGCTGCTGCTGGCCGCCGGAAAGCTGGGTCGGGCGCCGGTTGGCATAGGGCTCCATCTGCATCAGCTTCAGCATGTCGAGCGCCTTGGCGCGGCGTTCTTCCTTGTCGATGCCCTTCATCTTGAGGCTGAAGGCGACATTGTCGATGAGATCGAGATGGGGAAACAGCGCATAGGACTGGAACATCATCGCCGTGCCGCGCTTGGCCGGCGGGAAATCGGTGACGACAACATTCCCCAACCGGATATCGCCCGACGAAATGCTCTCGTGACCGGCAATCATCCGGAGCGTCGAGGTCTTGCCGCAGCCGGACGGGCCAAGGAAGCAGCAATAGCTGCCGGAGGGTATCTTCAGGCTGATGGAATGGACGGCAGTCGTGCTGCCATAAACTTTGGAAACGGATACGATATCGATTTCAGCCGCTTTGGACATCATGTCTCCCCTGTGACGGGAAGAGCAATGCATCAAGCGTGCCAGACTCCTTGGTCGCAAACAACCATCTGAAAAGTCTATGCAATTTCCGTCATGGCAATAATGCTGAAACTTTGAACAGTAAATGAATAGCTCAAACTATAGGCGTTCGTCTGCAATACCCTCAGTCGATCGTATACAATTTCACCAACGCAGTGCCAACAAATTGCGATTAACTTCCCTCACAAAGAAAGATAGAATGGACGCCAAGAACCTGGAACGACGAGATGAAAACTGCAGCAGCGCCCGCCGAAGATCAGATCGATGCGAGCACGCAATCTATCCGCGATGCCATTCGCGATGCGATAGTCGATCGTAGACTTGCGCCCGGCACGAAGCTTTCCGAAGCCGATGTCGGCGCTCTTTTCAACGTCAGCCGCACACTCGTCCGTGGCGCTCTTCAGGCCCTCTCTTATGAAGGCCTCGTCCATGTCGAGAAAAACCGCGGGGCCTTCGTCGCTTACCCCTCGCCCGAAGAAGCGCGCCAGATCTTCGCTACCCGCCGGATGGTAGAGCCGGGTATTTTGCGCGAGGCCGCAAAGCATATGGGCCTTTCGCATTTCCAGCATCTTCGCCAATTGCTGATGGAAGAAGGCCGCCTGATGAACGAGCGCGGCCAGATGGCGCGGCGCGCCGAGATCAAGGCATCCGGCGATTTCCACCTGGCGCTTGCCTCGATGACCGGTAATGCCGTCATGCAGCGTTTCATGGATGAACTCGTCGCCCGCTCGTCCCTGGTCATCGCGCTCTACGGCCAATCGGCCATTTCAAGCTGCGGCCACCAGGAACACCAGGATATCGTCACCGCCATCGAACGCGGCGATCTCGACCGCGCCTGCCATCAGATGGCCCATCATATTGATCATATCGAAGCCGACCTGGACATGCGCGAGAACAAGGGCAGCGACCTGCGGGAAGCGTTCCGAAGATAGAGCAAAGCTCGCGCATAGCCGACACTTAAAGTGTAGGCCTTGGGAACTGGTACGGTATTTACCGGCATAAGGCGCCGCCCCGACTGATGGACATTTAAGGGCGATGTCATGTCCGGATGGCGCCCACAGACGTTGAGCCTCATTGCTCGCGAAACGCCCTGCTGAACTGGTCGGTGAGCGGCTTTGATAGAAATGAAAATGCTGTCCTTTCCTCGGTAGAAATGAAAACCTCCACCGGCATGCCCGGCAAGAGCCTGTTATCGCCGAGCTTCGTTAATTCCCCATTCGCAACTCCAACATCCGCCAGATAGTAGGTATCGCCGGTGGCTGGGTCATTGCTGGTAGCAGCTGACACATAGGTGATCCGCCCGCTGAGTTCTGGAGTGGTACGTTGGTTGAAGGCAGAAAAACGCAGCTTCACTGGCTGGCCTGCAAAGACTTGGTCGATATCGGTTGGAGAAAGCCGGGCCTGTATCTTGAGGATGGCATCCGTTGGCACGAGGGTGACTAGCTTTTCTGCCGGGCTAACAACGCCGCCAATTGTGTGAACGAAAAGCTCATTGACTGTCCCCGATAGAGGGGCGCGAATGTCGGTGCGCTGCAACCGGTCCTCAATTGCGGTCCTCCGCTCATTGAGCTCGGAGAGCTTCTGTTCAACGGTTGTTAATTCACGCTGCGCCTCCGTTCGTGCTGCCTCGTCGATGGAGATGATCTGGAGTTGGATTTCGCTTGTACGCGCCTTAGACCGCGCAATGTTTGCATATATCTCGCCATTCTCGCCAATGATCTTCGCCATTTCGCGGTCGATGATATACTTGCGGGATGTTTCAAGCAGGTTCTTGTCGGTAAGGCGTGTGATCTTCTCGTGCTCGGTCTTCACGAGTGCGAGCTCGTCCTGCTTTGCGTCGCGTTGAGCAGTCAGGCCCTTTATTTCCTCTTCCAATTGGGAAATTCCCCATTGCAGCTGCTGCTTTTGACTTTCGCGGTTCTGGCGATTGCCGAGAAAAAGCCGCGCTTCACCCATGAAGACCGCCGGTAGCGCACTGACAGCGTCATTAAGCTCGGGCGCGAATGTAAGTTCGGACACGTTGTCCCGCTCGGCAATCAGCCGAGTCTTTCGCGCCAACAGTTCGTTAAGCTGGTTTTTGACGATGGACAGCTCCGCGCGCGTTTGGACATCGTCGAGCCGCAACATGATCTGGCCCTTCCTGACGAAATCACCTTCCTTGACCGAGATCTCGCTGACGATGCCGCCATCGCGATGCTGTATGGCCTTTAGATTCTGCTCTACTTTCACCATTCCCGATGCCACGATCGCGCCGGTGAGCTGTACCGTGGCAGCCCATCCGCCAGCGCCTGCAAACAGCAAGATGCCGAGCGCTGCACCGATGATGACCCGGAAGGTCACCGGGAATGCCGCATCCGTATCCTCATCATCGACGCGGGTCTCTTTTCGATCTGATTTGCCCATCCCACTCTCCCCAATCCGTCGTTAAGCGGCCTCGATGACCATTAAGAGATGATGCCCGCTCAGGTTGATCGTCATCTCGTACTTCTGGTCGTTGTCACCGTCGATTTCGATCAGTGTTTGGCCGAGCTCGTCGGTTCCCTCGTGCCGCACCCTGATCGGCAGGGCGTCTTCGTCTATTTCCACACCATAGATCTGCTCGAAATGATCCTCGAGATTATCGACGATCTCCTCGAATATCTGATATCGCGACATTTCAATCCGATCCCCCACCATGAAATCCAAGATCTGATGTATGACATCGCCGCTGGCCGAACCGGCGGGCATGCTGAACTTGAAAGTGTCGTCACCGCCTCCACCTTCGAGGATCGTGGCTGAGACGTTTACAATGAACACGTCTTCCTGGGCGCTGCCGATGACGTGCTCAAAGCTGGAGAGACCATCGCTGCCGATGTCCAAGCCGGTTGCTACGCCGCTCTCGAGATCAATGAAAACGCCGTGTGCTGCCCGGGAGTAGTCCAGGGTATCGAGACCCGATTGACCGTCATAATTGTCGTCGGCGCTATCGGCCGCGGCTATGACGGTGTCGTTTCCAGTGCCGCCAGCAACAAAGTCTTTGCCGCCGTTATCTGCGACGACATCATCGCCGGCTCCGCCCTCAATCCGCTCGGCTTCGTCACTGCCGATAATGTTGTCATTGTCTTGGCCGGCCACGATGACCTCGAAATTCGAGACGGTGTCCTGGCCTATTTCCTGCCCGGATGCACTGCCCGAGATCAGATTGATTTGCATCGACAGCAAGATGGCGGAAAAATCGAGCGTGTCGGCGCCTTCGCCGCCATCGTATCGATCGGAGACTTGATCTGCATCGCCGACGACCGTGTCATCCCCCTCACCGCCTTCAACGATGTCCCGATCGGCACCGCCCACCAAAATGTCGTTACCAACGCCGCCAGTCATTGTATCGTGGCCGGCTTGTCCAAATACGGTATCGTTTCCAATCCCACCGGACAACGCATCGTCACCGGTACCACCGTCCACCACGTCATTGCCTTCATCGCCGGTAGCCACGTCATTTCCATCGCCGCCAAAAAGCAGGTCGTCGTCAGAGCCTCCATTCAATGCGTCGACACCCTCGTCGCCAAACAGGATATCGCGCCCTTCGTCACCAAAAAGCCGATCATTGCCGCTGCCGCCGTGGATCTGATCATGCCCGGCACCGCCAACGACGATATCGTCGCCGATACCCGCAAAGACGATATCGTTGCCCGCACCCGCGACGATATTGTCATTGCCTGAGCCTCCATCAACGGTGTCGGCCCCCGCGCGGGCCTCGATGAGATCATCGCCTGACAGGCCATAGATGATGTCGCCGCAGTTCGTACCCAGAACAATGTCTTCATCCGCCGTTCCCATGATCGGCGGAGCTTTGACGACTGAGAAATGCGCTGTTTGGGCAACAGAAAGCTGACCGTCGCTGATTTGGTAGGTTATCGTGACGGGACCGAGATCGGTCCAGTCGTACAGCCATCCGTCACCTGTCGATGTAATCGTGCCGGATGTGACGGCAATATCGGTGACTGTCAGTGGAGTTCCTTCTGGATCGGATGCACCACGCAGCAGATCCGAAAGACCGATGAGGACTGCCGCGCAGCCCGAAACGTCCATCAGCATGAGCGTGCCGTTTACCCGTGGCGCACCATTGATCGGGCTGACACCGTGGTCGTCGTCGTCCTCATCATCGTCTTCGTCTTCGTCCTCGTCGTTGTCATCGTCATCTTGGTCGTCAGGGTCTTCATCCGGCTCGTCGTCATTGCCATCGGGCGCAACGTACGATGTTGTTGCTAAAGAGCCCGCCCCCCGTGACGCGACATTGTCGTTAGAGGCACTGAAGGACGGCAAGGGAGCCCCCTGCTCGCGCAATTGAAAAGCCGGCTTCGGAGTTTCACCCGTCGGAAACCCGAAAGGTTGAAAATCAACGAGTTCGATTTCCTCGCTCTCGTACCCATTGCTCCGCATTCCGCCGCCTGTCTTCTTCTCGGCAGGCGCTTCCGGCTTTTCCTCCTCCTTGACCAGCGCGGGGATACTTCCGGTGATCAGCTTTGAGGGTGGGAGATTTTCTTCTGGCGGCGTCCCAACGTCAGGACGGTTCTCATCGAGCCCCGGCGCAGAGCTGAAAGCACTTTTGAGATAGAGCGCGAAGCCCGTCAAAAACAGCGCTATGACAGCCGGGGTTCTTGATGAAACTTCCTCGCTCTTCAGGGCGTAACGCTGATGCGGGTCATCTTCCTTGATGGACTTTGTTCCCTTTGCCTCGATCATTCCGACACCTTTGACGTCATGCGCGCTGTTACTGCGGGGCGGCTAACGGCATCCCCGATCGCGGCTGGTTTCAGGATCTCATTCTTGGGCCCAAACGCCACCATCTTGCCGTTTTGTATCACTGCAACCAGGTCGCAGGCGGTCAGTGCGCTTGGACGATGCGCGATGACGATGGCGATGCCATTGCGTTCGCGCACGGCCTGTATCGCTTGGGTCAGTGCGGATTCACCCTCACCGTCCAGATTCGAATTGGGCTCGTCCATGACGACGATGAAGGGATTGCGGTATAGCGCCCGTGCCAGCGCGATGCGTTGTCTCTGGCCCGCGGACAAGGATGCGCCTTGCGGACCAAGCCCTGTGCGGTAACCATCCGGCAAGCGCACGATCATTTCATGAATGCCGGTGGTTTGCGCAGCGTCGACGATTGCGCGCGCGTCGACATGGACATCGAGGCGCGAAATGTTCTCCTCAACGGTTGCATCGAGCAAGGCCACGTCCTGAGGGAGATAGCCGATGTATTGCCCGAGACAGCTGTCTGACCATTGGGTCAAATCTGCATCGTCCAACCGGACGCCGCCGCGAAGGGGTGGCCAGATGCCGGTCAGCGCGCGTGCAAGCGTGGTCTTGCCGCCGCCGCTCGGCCCGATAATGCCGAGTGCCTGCCCGGCGGCGATTTCGAAACTGACGTCGCTTAGAAGAACGCGCCCGGAACCCGGCGCCGCGACGGTCAGCCTTTCGACCTTCAATGTCCTCGAGGGAGCCGGGAGATCCATCGGCGGAGTGCTTCCGGCCAACGCAATGACCGTTTCCTTGAGCCGGCCGAAAGCCGTTCGTGCTGCGACGAAGCTTTTCCAGTTGCCAACGGCAAGATCGACAGGTGCGAGCGCACGGGCTGAAGCGACGGAGGCCGCGATGATGGCGCCGGCAGACATTTCGCCCTGAATCGTCAGCCAGGCGCCGAGACCAAGAACTGCGGATTGCAAGACCATGCGAAGCACGCGGGACACAGCCCCGAAGGTGCCGCTAATATCATTTGTCCGGGTTTGCAGCGCCAGGTGTTCCTGATTGGCCAGATTGAACCGGCTGACGGCACGCTCTGCAAAGCCCATTGCTTTTAGCACCTCGGCATTGCGTGTGTTGGAATCGGCAATGGCGTTTCGTTCTATGCCGGACTTGTGTGTGGCTGCTGCCCACCGGCGCGTCATCAATTCGGTCAGGATTGTGAGAATGGTCAGGACGAAGGCACCGCCAAATGTCAGGGCGCCAAGATAGGGATGCAGCATGTAGACGAAGATCAGGTAAAGCGGCATCCAAGGCAGATCGAAGAAAGCAATCGGGCCTTGGCTGCCGAGAAATCCCCTGACCGTATCGACGTCCCGGCCGCGCTCAAGGGCCTCTGCGGTGGAAAAGCCAAAGCGGGGCATATCGATGGCAACCTGATGCGCAAGCGGAGCGATTTTTGCATCAAGTCTTGCCCCGACCCGCACCAACACCTGCGAACGGATGATGTCGAAAAAGCCCTGAAACAGATAGAGCCCGATTGCGAGGATTGAGAGACCAAGAAGGGTCGGAATACTGCCGCTGGTTAAAGCCCGGTCATAAATCTGCAGCATGTAGAAGGAGCCGGTCAAAGCCAGAATGTTGATCATGCCGGAAGTGATGAAGAGAAAAAGGAAGATCCCTTTGAACCTCTTCGTCAGTTGCTCGGCGTTCTTGCGTTTCGTGCCAGTCAGGGGAGCCTTTGGGCGCATGATACTCACCGATTCTAGTTGATGTGAGCAAGCCGGCGCACCGTGATCGGCGCGCCGGGAGCTGCAGGTTACAAGTTGAAATCAGCATTGGTGAGGTTGTGGTTTCCTTTGATATTCAGGCGGAATTCTGCGGTCCCATCACTGTCGGTACTGCCCGAAACGACCGTGTAGTCGCCATCGGTTCGGCTTTCATGGGTAAAAGCCAGCTGGGCCGCCCCACTGAGTGACGATCCGGCTACCAAGGTGAAGGATTGGTTTCCCGCCACCCCGTTGTTGGCATCGGTGCCGCTTAGGTCGATCTTGTCGCCGGCCTGGAAGCTGGTGATCGTGTCCCCATCGGCATTGGCTTCCGATTGGAAACGGAAGGTATCCCTGCCGGCTCCACCTTCGATGACGTTCACGGAGGCGTTGGCGACGATCGTATCGTCTCCCGATCCGGTCACGACATTTTCGAAGCCCCAGAAGGTATCGTTGCCGGATTGGTTGCTTGAGGCGCTCCCCTGGCTCATGAAGCCATTGCCGATATCGACTGTGAGATTGGCAGTGATGGCCGACATATCCAAAGTATCGCTACCGGTATCACCATAATAGATGTCGTCACCGTCAGCCTTGGCCGCCACAAACATGTCATCTCCGGCACCGCCATAGGCATAGTCGTTGCCGCCACCTGTCTGGATCAGGTCATTGCCGGCATCGGCAAAGACGCGGTCCGATCCGGCATCGCCATACAGCATGTCGTTGCCGTCACCGCCGAGAATGTCGTCATCGCCGTCACCACCGAACACCATGTCGTTGCCGCCGCCGGACGTGATGAAGTCGTTGCCTTCATCACCCCTGATGACGTCCGCTCCGTCGCCGCCGATGACGGTGTCGTTGCCTGAAAGCGCTACAATCGTTTCCGCATTTGCGGTGCCAAGCAGCACGTCTGCGCTAGCTGTGCCGGCGATCGGTGCGCCGGCGCCTGGAGCTGGCGTCGGTGTCTCATCGGTATCGTCGTCCGCCCCGTTGATCTGCGGCCCGCCTCCTTCTTGTTTTTTGAACGTGACGGAGTTCGCGCCGTTGCTGACCGTGAGGTTGCCATTGGCCTCAGTGGTCACGAAGTCGGCCAGCGTACCGCCGAGCTCGATCACGTCCTGCGAACGCAGTTGGCCGATAATCGTGTCGTTGCCACCATTGGACCGGAAGACGATCCGGTGCTCGGAACTGAGCCCGGTTATGTCGACAGTGTCGTTCCCGGCATTGCCATCGATGGTAATCGTGTTGAAGTTCAAGCTGGTGAACGGTGCATTGAAGTTGCCGAACACCTGGATGGTATCACCATTGCTGGCTCCGCCGTCAGGCGTGGTCGGGTTATTGCCGTTGTTCGCGGTCGTATTGAGAGTGTTGACCGTGATCTCTTCGATGTTGTCGAGCTCCGCAATGACCGTGGTGGTCAGTCCGACCGTGCGGGTGATGATGATTTCGGCGTCCGCCCCGGTGACCGGAACCCCCGCAGCAATGGCCGCGGCCTTTGCATAGATGCGGAACGTCTCGGCCTCGCCATTGCCGACCAACTGGAAGGTGTCGGTGCCGAGGTCGCCATCGATCCGGTCAAACCCGTCGGTGGAGTTCATGGTGATCGTATCGTTACCGGTACCCGCATCGATGATGTCATCGCCGGTGCCGCCATTGATCGTGTCTCCGCCGTCGCCGGCATCGATGTTGTCATTGCCGCCCGCGCCGTTGATGGTGGTGCCTGCCGTATTGCCGACGATGATGTCGGCAGCGCCGGTTCCGGTGATGTTCCCGGCGATACGGTTGATGGTGACGGTCGCCGTATCCGTGAGGGTCCCGTCGCTTCCGGTATAAACGAACGTTCCGCCTGCACCGCCCGTGTCGGCGAGCGTCACGACACCTGCCCCAAGCACTGGAGCTGATACGCCGCCCGGTGTTCCAACTGCCGTGATGGTGACGGCCGCTCCCTCCGGATCGATGTCGTTTGCAAGCAAGGCTGCCTGCGAGATGGAGAAGGTCTCGTTTTGTAGGGCGTTGGTGATGACCGTATCGTTGTTGGCGGCTGGAGCGTCGGGCGTTGCGATGACGTTGACGGTCGCCGTTGCGATATTGCTGGTCAATAGGCCGTCGTTGACCGTTACCTGGATGACACGGGCGGTCGTGTTTGGGTTCTCCGACGTGCTGGAGTACCGCACCTGTTGGATCGCCGTCCGGTAGTTGGCAATCGACGATGTGCCAGTCAGGTTCAAGGTGATCTGTCCGGCAACCGAACTATCCACCGACGAGGTAATGCCCGCCGGCAAGCCGGCCGCCGACAGGACGTCACCGGGGTTGGCATTGGTCAGAACAACCCGGGCGGAGGCCAAGGTCGTACCGTCGTCCGTGATCACGGGAGCAACCGCAATCGCAACGCCGGCAGCATTTTCGGTGTAGGTCGTTTGGTAGTTGTTCCCTGCTGTGCCGGGAACCGTTGTCGTGGTTGTAGTTGTCGTTGCGATATTGAGGTTGTTGATAGTGACCCGTTCATTCGCGCCATTAATTGCGGATGAGACAAATCGGATGGCAGAATTCGGCCCCGCTCCCGTCAGGTTGAGGTTGAAAGAACTCGACCCCGCCCCCGAGAGAACGTTCCCGGAAGCGCCGGTAATCGTCTGCAAAACGGTAAAACTCCCGGCTGCAAAGGATCCCGTCTGTGAATATTGCACCTGAACCGTCTCGCCGGTGTCAATATTCTCAAACCCGTTCAAGCGGTCATAGTCAAATGACAAGGTTGCGGTCGTTAGGCCGCTGAGATTGACAGTGCGGGCAATGGACGCACCGTCCGAGCCGACGCCGCCAATGAACCGCAGTTCATTGGAGTCACCAGCGTCGATCTGGATCTGACCGGTCGTAACGCCGCCGCTGTCGTTGCTTTCCACCCATGGCGTCGCTGCCCAGTTGACCGTGCCATTGCTGTTGCTTAGCGAAGCCGTATCGAATGTATCGCGATAGGCCTGCCCAACAGTCGTGGTCGTCGTGGTAGTGGCGTCGCCATGCAGATCCAGCGTCGGCGCCTGTAGCGAAATGTCCTGGTCGGTGAAATCCAGGAGTTCGACATTGCGGATCGTATCCGTACCGTCGGTAGCCAACCCGCCGACATGGGCTACCGTGACCGTACCGTCGACATTGAAGGCGATGTCGTATTCTGCACGGGCACCCGAAAAGACCGCCGTGTCGATATCGGCAATCCCGTCGCTGTCGGGCTGGTCGTTGCTGTTGCGGATGGTGCGAACGATCGCCAGTTGGCCCGGATTGATGGTGCCGTTGAACATGGAGGCGGCGAGCGTCGTCATGCTGTTGTGCAGCACAGGCGTGCCGGTATGCTCCGGATCGTTGGCGGCATAGACGCCGATCTGCACGTCGAGCCATTTGTCGCCGTCGATGATGTCGTCGCCTGCGTTACCGATGATGCGGTCGCTGCCGTCGCCACCCAGGATGATGTCTCCGCCGCCAAACGAGGTGACGCCGGCGCCAAGCAGAGCCTGCAGGCCATTGATAAGCGCAATGCCTTGAGCGTCGAGCACGCTGCCGAGGTAGCCAGTCGTCCCACCCTGGGCAAGTGGAGCTCGATCCGCCGCTACGTCTTCCGTGCCGGCCAGAACGTCATTGAACCTCGTCCCGGAGAGACCTTCCATGGATGCGTACTCATCCAGTGCAGCATTCTGCGGTAACGTCGGAGCCTCGTCGAAGATGATTGGGATCGACAGGTCGGCATTCACCCCAAGCGTATTGTCCTTGTAGGTCGCCCAGTCGAAGCCGGACATGCCCGCCATCTTTCCACGGCCGGAACTGCCGACCATGATGTCGTCGCCGCCTTCGCCGATGAACTCGTCAAAGCCACCGTCACCCAGGAAGACGTCGTGCCCATCAATACCGTCATGCGCAAAGACTTCGTCGAAGTTGTCGCCAGGCGCACCGTCGAATGTGCCTGTCTCGATCCAGTCATCGCCCTCGTTGCCGAGGATACGTTCGGCGTTCTTATTGCCATAGATGAAGTCGTTTCCGGTTCCGGCGAAGACCTCCGATCCCATGTCGGTGCCAAGGAAGATGAAGTCCTGACCGTCATTGCCCATGACCAGGTCGAGCCCCGGTCCGGCATGGACGACGTCATTGCCCGCGCCAGCCTTGATGTTGTCGTCGCCGCCGGAGTCGACAATAATGTCATCGCCCGCGCCGGCATTGATGATGTCGTTGCCGAAGCCCCCTTCCAGCCGGTCGTTGCCGCCATCGCCATAGAGCGTGTCGTCACCGATGCCGGCGATCAGGATATCGTTCCCTTCGGTGCCGCCGAGGACGACATGGTCTCCGCCAGTGTATTTGAGGTAGTTGGTATCCGGTCCCGCTGTCGCCGGGTTGTTGCGCACGACCAGAGGCGTCAGAATACCACCACCAATCGGATCGTTGCCGAGGTTGTCGGCACTTTCGTTTGCAGCCGTCGCAGGATTGTCTTCCAATATGCCGTCTGCTCCGGCTGTCTCGCCGAGTTCGGGATTATACTGCTTGGTCCTATCGATCTCGAGAATGAGACCGGGCGTCGAGAAGACGTCGGACGGAAGATGTCCCGCATCTGTATTGCGCATGATCATGGCGGCGAATGAGTTGTTCTCCATTTCGCCAAACAGGTGCAGGCCGTCGAGACGCTGCAGATAGTAGAACCGGTCGCCGCTCTGCAATTTCTCCATCTGGATTTCGAAGACGAAGTTGAACGTCGAGCCGAGCATGCCGCCGAACGGCATAATCTGTTCGGCAAGACCACCGATCCAAAGATCGATATCGTTGAGGCCGCCAAGCGCACCGCCGGCATAGGCTCCGGTGGCATTGAGGAAGTCGGCGGAATCTGCCTGCACTGCGAGGTTGCCATATGACTGATCGAAGATCAGGGTCATGGCGGCGTCACGCTTGCCTTCAATCGTCGTCTGGCCTGTGATCAGCGAATGCGTGCCGTAGGCGGCGATGAAGTTGATGATCGAGGCTTCATGCTTGAGATGTCCGGCGAAGTCGACCCAGCTCTCGTAAGGCTTGAGCAGGCTATCCTGATTTGTGGCCGCGTAGAACTGAGCGCGTGCTTCGTTCAAGGTCGGCACCCCGGTGTCGCGACCGCGTGCAAGGTTGATGGTCGCCAGATCGAGTGGCAGCCCAAGCAGGTTGTTGCGCAGAGCACTGGTGACGAACTCATCGATCTCGTTGCCGACCTGTCGTGTCATGCCGCGGATAATGGCGCCGGCCGCGATATCAGCGTCAACGACATCGGCTGTGCCATTGTTCTTGAACTGGATCGGATTGAGGAAACCCTCGATCAGACCGATATGGTCTTCGTTGAAGTTTTCATCGAAGCGGTCGATGGATTCCGTCAGCATCGAGTGGCCGAAGCGGTAGACCACATGGGCGAACTCAGCCACGATCGAAGGGTCGATGGTGACATCGAAGCCATCGGGCACCAGGAACACGTTGATGTTTGGCTGGATCTTGCGTGCGAACTCTTCAAACACAAGATGCTGGTACTGCATTTCGGTGCCGAACTTGGCAGCCTGGAAAAGGCGTTCGCCGTCCCAGATGAGCCCGGCTGCGTTTGCAGGGACCGCCGCGACGTCGACGCTCAGCCACTCGTTGAGGAATGCCACGGCTTCTGCCTGCGAGGCGCCGTTGGTGAGCATGGCATTGGCATCGGCCAAGACCACGTCCTTGGTGTGCTGGACCAGCCGATTGTGTTCGGAATGGAACACGTGGTGGACGGCTGTCAGGCCGATGTTCTCATTTGCGCGGCCGTCGCCGGCGATGAAGTGAGCATCGAGCAGTTCGTTGTCATATTGACCGTCGGTTGACGATTGGTCCGGATTGCCGAGGCCGATCTCGATGTCGCCGTCGGCGAGACCCGCTGGAACGGCGTTGTGGGCAATGTCTGCCAGGAAGGCATGGCCGGTACGGACTGCCAGATGCACGACATCTGGAAGCGTGTCCGCGTCGGAGCCGTCCGCTACGAGATTAAAGAGGCTGAGCGGCGTGGCTGGCGTGCCGGATGCAAGCGTCTGCGGAGGACCTGCCATGACGACCTGCGGGAAGCCCGTGGTCGGATGGGGAATGAAGTTGCCATAGGCATCGGTTGCCAGCAAAGGCAGGTTACCGACATGAAAATCGGTCAAGTCGATGCCGAGGATGTTTCTTGCCTGCGCCTTGACGTCGGCCCAGGTCGCCATCCCACCATTGACGCCCTCAATCAATTGCCCGGTTGCGACGGGAACGCCGTCCCCGTTCAGAACATATTGGCGAAGGAAGACCTGATGAGATGGGTGCGAGGTGTAGGTCTGGTTCTGATCGACGAACGACGTGGTGTTGTTCACCGGACGGTCCGTATCATCAGCAGTTCCTATCACGCCATCGTTTCCCGGTCCTACCAAGGTCGCGCGTGTCAGGACCATGAAGTTCGTGCTGCCACCGGGCACATAGAGCGGATCATCTGGCATGAGCGGGATGAAAACCGTACCATTGCCGCCCTTGGCGACCAAATCGAGGCCGTGGTCGAAGAATTGGCCGAAAAGCGTAAACCAGGAATTGAATGACGCGGAGAGACCTTCGTCCGGCGCCAGGTTGGTAATCTTGACGTTGGCGCCCTCCAGTTCGATACCGTTGGCTTCGAGAAGGGTCATCAGGTCATCGTCTACCGCGGCAAGCTCCAGCCGTGCCGCGTTGAGGTCCGTGAGGGCATCGGCCGCCGCCTGCTGCAGTGCTGCGTTGTTGGGGCTGGCCGAGGCCGCCGCTGCGGCTTCTGCATATTCGCGTTCTGCCGTCGCGACCACCCTGAACTGCGGGATCAACGGTGCATAGGCCGCAGAAATCGACGCCGTAACGGCCATCTGTTGTTCCGGGGGGACGATGCCTGCTCGTTGAAGGCCCGTCAGGATGGCAGACGGGTTGCCAAGGGTCTGGTCGACAAGCAAGTTCGAGATGGTGCGGACATAGGGGTCGAAAACATCGCCGGGTCCGGCTGTTCCGGGGCCGTCATTGTCGACGCCAGGCTGGTAAGTAACCGGAACCATCGGTGCCGGGCCGGGGCCATCGGGGTCCACCATGATCGTGCGGAAATCCGTGCCCAAAGGCTCGGGGAATTCATTGTCGGCCGCTCCCCATTCCGGATGGAGCGGGTTGTTGTAGGTACCGTCAACCGTTCGCAGTCCCCAAGAGATATTGTAGCTTGGAATAGAGCCCGCCGGACCGAACAGCGACTTGCCCTGGGTGCCACCCGACTGCTCAAAGAGCGCGTGATCCTCGGCGATTTTGATCTGCTTCAAAATAAAATCAAGGTCAGAACGAATATAGGCGACCATCTCTTCTCTCCTTTGATTGCAGCGGACACGATTTAACGTTACCGACCTGAAATACTTATTGAATATTTAGTTGTTCTGCTTGCTACCACGGATCGGCCAACCGACGCCGTCGACACCAACGTTCGCTTAATCTAATTTGCTAATAATCAATTGTTCTCATGCTTGTTGAACAGTTGCCTTGGTCGGGGATTTCTTGCGACTTTGTACTAGAGGAGATTATGACCTTGGCCCCTGAAGACGATGTGACCAACGTCCCTGTTGCCGGGCGCAACAAGACCACAATTTTTCATTTAAACCATTTTTGGCAACACCTTAGCTTGCGGTCTCAATTCCTGATCGTAGCTTCGCTGATCCTTGGACTTTCAATGGCCATCCTGGGCGAATGGGTGAACCTGCAAATTGCCGCCAGTCAGCTCCAAAGCCGCGCCGACTCGGGGGCTTTGTACATGGAGGGGTTTCTCGCGCGTCATGTTCAATCCGGCGACCTTGGTCCCACCGTTACGTCCGAAGGAATAGAGGAGCTGGACGAACTGCTCATCAATCCGGATCTGGCACGGCGCATTGAAAGCTTGCGAATTTGGCGGCGCGACGGCCTGATCCTCTACAGCACTGACAAGGCTCTTATCGGACAGACGTTTCCAACGCCCAATGTCGAGGCAGCTTTCTTGGGCAAAGTCATTGCTCACCTCGAGACTGGACACGATGACGAAGGAAATTTGTCTCAGGTGGAGGATAGGCCTCTCATCGAAATCTACGCACCCATCTATCGGGAGGGCACTCGAGACAGCTTGGCTGTTGGAGAGGTTTACGAAGATGCGCGCGAGTTCATTGAACGGCGAGACGATGTTCAACGGCGAACCTGGTACATTGTTGCAGCGACAACGATTGCCATTTTGGCAGCGCTTTACGCGATCGTCCGCCGCGCCGACAGCATTATTGGCGCCCAGCGAAACAGATTGAAGAGTCAGCTAGCAGACGCACAGGCTCTAGCACAGCAGAACAGGGACCTGCGGGAACTCGCCAACAAGGCCCGTCTCGAAGCAAGTAAGTCGAACGAGAGCCTTCTCAATCGTATTGGCTCGGATCTGCATGATGGACCCATGCAGCTTCTGGCATTACTGATTCTGCGGTTGGGACAGGGTGCGGCGGCGAACAAAACAGAAGATGTGCCCGAAAATCTAACTCCCTCCAGTATCGCCAAAGAGTGTCTCAGCCAACTGCGAGATCTTTCAACAGGACTTATCATGCCCCAGATCGAAGAGCTTTCGCTGGAGGACGCACTTAGGCTCGCCGTCGACCGCCACCAGTTCACGACAGGATCCTGGGTCGGCGCCAGCTACACAAACCTTCCTGTCACGGTAGCAAGCTCGCTTAAAATTTGTCTCTACCGCATTGTCCAGGAAGGATTGAACAACGCTTTTCGTCATGGAAACGGTATCGATCAACACATCGATGCGACTTCGGATGAAAGGACTATCACTATCACCGTCAGTGACGGAGGGCCGGGTTTACCGCTTAATCGTACCGGTAAGGACCGACTGCCTCTCGGTTTGCTTGGCATCCATAACAGAGTAGAATCTTTCCGTGGTACGCTCAATGTCAGGCGGCGCGACAGTCGCGGGACAGAGCTGGTGGTCATTCTCCCGCTTAACGGCAATAGCGACTAAATTCAGATGTGGGAGGACTTTCATGCGCCACACAACTAAACCGTGTATAGCATAGACTATATTCATGCGACAATATTGTTATATCAATTTAATTTATCAAATTCGTTATACACGTATCGCTGCATACCTAATGAGTATAACTTGCTTACCAACCACATGGACATACAAATTCTTCAAGCGTATAGTTGTGTTCCGGAGGGTGGGGATCAACCATGAAATCAATTTCGCTGGCTCTGGCCGACGATCATCCATTAATGCTTTCAGGTCTTTTACAATTATTTAAAACTGAAGAAGAATTTGAAGTAGTAGGAACCGGATCCAGCGCGGATGAAGCACTTGAGATCGGCCTTCGATCGGCACCCGATGTTTTCATCGTCGATATCATGATGCCGGGGAACATATTCGACACAATTCTGAAGCTGGTGAGATACGGTGGAAAGACAAAAGTCCTAGCCTTTAGCGCGATGTCGCGATCAGACATAGCAATGAAAGCGCTGGATGCCGGGGCTAGCGGTTATATTCTGAAAGGAAGCAGTCCGCGGGAGCTTATTGAAGGCGTCAAGGCCGTGCACCGCGGCGAGACGTTTATCACCCATGGTCTGGCCTGCAAATTGATTGAAGAACAACGGCTGGCTTCATTACGCGTTGCGGCCGGGCCACCGGTTAAATTGAGCATTCGCGAAGCCCAAATCATCGCAATGCTGACACGGGGCTGCACCAACCGCCAGATTGCGTGCGAGCTGAAGATCGGTGAAAAGACTGTCAAAAACTACATGACTATCCTCATGCAGAAGCTGAATGTTCGCAATCGCCTTGAGGTTTTGATTGCCGCACAGAAGCTTGGCCATGACCAGGCGTCTGCTCCCCGCCATTGAGGGTACTCAATCCGTGCCCACGGGGTGTTGGCAAGCCATCGCATCCGGCGAAGGCCGTAGCTTCGTTTTCCGTGTGCCGAAGATCTTCCCGATCCGGCGGGGGACCGGTTGGTTAAAGGTCTCAAGGCGCAGCAGTGTTTCGGGCTCGTCCCGTCCCCATATGCAGGTGGTGGCATGCATGGCGTTCGACCATTGGCGCGCACCGCGCAGCCGAAAGGATTGCCCCGGCAGGCGCCGTCAGCAAACACGTCTACAGCAAGTTGAACCACATAGGCTGCAGTAAAGCTGTTGATAACTCACAACTCAGCAATAGGCCGGCAGGAAACGGCATAAATGAACGGGGTCAGATTCGCCTAATTTTTAATCTAATCATGAAATGCCGGTATTTTGGGCGACTTTCTATTGCGCAAATTGCTGCGCTGCGTCATAAATGCACCATGGCATATTTGGACCTCACCATTCTTGTCCTCGATGAGAACGCGATCCGCGCTTCCATCATCGAGGAAGGGTTGCGCGAGGCGGGGCATGCGAAGGTGACCGTCGTCCACGAGGTCAACGGCATTGCCCGCATCATCGAGACGCTGCAGCCGGATGTGATCGTCATCGATCTCGAAAATCCCAATCGCGACATGATGGAGCACCTGTTCCAGCTGACCCGCACGGTGGGTCGCCCGATCGCCATGTTTGTCGATCGCTCCGACACCGCATCGATCGAGGCGGCGGTGGAGGCGGGCGTCTCCGCCTATATCGTCGATGGCCTGAAGAAAGAGCGCGTCAAACCGATCCTCGATATGGCCGTCAGCCGCTTCAACGCCTTCAGCCGCCTGCAGCGGGAACTCGCGGACGCCAAGTCGGCGCTGGAGGAACGCAAGGTCATCGAGCGGGCAAAGGGCATCCTGATGAAGATGCGCGGCCTTTCCGAGGAGCAAGCCTTCGCGCTGCTGCGCCAGACGGCCATGAACGAAAAGAAAAAGATGTCCGATATCGCCCAGAGCCTCGTCACTGCGGCGGGATTGCTGATGTGATGGCCGGGATCGACATCTTCCGGTGGGAGGCATTGGAGTGAACATGATCACCAAGGTGACGGATTTAAGCGGTGACAGCGATCTTGCCGCGCCGGCGGGTTTGATCGGAGAAGGCCCGCGTACCCTGCGGGCTGGCTTCATCCCGCTTGTCGACGCGTCCGTCCTGATCGCCGCGTCAGAATTCGGCTTTGCGCAGAAGGAAGGCCTGACCCTCGATCTGGTCAAGGACGTCTCCTGGGCCAATGTCCGCGACCGGCTCGCTTTCCGTCAATTCGATATTGCCCATATGCTGTCGCCCATGCCGGTCGCATCGATGCTGGGGCTCGGCTCTAATCCATCGCCGACGATCACCCCGTTTTCACTCGGGCGCGGGGGCAATGCAATCACCCTGTCGACGCGACTTTTCGCCCGCATGTGCGCAGCGGCAGCCCTGCCTGAGATGGCAAGCGCTCTGGAAAACGCGCAAGCTTTGGCGAAGGTCATTGACGGCCTGAAGGCCCTCGGTCAGCCGCTGCCGACATTTGGCGTCACCTACCCCTTCTCCTCACACAATTACGAATTCCGCTACTGGCTGGCAGCTGGCGGCATCGATCCAGACCGCGACGTCAAGCTCGTCGTCGTGCCGCCGCCAATGACATCCGATGCTTTGGCCGCCGGCGCTATTGACGGTTTTTGCGTTGGCGCACCATGGAATATGGTCGCCTCCGAGCGCGGCGTCGGCCGCATTGTCGCCACCAAGCAGGATATCTGGCCATCCGCACCGGAAAAGGTCATAGGCATGCGGCCGGAATGGGCGGAAACGCATCCCGAAACCGTCTCACGACTGATCGTAGCACTCGATGCGGCAGCACGCTGGTGCGACCGGTCGGACAATCACGACGCCCTGTCGGAAACGCTGGCCGACAGCCGCTATATCGCGGCGCCGGTGGATATCATCCGCCGCGTGCTGGCAGGTGAATTCAATCTTGACGACCAGGGCAATCGTCGCATCATCGACGGCTATTTCAAATTCCATGCCGGCTTTGCCAACTACCCCCGGCCGAGCCAAGCCCTGTGGATCTACAGCCAGATGATCCGGTGGCGCCAGGCCGATCTTTCCTCCGCTGGCATGACGGCCGCAGCAGCAGCCTATCGGCCCGACATCTACCGCTTGGCGCTGGGAGCGAGCGCAGCGCCGCTGCTGGATGATGATATCCGCACCGAAGGAGCCCTGGACGGCGACCGTTTCCTGGACGGGCAGGTTTTCGACCCGGCCCGGATCGCCGATTATCTCGCCGGTTTTCCGGTCAAAGGCGGCGCGCTCAGCGACGAAATCTGACCTTGGCCTTTTTGCGCTGCACAAAATTTCCCCCGTTGACTATGCCACCCCAAAGCAATCGCTGATTCTTTTTGCAATTAATTCTGCTGGCGAAAAAATATGCACTTAGCGCATCACGGCAAAACTCATTCAATTTCAACGACCTAATGTCTATTTTCTAAACTGGCACGGGTTTTGCTTGACATATATTGCTCCGGTCAATGGCGATCGCAGTGAGCCGAAGCCAAATAGGCCTTCGCAAAAGACATCGACGTCGCAAGGGTTTTGCAGTCCGGGATTCCTCCTTCCCGAAGACGCAAATCTCCGAGCGGCGTTTTTTATTGCCCAAATTCCGACCGACCACTCTTAAGGGAACCTGTTCATGAAGACGATTTTGAGCAACGGCATCACCCGTCGCAGCCTTCTCAAGACGACCGCTACCGCGGCAATGTTCGCCGCAGTCAAGACGGCCTTTCCGTCCGGCGCCTTTGCCGCCACAGCCGGCCCGGAAGTCACCGGCGTCAAGCTAGGCTACATCGCATTGACGGATTCGGCGGCACTCATCATCGCCAAGGAAAAGGGTCTTTTCGAAAAACACGGGCTTCCGGATGTCGAAGTCACCAAGCAGGCCTCCTGGGGTGCGACCCGCGACAATCTGGTGCTTGGCGGCGCAGCCAACGGCATCGACGGTGCGCATATCCTCTCGCCGATGCCCTATCTGATGCATACCGGCAAGGTGACGCAGAACAATGTCCCCGTGCCGATGGCGATCCTTGCCCGCCTTAACTGTGACGGCCAGGCGATCTCAGTGGCCAAGGAATACGCAGGCACGGGCGTCCAGCTGGACGCCTCCAAGCTCAAGGCAGCCTTTGAAAAAAAGAAAGCCGACGGCGGCGATGTAAAGGTCGCGATGACTTTCCCCGGCGGCACGCATGACCTTTGGCTCCGCTACTGGCTCGCTGCCGGCGGCATCGACCCCGACAAGGACGTCTCCACCATCGTCGTGCCGCCGCCCCAGATGGTGGCCAACATGAAGGTCGGCAACATGGATGCCTTTTGTGTCGGCGAGCCGTGGAATGAGCAGCTCGTCAACCAGGGTGTCGGCTTCACTGCGGCCTCGACTGGCGAACTGTGGAAGGGTCACCCGGAAAAGGCACTCGGGCTTCGCGCCGACTGGGTCGAGAAGAACCCGAACGCCGCCAAGGCATTGATGATGGCCGTTATGGAAGCCCAGATGTGGTGCGAAAGCACGGACAACAAGGACGAGATGGCGGCGATCGTCGGCAAGCGCCAGTGGTTCAACGTGCCGGTGAAAGACATTATCGGCCGGCTGAAGGGCGACATCAATTACGGCAACGGTCGGGTGGTCCACGGCACCGACCTCTCCATGAAGTTCTGGGCGAACGGCGCCTCCTATCCGTTCAAGAGCCATGACGTCTGGTTCATGGCCGAGAACGTCCGCTGGGGCAAGCTGGCACCCGATACCGACATCAAGGCGCTGGTTAACGAGGTAAACCGCGAGGACATCTGGCGGGCCGCCGCGGCCGATCTGGGCGTCGCTGCAGCCGACATTCCGGCCACGACCTCGCGCGGCAAGGAAACCTTCTTCGACGGCAAGGTCTTCGATCCGGAAAACCCCTCCGCCTATCTGGATAGCCTGTCGATCAGGGCGGCGTCCTGATCCGCAACCATCTTCGGCGCAGGGTTGCCTGCGCCGGTCTTCCTCTTCTTTTCAGGAGTCATTCCATGCCCGCACTGGCCCGCACGGAAAAAATCGTGACCGCAGCAACGCCCAGGAAGAGCGCAAGCGTGCTCGCCTTTTCACGCAAGCCGTCCTCACGCATAAAACCCCGGCAGATAGCCGCGGCAATCGCGCGCAACGTCTTGCCGCCGCTGGTGGTGATGATCATCATCCTGGCCATCTGGCAGATCCTCTGTTCGGAGGTGGGCGCGACGCTGCCGCCACCGTCGCAAGTCTGGCGGGAAAGCTATGACCTGATCGCCTATCCCTTCTTCAATTACGGATCGCAGGATATCGGCCTTGGCTGGCGGGTGCTCATTTCCCTGCAGCGCGTCGCCTATGGCTTCGGACTTGCGGCCTTCACCGGTGTCCTCATCGGCGCCCTGATAGGTCAGTCGATCTGGGCGATGCGCGGCCTCGACCCCATCTTCCAGATCCTGCGCACCGTTCCGCCGCTCGCCTGGCTGCCGCTGTCGCTGGCCGCGTTCCAGGACTCGAACCCATCGGCAATCTTCGTGATCTTCATCACATCGATCTGGCCGGTGATCATCAACACCGCGGTCGGCGTGCGCAACATCCCCCAGGACTACCGCAACGTCGCCAAGGTGCTCTGCCTCAACCAGTTCGAGTTCTTCTTCAAGATCATGCTGCCGTCGGCTGCACCCTACATCTTCACCGGCCTTCGCATCGGCATCGGTCTGTCATGGCTGGCCATCGTCGCGGCTGAAATGCTGACCGGCGGCGTCGGCATCGGCTTCTTCATCTGGGACGCGTGGAACTCCTCGCGCCTTCCCGACATCATCGTCGCGCTCGCCTATATCGGCGTCGTCGGCTTCATCCTCGACAAGCTGGTCTCAGCCGTCGGCACCATCGTTACCCGCGGCGCATCCGCCAACTGAGGATACTGTCATGAGCGCCTATCTCAAACTCGATCATATCGACAAGCACTTCGACCGGGGCGGTCAGCGCGCCGAGGTGCTGAAGGGGATCAACCTGACGATCACCAAGGGCGAGTTCGTCTCGATCATCGGCCATTCCGGCTGCGGGAAATCGACCCTGCTCAACCTGATCGCGGGCCTGACACCGGTCTCGTGCGGCGCGGTGCTGCTGGAAAACCGGGAAGTCAACGCGCCCGGCCCGGAGCGCGCCGTCGTCTTCCAGAACCACAGTCTGCTGCCCTGGCTGACGGTCTATGAAAACGTCAACCTTGCCGTCTCCAAGGTTTTCGGCAGGACCAAGAGCAAGACCGAGCGCCATGACTGGGTTATGGCCAATCTCGATCTCGTCCAGATGGGCCATGCCAAGGACAAGCGGCCGTCGGAAATCTCCGGCGGCATGAAGCAGCGTGTTGGCATCGCCCGCGCGCTCGCCATGGAGCCGAAAATCCTTTTGCTCGACGAACCTTTCGGTGCGCTGGATGCGCTGACACGGGCGCATCTGCAGGATGCGGTGATGGAAATCCACCTTCGTCTCGGCAACACCATGCTGATGATCACCCACGACGTCGACGAGGCCGTGCTGCTGTCCGACCGGATAGTGATGATGACCAACGGTCCCGCCGCTCACATCGGCGAAGTGCTCGACGTGCTGATTACCCGGCCGCGCAACCGTATCGATCTCGCCTCTGACAGGACTTACCTGAAATGCCGCGAGGCCGTGCTGAAGTTCCTCTACGAACGGCACTGCTTCGTCGAAGCCGCGGAGTAACCGATATGACCCAGAAACTCGTCGTCATTGGCAATGGCATGGCGCCCGGGCGCATGCTGGAGCACCTGCTTGAAAAAGCACCCGGCCGATACACTGTCACGATCTTCAACGCCGAGCCCCGCGTCAACTACGACCGCATCATGCTTTCGCCGGTGCTGTCGGGCGAAAAGACCTATGAGCAGATCGTCATCCACGGCGACGGCTGGTACATCGAAAATGGCATCACCCTCTACAAGGGCCACAAGATCATCTCGATCGATCGCTTAGCAAATACCGTCACGTCAGATCACGGGGTTACGGAAAGCTACGACAAGCTCGTCATCGCCACTGGCTCCATGCCCTTCATCATTCCGGTTCCCGGCAAAGACCTGCCGGGCGTCATCACCTATCGTGACATTGACGACGTGCAGGCCATGCTGCTGGCCGCCCAGTCGCGGGAGAAAGCCATCGTCATCGGCGGCGGCCTTCTCGGCCTCGAAGCCGCGGCAGGACTCAATGCGCGTGGCATGGATGTCACAGTGCTGCACGTCACGCCGACGCTGATGGACCGCCAGCTCGATCCGGCTGCCGGCTACCTGCTGCAGCGCGCCTTCGAGGAACGCGGCATCAAGGTCATCACCAAGGCCAACACCAAGCAGATCGTCGGCACTAGCAAGGTCGAGGGCATCGAGCTGGACGATGGCACGCTCATCCCGGCAAGCCTCGTGGTCATGGCCGTTGGTATCCGTCCGAATTCTGCGATTGCCAAAGACGCGGGCCTCGCAGTCAACCGCGGCATTGTCGTCGATGCCGGTATGCAGACCTCGGACGGCGACATTCTGGCACTCGGCGAATGCGCCGAAGTCGGCGGCATTGTCTACGGTCTCGTCGCCCCCCTTTACGAGATGGCGCGCATCGCCGCTGCGCATCTGGCTGGCGACCGCACGCCTGCTTTCGTTCATTCCGACACACCGACCAAGCTCAAGGTCACCGGCATCGAACTCTATTCGCTCGGTGATTTCGCCGAGGGCAACGACCGTGAGGAGATCGTCCTGCGCGACGCTTCGGCGGGTGTCTACAAGCGGCTGGTGCTGAAGGACAACCGCATCATCGGCACGGTACTCTACGGTGAGACCGCCGACGGCGCGTGGTTCAACGACCTGAAGAAGAAAGCCACCGATATCTCGGAAATGCGCGAAACGCTCATTTTCGGCCAGGCCTACCAGGGAGGGTCCCCGCTGGACCCTACGGCGGCCGTTGCAGCCTTGCCGGATGATGCGGAAATCTGCGGCTGCAACGGCGTCTGCAAGGGCAAGATTACAGGTACGATAACCGGCAAGGGGCTGACCTCGCTGGACGAGGTGCGCGCCCACACCAAGGCATCCGCCTCCTGTGGCTCCTGCACTGGCCTTGTCGAACAGCTGATGACCATCACGCTCGGCGATTCCTACAATCCGAAGACCGTGCAGCCGATGTGCGGTTGTACCGATCTCGGTCATGACGACGTGCGCCGCCTGATCAAGGCCAAAAGCCTGAAGACCATTCCGGCGGCCATGCAGGAGCTTGAGTGGAAGACTTCGTGCGGCTGCGCCAAATGTCGCCCTGCCCTCAACTACTACCTCGTCTGCGACTGGCCGGACGAATATGCCGATGACTACCAGTCGCGCTTCATCAACGAACGGGTTCACGCCAACATCCAGAAGGACGGCACCTATTCGGTCGTGCCGCGCATGTGGGGCGGCGTTACCAATGCCGGGGAATTGCGGGCGATAGCCGATGTGGTCGATAAGTTCGAGATTCCGATGGTCAAAGTGACGGGTGGCCAGCGCATCGACCTGCTCGGTATCGAGAAGGAAGACCTCCCTGCCGTCTGGGCCGATCTCGGCAAGGCCGGCTTCATCTCCGGCCAGGCCTACGCCAAAGGTCTGCGTACGGTCAAAACCTGCGTCGGTTCCGACTGGTGCCGTTTCGGCACGCAGGATTCAACCGGGCTCGGCATCCGCATCGAGAAGTTCATGTGGGGCTCCTGGACACCGGCCAAGCTGAAGCTGGCCGTCTCCGGCTGTCCGCGAAACTGCGCCGAGGCAACCTGCAAGGATATCGGCGTCATCTGCGTCGATTCAGGTTTCGAAATCCATTTCGCCGGCGCCGCCGGTCTTGACATCAAGGGCACAGAAATTCTGGGGCTGGTTAAAACCGAGGACGAGGCGCTGCACTACATCGTCGCGCTCACCCAGATGTATCGCGAGCAGGGCCGCTATCTTGAGCGCATCTACAAATGGGCCAAGCGCATCGGCCTTGACGAAATTCGCCACCAGATCATGGGCGATGCGGACAAACGCCAAGGCTATTTCGACCGCTTCGTGTTTTCGCAAGCGTTCGCCCAGGTCGACCCCTGGTCGGAGCGCGTCTCCGGCAAGGACAAGCATGAGTTCCGGCCGATGGCGACGTTCGGCTTTCCCGTGGCTGCGGAGTGATTGACATGGACAAAAATTGGATTGCGATCGGGGATATCTCCGCCATCCCTCTGCGCGGAGCGCGCTGCATCAATACGCGGCAAGGCAAGATCGCCGTCTTTCGCACGGCCGAAAACGAGGTTTTCGCCATCGAAGATCACTGCCCCCACAAGGGCGGGCCGCTCAGCCAGGGCATTGTGCACGGAACCGCTGTCACCTGCCCGCTGCACAACTGGGTGATTTCCCTCAAAACCGGCAAGGCGCTCGGCGCCGACCAGGGAGCCGTGCGCATCATCCCCGTGCGCAACGACGAGGGTGCTCTCTCCATCGCGCTCGAAAACCTGATGGTGGCGGCGGAATGACGGAGGCCGTGGCAATACCGCTCTCTGTCTCTTCGGAACATCTCCCCTTCAAGGGGGGAGATTGGATAGCGCATGCCGCCGCCCCGTGTGGCAAGTTGGTGGGCATTCTTGCGCAACTTGCCACACGAGGAGACGAATGCCTCAGCAAGCTCCCGATCTCCCCCCTTGAAGGGGAGATTTCAGCACGGCTGACAAAGGGGGGTGACAGCCTTGGTCATTGGGATACCGGGGGACACGCTGATGTCTGCTGAAACGAAAACCACCTGCCCCTACTGCGGTGTCGGCTGCGGCGTCATCGCAAAAACCGACGACAACGGCACGGTCAGCGTCAAGGGTGATCCGGATCATCCGTCCAATTTCGGGCGACTGTGTTCCAAGGGCTCGGCTCTGGCGGAAACCATCGATCTCGACGGACGTGTTCTTTACCCGCAGATCGACGGGCAACGCACGAGTTGGGACAAGGCGCTCAATCTTGTCGCCTCCCGTTTTTCTGAAACCATCGCCGAACATGGCCCGGATTCGGTGGCTTTTTACGTCTCGGGACAGTTGCTGACGGAGGATTACTACGTCGCCAACAAGCTGATGAAGGGTTTTGTCGGTTCGGCCAATATCGACACCAATTCACGCCTTTGCATGTCATCCTCGGTCGCCGGTCATCGCCGCGCTTTCGGTTCCGATACCGTTCCGGGTATTTACGAGGACATCGAGCTTGCCGATCTGGTCATCCTGACCGGCTCCAACTTGGCCTGGTGCCATCCTGTCATCCACCAGCGGCTCGCCGCCGCCAAGGCAGCCCGCCCTTCCCTGAAAGTCGTCGTCATCGACCCGCGCCGGACGATGACGGCCGATATGGCCGACCTGCATCTGGCCATCCGTCCGGATGGCGACGTCGCTCTGTTCATGGGCCTGTTGGCTCATCTTGCCGGCACGTCTGCCATCGACCAGAACTATATAGGCATGCACACCAACGGTTTTGCAGAAGCCTTCGCCGCCGCGTCGGCCCTCGACAGCGCCGATCTGATGGAACTGACCGGCCTGCCCTCCATGCAGTTGCGCCAGTTCTTCCGACTTTTTGAAGATACCGACAAGGTCGTTACCTGCTATAGTCAGGGTGTCAACCAGTCCGCCTCCGGCACCGACAAGGTCAACGCCATCCTCAACTGTCATCTGGCGACGGGCCGCATCGGCCGTCCGGGCATGGGTCCTTTCTCGCTGACCGGCCAGCCGAATGCCATGGGTGGACGCGAGGTCGGCGGTCTTGCCAATATGCTCGCCGCCCACATGGGGATCGAGAATGCCGAGGACTGCGACCGCGTCCAGCGTTTCTGGCGATCCCCTGGTGTTGCCCGCAAGCCTGGACTGAAAGCCGTCGACATGTTCCGCGCTGTTGCCGACGGCCGCATCAAGGCACTCTGGATCATGGCCACCAACCCGGTCGTCTCGATGCCCGACGCAGATGCTGTCGCGGCCGCGATCGCCGCCTGCCCCTTCGTCGTCGTGTCCGACGTCCTTCTGCAAACCGACACGACGAAATACGCCCATGTACTTCTGCCATCCCGGGGGTGGGGCGAGAAGGACGGCACGGTGACCAATTCCGAGCGCCGCATCTCCCGCCAGCGCGCTTTCCTCACTCCACCCGGCGAAGCGAAGGCCGACTGGTGGCAGATGGCCGAAGTCGGGCGCCGCATGGGCTTTGCAGACGAATTCTCGTTTCCATCCGCAGCAGAGGTCTTTGCCGAGCACGCCGCCCTGTCCGCCTTCGAAAACAACGGCAGCCGCGGTTTCGATATCGGTGCGCACAAGCAGATCGAAGAAGCGACCTACGATGCGCTGGACCCTTTTCAATGGCCCCAGCCGGAAGGTGCAGAACCACGCGTAACGCGGTTCTTCAGCGACGGCGGGTTCTTCCATTCCGACCGCAAGGCGCGTTTCGTTCCCGTCAGCGCTCCCGTCTCGGACCGGACGAGGACCAAATTCCCGCTGACGCTCAACACCGGCCGCATTCGCGACCAGTGGCACACGATGACACGGACCGGCAAAAGCGCTCGCCTCTCTGCCCATATCGCCGAGCCCTTTGCCGAAATCCATCCGCGTGACGCCATGGAAATCGGTATCGCCACCGCCGGCCTCGTCGAGATCGAAAGCCCCTATGGCAAGGCCGTCGCTCGTGCCCTCGTCACCGACCGCCAGGCGCGTGGTAGCCTGTTCGTGCCGATGCACTGGAACGATCAGTTCGCCGCAAAAGCCCGTATCGACGCCGTCGTCGCGCCGATCACCGACCCCCTTTCCGGCCAGCCGGCATCGAAGAACGTTGCCGTCGCTGCCCGGCCGCTGAAGGTTGCAAGCTATGGCTTTGCGGTCTCGGCCGCCAAGCCGCAGGGGCTCAATACCATTTACTGGGCCCTGGCAAAGGCCGACGGCGGCTGGCGTCTGGAACTGGCGTTCGATCCCGCGCCCGAAGACTGGACGGAATGGTGCCGAACCCATCTCAGCATACCCGACCATATCGAGCCGCTCGGCTACGCCGATGCCCAGACCGGTGACATACGCCTAGCCTTCTTCGACGGTGACAGATTGCTTGCCGCGTTCTTCCTCGCCCGCCGCCCTGTCGCGGTCGCGCGCAACTGGGCGATCGAGCAATTGACTGTCCAGCATACCGAAATGGCCAAACGGTTCGCCGTCGTCGCCGGACGCCCGAGCGCCGGACGCATGGATCCGGGCGCCACCGTCTGCTCCTGCCTCAGCGTCGGCATCAATCAGATCGTCGCTGCGGTGCGCGGCGGTTGCCACAGCGTCGAGGCTGTCGGCAAGGAAGTGAAAGCGGGAACCAATTGCGGCTCCTGCCGCGCCGAGATCAGGGGGATCATCGATGGATGTCTTGCAGCTGCAGCCGAGTGACTGGAACGCCCGCCCTGCCCGCATGGCTCCGCTTGCTAAACTCCCGGTCTTTTGGGCGCTCGAAGGAAAACGCGCGATCATCGCAGGCGGGTCCGACGCCGCAGCCTGGAAGGCGGAACTTCTCGCCGCTTGCGGAGCCGAGATCCAGGTCTACGCGGAAGAATTGAGCGAGACGTTTGCCAACCTCATCAATCACGATGACCGGTTCTTTCATCACCGGAAGCAATGGTCGCCTGCATCGTTCGAAGGCGCGGCTATCGCCGTTGCCGATTGCGAAGATGACGAGGCGGCCGCCACGTTCTACGAGGCAGCCTGCGGAGCAGGCGTGCCAGTCAACGTCATAGACAACCCGAAATACTGCCAGTTCCAGTTCGGCTCGATCGTCAACCGCTCGCCTGTGATCGTCGCAATTTCGACCGATGGCGCGGCCCCCATCCTAGCCCAGGCGATCCGCCGCCGTATTGAGACGCTTTTGCCGCCATCGCTAAAATCCTGGGCGGCACTGGCGCATGCCGTCCGTGAAAAAGTCAATGCCCGGTTAAGCCCCGGCGCGCCACGTCGCGCCTTCTGGGAAGGTTTCGTCAATCGCGCTTTCGGCCCGGCACCCGGGAACGATACCGAGGGCAATCTTCTCTCGGAGGCCGGCCGTTTCGAGGCCATGGCGAAGGCTTCCACCGGCCGTGTAACCCTCGTGGGAGCAGGCCCCGGTGATGCGGAACTCCTGACGCTGAAAGCGGTGCGCGCGCTGCAGGGGGCCGACGTCATCCTGTTCGACGATCTGGTTTCCGACGAGGTGCTGGAACTCGCCCGCCGCGAGGCCAAGCGGTTGCTGGTCGGAAAACGCGGCGGCCGGACAAGCTGCAAGCAGGAAGACATCAATGCCATGATGATTTCGCTCGCCAAGGCCGGAAAGCATGTCGTTCGTCTCAAGTCCGGCGACCCGATGATCTTCGGCCGTGCCGGAGAGGAAATCGCCCACCTGGCGAAGGAAGGCATTCCCGTGGACGTCGTACCTGGAATCACCGCCGCCTGTGCCATGGCTGCCCGGCTAGGCGTTTCATTGACGCATCAGGACCATGCACAAGCCGTCCGGTTGGTCACCGGTCACGCCCGTTCCGGCGATCTGCCCACGAACCTGGATTGGCAAGTTCTCGCCGAACAGCAAACCACGACGATTTTCTATATGGGCGGCCGCACCGCCAACCAGATCCGCGAGCGGCTTCTGGCGGCGGGAATGGATAGGAAGACCCCGGTAGTCGTGATGAGTGCGATCACACGTATCAATGAGACGCGTTGGCTGGGCGCGATTGACGACCTGCCGAAAGCCATGGAGGTCGTTGGGCCTGACGACCCAGTCCTGATAGGTATCGGCACCGTCTTTGCCCAGGCGACGTTATCCCAAAGGACCGAGAGCGGGATTTCACAACTGCAAAGCGTCGCGATAGCCCTTCCGGACGAAAGGTGGGGGGTGCAATGATGCTGGATCTCATACACGTGGTCTTACTCAGTCTTGCTATCG
Source organism: Pararhizobium sp. PWRC1-1 (assembly GCF_049897905.1). Lineage (NCBI taxonomy): Bacteria > Pseudomonadati > Pseudomonadota > Alphaproteobacteria > Hyphomicrobiales > Rhizobiaceae > Pararhizobium > Pararhizobium sp. PWRC1-1. The sequence goes on along the minus strand of NZ_JAFCXE010000009.1, from coordinate 128,216 downwards.
GCCTGAGCTGGGTGGGATGTGCAAAAATATTCTCGAGCGAGACCAACCATGGCGATCTGTTGTCGCCCCGGCTCACGATTGCGGCAGCAGTGAATTTGTCGGCAATTGGCTTATCCTTTGCGCAAAGCGATATGGGTCTTGCGATAAGCACGGTGGTACTTGGTCTGGTGTTAGCAGCTTCGACCGCCAAAACTCTGAATCCGATACTTGGCCTCCCGGTCTCAGTCGCAAGCCTATCACTTTATCTGCATCTGAACCCCCTGTAGCCGGTCCGAATTGTAGGATGCTCGGTGGCCCGGCCGGCGGGATAACGCTGAAAATTCCACCCTGCACGTCCATTGCCGGTGGCGTTGCCGCGTTGATCCTTTGCCAATTTTGGAATCGCAGGGGAAAATGGCAATCACCTCTGGGGCACGATCAGTAACCGGAGACCGCCTGTCTCAGCCCATGCGCTCGGACGCATAGGACCCCGGGCTTGCCGGAAACACCACAGTGCGGTTGCCGTTGATGAAGGTGCGGTGGTGGATATGGGCGTGCACGGCGCGCGCCAGCACCTGGCTTTCCACGTCGCGGCCGATCGAGACATAATCCTCGGCCGACTGGGCATGGGTGATGCGGGCAATGTCCTGCTCGATGATCGGGCCTTCGTCGAGATCGGCAGTAACATAATGCGCCGTTGCACCGATCAGCTTGACGCCGCGCTCATAGGCCTGCTTGTACGGGTTGGCACCCTTGAAGGATGGCAGGAACGAGTGGTGGATGTTGATGATCTTGCCCGACATTTTCTGGCACATCTGATCCGACAGGATCTGCATGTAGCGGGCAAGCACGATCAGTTCGGTGCCGGTCTGCTCCACCACGTCCATGATTCGGGCCTCCGCCTGCGGCTTGTTGGCCTTGGTGACCGGGATATGGTGGAACGGGATGTCGTGATTGACGACGACCTTCTGGTATTCGAAATGGTTGGAAACGACGCCGACGATCTCGATCGGTAGCGCGCCGATCTTCCAGCGGTAGAGCAGGTCGTTGAGGCAATGACCAAAGCGCGACACCATCAAGAGCACCTTCATTCGGTGCTCGCTATCGAGGATATCGGCTTCCATGCCAAAGCGGGTCTTTACCGCCTCAAACCCGGCCTTCAGCGTGTCGAGTGTCGCACCTTCCTGGCTGATGAAGGTCAGGCGCATGAAGAACAGGCCGGTTTCCATGTCGTCAAACTGCGAGCTGTCGGTGATGTAACAGCCCTCGTCGGCCAGATAGCCGGTAATCGCCGCGACGATGCCACGGGTGGATTTGCACGATACGGTCAGAACGTAGCTCTTCATCGGTAGTTTGGCTTTCTTGGCGCACCTCTCAGCGAGGTTAGCGTGTTGGAACTTAGAATTTTCGTCATTGCCCGGAATTCAGGCCATGGATTTCAGGAATTCTGCCAGTTCGGTGGGATCGATGCCGACCAGATGGGCCTTTGCAGGATAGGCGCCAGATTTGACGTCGGCGACGAACTCGGAAAAGGCTGCGGTCCGTTCCTGCTGCAGGCGATCATATTCAGCGGCGAAATTGCGATAGATCTTCGCATGGCGCGGAACATGGCCCTTGTTGGCGCCGAGCACATCGTCGGCAAAGAGATATTGCGCATCGCACCCTGTGCCGGCGCCCATGGAGAGCATCAGCATCGACGTCCGCTCACTGATCGCCGCCGCGACCTCCCCCGGCACGACCTCGATCTCGGCGCAAAAGGCTCCGGCTTCCTCGAGCGCCTTTGTCTGGCGCCAGATTTCCAATGCGCTGACCGAGGTCTTTCCAACAGCACGGAAACCGCCGGTCCATGTCGCCTTTGAAGGGATCAGGCCGACATGGCCGCAGACGGGAATGCCCTCGTCACGCATACGGCGGACAGTTTGCAGGCTTGCCGCGCAATAGACGGCATCGCCGCCTGCGCGCAGCGCCTTGAACGCTGCCCTGATGTAATCGTCTGCCGTGATCAGATCGCCATACTCAAGGCCTGGGAAAGCGAATACCGAAGGTGCTGCTTCGCGAAACACAGAGCCGAGCAGTTGAGGGGGCACGGAGACGAGATCGACACCCGCCCTCTCCGCAGCTTCAGCCTCATCCAGTGTTTCAACACGCAGCATGCTCAACTGGCGTTTGCCCTTCATCGACAAAAGGTCGGCCACGGTAGGACGGCGGTTCTTCATCGGTCTCTCTCCCATTGGTGCGGCCGGCGTGACATTGGTCGCCGCATTGTGTGGTTTTGTTGTCTTTTGAAGGAAACCCCGGTGCGTGGCAGTGGCGTTTCAAGACTATTTTGGTGAGCCTATTTTCAGGCAGCCAGCAAGGACTTCAGCTTTGTTCCGGGGGTTGAAAGCGCCACCGGATCCGGACGAACACCAGCCGCGATCATCATTTCGGCAAGACGAATATCGCGGGCAACAGCATTGCCGGTACCTATGCCGCTTGCGGCAAGCAGGCGGCCATCGGCGGCCAGATGAAACAGAATGAAGGCGCCGTCTGCCATATCCCGGCGCACCGTCTGCGGAGCGCCATCCGCCATCCCGGCGATCTGCAGGGTGAGGTCGTACTGATCAGACCAGAACCACGGCACCGCCGATATCGCCTCTTCGCCACCCATCAGGTTGCCTGCGGCAAGATTGCCTTGGTCATGTGCGTTGCGCCACGCTTCCAGCCGCAGACGCCGGCCGTCGTAATGGGCCAAGGGAAAAGAGCAGCAGTCTCCGGCCGCATAGATATCCGGGGCGGATGTTCTCAAGTACCGATCAACCGCAATGCCGTTGTCGATCGCAAGCCCGGCATCACGGGCAAGCTCAACATTCGGAATGGCACCAATGCCCACCACGATCATATCAGCATTGATGGTTCGCCCGTCCTCCAGAAGAATGCTGGCGCTATCACGTCCTTCCGTCAAACCTTGAATCTTGGTGCCGCAGAGAATTTCAACGCCTTCCGCCCGATGCCGTTCGGCAATGACGGTTGCCACGGGTTCCGGTACGCCGCGCGTCAAAATACGGGGAAGCCCCTCGACCAGCGTCACCTGTGCACCGAGCTTGCGCGCGGTTGCGGCGAGCTCCAGGCCGATGAACCCGCCCCCAATGACGGCAAGATGCTTGCCCGGCTGCAGCGCCGCGCGAATGCTGACTGCGTCCTGATGGGTTCGCAATGTCTTGATCCGGTCGCTCGCCCCGGCGAGACCGGGAAAGGGCCGCGGCCTCGCGCCGGTTGCAAGCAACAGCCGGTCGTAGGCCAGCTTGTCGCCATTGGAAAGCCGGACTGATTTTCCGGCCGAGTCGAGGCTTTCGACGCTGATGCCGGTCAGCACCTGGATGCCCGCGTCCGTATAGCGGGTAGCCTCTGACACAAATTTTGGCTCGTGGCCGTGCAGCAAAGCGTCCTTCGATAAAGGCGGCCGTTCATAAGGCAGGTGCTCTTCTGCGCCCACCAGCGTGATCTGGCCGTCGAAACTCTTTTCGCGGAGGGCGAAAGCGGCGCGCGCGCCACATTCTCCCGCGCCGATGATGACGATATGTGACATGGGAAGCTCTTCTCACGAAAAGGAAATAAGGACGGTACCTGCCTCAACCTTGACCGGATAGGTCTTCAGGTTGACGCAGACGGGAGCACCCTTGGCTTCGCCGGTCTTGTAGTTGAATCGGCCGTTGTGCTTTGGACATTCGATGATGTCGTCCATCACCAATCCGTCCGCCAGATGGATCTTTTCATGCGTACAAAGACCATCCGTCGCAAAGAACTTGTCGTCGGGGCTACGATAGATCGCAAACGTCCTGCCCTCGTGATCGAAACGCATGACGTCCTCTTCGTCGATCTCATCCGTCGCGCAGACTTCCACCCAATTGCTCATCGTCTCCTCCGTTTCAATTTTGTATCCGTACCGGCCTATTCGGCGGCGATCTGGTCTGCATGAAACTCTTCGCGGTAAGGCTTGGCTGTTGCCGGCAATTCGCGCTTGAGAAAATAATCCTCGTTCTTGAGCTGGCGTAGAAAGGCCGGTATCATCTCACGATACCCTTCAAGCATCGACCTGTTCGGCGCCGGCAAGTCGTGCTTGATCATTTCATGCAGCTGCGGGAGCGCGTGGTAGGGGACCATCGGGAACATGTGATGTTCGACGTGGTAATTCATGTTCCAATATACGAACCGGCTGAAGGGGTTCATGTAGACACTTCGGCTGTTCAGCCGGTGATCAATCACGTTATCGGCAAGTCCGCCATGCTGTAGAAGGCCAGTCATGACGTGGTGCCAAGCGCCGTAAAGACGTGGCAAGCCGATCAGCATCAAGGGCAGGATCGACCCCATGCAAATGGCGAGTGCAATGGTCGCGGCGTAGATCGCCAACCATATCCGCGCGACGATAACCACACGCGGTTGCTCCTGCTCGGGAATAAACGTCTTCTCTGCATCGCTGATAACGCCGAACGCGTTGCGGACCATGTCCATCATGCCGTAGCCGGCATCCAGAATGCCGAAGAAGTTGAGCACAAGGCGAAACAGATCCGGCGGGCGCATGACGGCGATTTCCGGATCACGCCCGACGATGACGGTATCCGTGTGGTGCCGTGTATGGCTCCAGCGCCACGTAACAGGGTTGCGCATGATCATGAAGCAGGCGATCTGGTAGACAGCATCGTTCAACCAGCGCGTTTTGAACGCTGTGCCATGACCGCATTCATGCCAGCGCGAATCTGAAGCCGAGCCGTACATCACGCCGTAGATCAGGAAGAACGGCACGCACCACCAGGAGCCCCAGAAATAGATGCCGAGCGCGCCGGTGACGATCATGCTGCCGAGCCAGAGGGCCGTATCGCGGATGGCGGGACCGTCCTCGCGCTTCATCAGCTCCTTCATCTGCTTGCGGGGAATGTCGGTATGATACCATTCAGCGGCAGCCAGCCCGCTTTCGACAGCAGCCCGGCTATCGCGCCCAAGCAGACTGTAATCGCGTTTTGTAACAACCCTGTCCATCTGATCCTCCCTGACCCCATTCCGGCACAGGATGCCGTTGTGCTGTTCTGTGATCATGAGGATAGGTTGACTTTGTCCGGGGCTCAATGCAGCCTTGATATATTCTATCAAAAGACATCAACCATGCAATGATGGAATGCAAGAATACCTCAGGAGTGGGCATGACCGGACGACCAACCATTACCGATCTCGCCAGGGCAGCCAATGTCAGCGTGGCGACGGTGGACCGTGTCCTGAATGGCCGTCACCGTGTACGCGAAGAGACCGCGCGCCGGGTTTATGAGGCGGCCAAATCGATCGGCTACCATGCCGTTGGCCTGCTACGTCAGCGGGTGTTTGAGGATCTGCCGCAATACCGGCTGGGCTTTATTCTGCAGAAGCCGAACCAGTTCTTCTATCAAACCTTGGCGAAGGAAATTGAAAACGCAGCCCTCACCGCCCCGGGTATCCGCGTGACGCCGCAGATTGATTTTGCCGCAAGCTCGACGCCAACTGCCATCACGGAAAAGCTGAAAAGCATGGGCGCGCGAAATCAGGCAATCGCGCTTGTGGGGCCGGATTATCCAGCCGTAACGACGGCCGTCGAGGAACTGAAGGAACGCGGCATTCCCGTCTTCTCGCTTCTGTCTGATTTCGCCACGGGTGTACGCGAGGGGTATGTCGGGCTCAACAACCGGAAAGCAGGGCGTACTGCAGCTTGGATGATCTCCAAGGCGGCGCGAAAACCGGGAAAGGTGGCCGTTTTCGTCGGCAGCCATCGTTTCCACGGGCACGAACTGCGCGAAATCGGCTTTCGGTCTTATTTTCGCGAAAACGCTCCTGAGTTCGAAGTTCTGGACACGCTGGTCAATCTGGAAACAGCCGAGATCACCCATGAGGCGACGCTGAACCTGCTGCAGCGCCATCCCGATCTCGTTGGATTCTACGTCTGTGGCGGGGGTATGGAGGGCGCGATTTCAGCCGTCGCCGAAGAAAACCTGGCGGGAAAGCTTCTTGTTGTGGTCAACGAACTGACGCCTGAATCGCGTGCTGCCCTCGCCGACGATATCGTGACCATGGCGATATCGACACCCGTTGCCGATCTGACGCGCGAGCTCGTCGCCCTGATGGTGGGTGCAATCGACCGTGGCGTTGCCGGCGTGCCAGGCCAGACTTTCCTTCCATTTGATATATTCACGCCTGAAAACATCTAGTGTGCTTTGCCAGAATGATAGAATAACGTCATTTCGATGATGAATTCTTTCAGCAATGCAAGAGAAGTCGACGCCTTCCTCTTTGACTAGACCCGCATAAGCTGATGCTCTCCTCCCGAAAGACCGTGTGTCCGGTGCATGAATTCCGCGTGCTGGGCATCTTTCCTTTCGAATTCATTTGCAGGAGGAACATCCGTGACGACCCTTTCATTTGCCCTCAACCACATGACCGCCCCAGCATTGCCGCTGGACGAATTCTTTGCACTCGCCACATCGCTCGGCATTTCCGCCGTTGAAATCCGCAACGACCTGGCCGGCAACGCCATCATTGACGGAACACCTGCTGCGGCAGTCAAGGCGCTCGCCGAGAAGCACGGACAAACGATCATCTCGATCAATGCCCTACAACGGTTCAACGAGTGGACCGATGAGCGTGCGAGCGAGGCGCAGGACCTCATCACCTATGCCCTGGACTGTGGCGCCCACGCGCTGGTTCTCGTTCCCGTCAATGATGGCAGTGGCCAAAAGGATGGCGAGCGGCAAGCCAATCTTCAACAGGCGCTGACTGCGTTAAAGCCGATGCTTGAGAAGGCCGGGATAACAGGCCTCGTCGAACCGCTCGGTTTCGAAATCTGCTCCTTGCGTTCCAAAACCGAAGCCGTCGAAGGCATTCGGGCAATCGGCGGCAAAGGAACGTTCAAGGTCGTGCACGATACGTTCCATCATCATCTCGCAGGAGAAGAAAAAATCCATCCGGAAATGACGGGTCTGGTCCACATATCCGGCGTTGCCGATCCGGGTGTTGCGGTGAACGACATGCGCGATCCGCATCGTATCCTCGTCGACGCCGCCGACCGTCTGGACAATACCGGTCAGGTCCGGAAGCTCCGGGAAGGCGGCTATGACGGGCTTTTTTCTTTCGAGCCGTTCTCCCCGGCCGTGCATCAATCTGCCAATGTCAAGGCCGCCGTCAGCCAGAGCATGGGCTACCTCTCGGCCACGGCATGATTTCAGGCACGTTCTATCTCGTGCGTTGGCTCGATTATCGGTTGAAACGCCCTTGACGATGAATGGATAAAATGGAATACATATTCCGTATTGACATCACTGCGGTTTGTTTATTCTGTTTTGATGCAAGACCCGCCTGGGAGAGGCGGGTTACGGGAATTGGGCACCACCGGGAACGGGGTGCCTCCGGCTTGTGGAGGGTGGTCGCCGGTCACCGTTTTGTGGAGGAACTACATCATGAAGAAAATGATTATGAGCGCGGCCCTGGCTGTGATGATGTCGACAGCGGCACATGCCGAAACCGTCGGCGTTTCGATGGCACTGTTCGACGATAACTTCCTGACCGTTCTGCGCAACGGCATGCAGGATTATGCCAAGACGCTCGACGGCGTCACGCTGCAGGTTGAAGACGCGCAGAACGACGTTGCCAAGCAGCAGAGCCAGATCCAGAACTTCATTGCCGCCGGCGTCGATGCCATTGTCGTCAACCCGGTCGATACCGATGCGACCGCCGCGATGTCGAAGATTGCCGCCGATGCGGGCATTCCGCTGGTTTACGTCAACCGCGAACCGATCAACATCGACGCGCTCCCGGAAAAGCAGGCATTCGTTGCATCCAACGAAGTTGAGTCCGGCACGCTCGAAACCCAGGAAGTTTGCAAGCTGCTGGGCGGCAAGGGTAAGGCCGTCGTCATGATGGGCGAGCTTTCCAACCAGGCGGCGCGCATGCGCACCAAAGACATCCACGACGTTTTGGCAACTGACGCCTGCAAGGGCATCACCATCGTTGAAGAGCAGACCGCAAACTGGTCGCGTACCCAGGGCGCCGACCTGATGACCAACTGGCTTTCGGCTGGTCTCGAATTCGATGCCGTCATCGCCAACAACGACGAAATGGCGATTGGCGCCATTCAGGCGCTCAAAGCTGCCGGCCGTCCGATGGACAAGGTCGTTATCGGCGGCGTCGATGCGACACAGGACGCGCTTGCCGCCATGGCAGCGGGTGATCTCGATGTGACGGTGTTCCAGAACGCCGCCGGTCAAGGCAAGGGTGCGCTTGACGCCGCCCTGAAGTTCGCGCGCGGCGAAACGGTCGAAAAGAAAGTCTATATTCCTTTCGAACTTGTCACCCCGGCCAACCTCAAGGACTATCAGGCGAAGAACTGAGCCTGAACACCGGGGCGCGCTTATCCGCGCCCCGGATTGCCCGGTTTCGTTGATCACGGGTGCATTGCGCCTGCAACGAAGACTATGAGGAGACCTTGCTGCCTCAAGGCGCAGGTCCCGGCCAGAAAGGCGACAGGGAGGCATCACCACAATGGTCAGTCCGACAACAATGGCGGCGGTACGTGCCAGTGGCGCCGTACCCAAAGCCGAATATCTTCTCGCCGTCGAAGGCGTTCGCAAGGAGTTTCCAGGCGTCGTCGCGCTCGATGATGTGTCCTTCCGCCTGAAGCGCGGCACGGTGCACGCGCTGATGGGCGAAAACGGCGCCGGCAAATCGACGTTGATGAAGATCCTTGCCGGCATCTACACGCCCGACAAAGGCGAGGTGAAATTCAAGGGTGTCGATATCCGGCTGAAATCGCCGCTGGATGCGCTCGAAAACGGTATCGCCATGATCCATCAGGAACTCAACCTGATGCCGTTCATGACGGTCGCAGAAAACATCTGGATCCGCCGCGAACCCCTCACCCGGTTCGGCTTTGTCGATCATGGCGAAATGAACCGGAAAACGGCGGACCTTTTCAAGCGCCTGAACATTGCGCTTGATCCGCAAGCCGAGGTGCGTGACCTATCGATCGCCAATCGCCAGATGGTCGAGATTGCCAAGGCGGTATCCTACGAATCCGACGTCCTGATCATGGACGAGCCGACATCGGCGCTGACCGAGCGTGAAGTCGCCCACCTCTTCACCATCATCCGCGACCTGCGCAGCCAGGGTATCGGCATCGTCTACATTACCCACAAGATGAACGAGCTGTTTGAGATCGCCGACGAGTTCTCGGTGTTCCGAGACGGAAAATATATCGGTACACATGCCTCCACGGACGTGACCCGCGACGACATCATCAAGATGATGGTCGGCCGCGAAATCACTCAGATGTTCCCGAAGGAAGACGTTCCGATCGGCGATGTCGTACTCTCGGTGAAGGACCTCTGTCTGAAAGATGTCTTCCACGATGTATCGTTCGATGTGCGCGCCGGCGAAATCCTCGGCGTTGCGGGCCTTGTCGGCTCTGGTCGCTCGAATGTGGCGGAAACGCTGTTCGGCGTGACGCCGGCAAGCTCCGGAACGATTGAGATCAACGGCAAGGCGTTGAAGATCGGTTCACCGACGCAAGCCATCCGCAACCGCATGGCTTTCCTCACGGAAGATCGCAAGGACACCGGCTGCCTGCTGATCCTTGATGTCCTGGAAAACATGCAGATTGCGGTGCTGCAGGACAAGTTCGTCAAGATGGGCTTTGTCGATCAGAAGGCCGTCTCAGCCAAATGCGAGGAAATGGCCCGCAAGCTACGGGTAAAAACCCCGAATCTGCAGGAGCGCATTGAGAACCTTTCGGGCGGCAACCAGCAGAAGGCGCTGATCGGCCGCTGGCTTTTGACCAATCCGCGCATCCTCATACTCGACGAGCCGACACGCGGCATAGACGTCGGCGCCAAGGCGGAAATCCACCGGCTGGTAACCGAACTCGCCAGGGACGGCGTCGCCGTCATCATGATTTCGTCGGAAATGCCCGAAGTTCTCGGCATGAGCGACCGCGTCATGGTGATGCACGAAGGCCGGGTCACGGGTTTCCTCGACCGGGCCGAAGCGACCCAGGTCAAAGTCATGGAACTTGCAGCGCAGTGATGGCGCGCTTTTAGAAATACCATCAGGGAGGACACAGCAAATGAGCACCAAGATCGAGGCTTCGGCCGCAACGGCATCGCCGCCAGCCAGCAAGCGGCGCATCCCGCCGGAATTCAACATCTTCCTGGTGCTGATCGGCATCGCGCTGGTGTATGAAGTACTTGGCTGGATCTTCATCGGCCAAAGCTTCCTGATGAACCCCCAACGCCTGACGATCATGATCCTGCAGGTGGCGGTCATCGGCATTATTGCAGTCGGCGTCACGCAGGTCATCATCACCGGCGGTATCGATCTGTCCTCCGGCTCTGTTGTCGGCGTGACAGCGATGATTGCCGCCAGCGTGGCACAGGCCTCGACCTGGCCGCGCGCGCTCTACCCTGCATTGACCGATCTTCCGGCCATCGTCCCTATCACCCTTGGGCTCTGTGTCGGCTTGCTGGCCGGCCTCATCAATGGCTGGCTGATCGCAAAGACGAAGATACCGCCTTTCATCGCTACTTTGGGTATGATGGTGTCGGCACGTGGCCTGTCGAAATGGTACACCAAGGGACAGCCCGTTTCCGGTCTGACCGACCAGTTCAACTTTATCGGCACCGGCATCTGGCCAGTCATCGTCTTCCTCGTCGTCGCTCTCATCTTCCATATCGCCCTGCGATATACCCGCTACGGCAAGTTCACCTATGCGATCGGCGCCAATGTCCAGGCTGCCCGCGTCTCCGGCATCAATGTCGAAGCGCATCTGATCAAGGTTTACGCAATCGCTGGCATGCTGGCAGGTCTCGCCGGCGTGGTGACCGCTGCCCGCGCACAGACGGCACAGGCCGGCATGGGTGTGATGTACGAACTTGATGCGATTGCGGCAACCGTCATCGGCGGCACGTCGCTTGCCGGCGGCGTCGGGCGGATCACTGGCACGGTCATCGGCACCGTGATCCTCGGCGTCATGACCTCCGGCTTCACCTTCCTGCGGGTCGATGCCTATTACCAGGAAATCGTCAAAGGCATGATTATTGTCGCCGCGGTCGTGGTCGATGTCTACAGGCAGAAAAAGCGCAAGACGGTCTGACGGACACAATACAGGTGACGAGGGTAATCGATATGAAACCATTGGGCGTCGGCTTGATCGGTACGGGATACATGGGCAAGTGCCATGCACTGGCCTGGAACGCGGTAAAAACGGTCTTCGGCGACGTCGCCCGCCCAAGGCTGGTGCATCTGGCGGAAGCCAATGCGGAGCTTGCCACCGTGCGCGCCGACGAGTTCGGCTTTGAAAAGGCAACGGCTGACTGGCGCCGGCTCATCGACAATCCGGACGTCGATGTCGTCTCGGTCACCACGCCCAACCAATTCCACGCCGAGATGGCCATTGCAGCCCTCGAAGCCGGAAAACACGTCTGGTGCGAAAAGCCGATGTCGCCTGCATTTCCCGACGCTCAACGCATGCTAAAGGCGGTCGAGGCTTCCGGCAGGGTTGCCATCATGGGCTACAACTATATTCAGAACCCGGTCCTGCGCCACATGAAGACGCTGATCGATGAAGGTGCGATCGGCGCCGTCAACCACGTCCGTGTCGAGATGGACGAGGATTTCATGGCCGATCCCGAGGCGGCCTTCTACTGGAAGAGCGAACGTTCGGCGGGCTATGGCGCACTGGATGATTTCGCGGTGCATCCCCTGTCACTGCTCTGGTATCTTTTCGGCCATGTCCGTTCGGTCATTGCCGACATGACGAAACCCTATGCCGACCGTCCCTTGAAGGATGGTGGCCGCCGGGCAGTGGAAAACCATGATGGCGTCAATATCCTCATGCGGCTCGACAACGGTATCTCCGCTGTGCTCATGGCAAACCGCGCTGCCTGGGGCCGAAAAGGCCGCATCGCGCTGCAGATCTATGGATCCAAGGGCTCGATCCTTTACGATCAGGAACGCATGAACGAGTTCGAACTCTATCAGGCCGACGGCAATACCACCGAACAAGGCTTTCGGCGCGTCCTGACAGCACCCTCTCATGCACCATACGGTCACTTCATCCCGGCGCCCGGTCATGGCCTCGGCTTCAATGACCTGAAAATCATCGAGTGCCACGAACTGATCCGCGCCATCGAGGGCGAGCCATTTTCGGCGATCGATTTCAGGCAGGGCTTGCGCATCGAGCAGTCCGTCCATGCCATGGCGCGATCGTTTGATGAAAGAGCCTGGATCGAGGTCGACGAGGGTGCAAATCACCTCTGAAGAAGAGCCCTGCGGTCAAGTACCACATAGGCTTCGCACCAACTCTGCTCCTACGCAGACTGGAAAGCCTTGGGCACCCAGGCAGGCTTTGCCATGCCGTAGCCGCTTTTTTTTCAAAAACCCATGTAGGTAAATGATCATTCTGCGCTGAAGATTTGATCCTGCGTTCGAACATACGGTTTCGGGAACGCGAAGGCGCCTGCATTGGGGAGGCGCCGTTTGGCCGGGCAGAGGCTGGAGAAACTCCACATCCGTGGGAGATTACATTGGGTATGCTTGCCTATGTTTTCATGACATGCTGAATGCCAAGCGCCTACCGCAATTGGCCAATGTTCCGCCCGATTTTCCCAATTGTTGAGTGGCTGCCTATTGCATCCCTTCCTGCAAATCCGCTTCATCGGCAAGAATGGCGGCGGCTTCATTGAGCAAAACATCTTTTGCATTCTTGCGGGCATTTTCGATTGCAATATCAGCGCTCAGGCTGCGCTCGTTTGCTTGCAGCCCGTCATCTTCACCAAGGTCCATCCCATCGTTTATCTGCGCGCGTGCCTTGAGACGAGTTGCCTGAGCAGCCAATTCATTTCGACGTTCGGTTAGATTGAGAGAGATGACGCCTTTCTCGCGCTGCGCTTTCAGTTCGGCGATGTCTTCCACAAAGCGTTGGAAATCCCCATCGTTTCGCACCCGAGCATCATGACGCTTTTGCAGTTGCGGCAGCAAAGCCGCCAAATCACCGGTAGGCGCATATTTCGCTGGCTTGATCTGTTTCCACGGCAAAGCGTTGTCATAACTCGCTTCACCAAAGCTCTTCGTATCGGAAAGGCCCGGCAAGCTGATATCAGGCGTGACGCCGTGCAGCTGCGTCGTTCCGCCGTTAACACGGAAAAACTGGGCAATCGTCAATTTCAGCTGGCCGAATTTCGGTTTGCTGTTGTTGGCCGCCTTGTCAAGATCAACCACGGTTTGCACGGTGCCTTTGCCGAAACTGGGTTCGCCGATGATCACACCACGGCCGTAGTCTTGTATCGCTGCTGCAAAAATTTCGGAAGCCGACGCAGAACCGCGATTGATCAAAACACCAACCGGACCAGTCCAGGCGGGCACTGGACGATCATTGCTTTCGACCTCTACCCTGCCGTTGGCACCGCGTTGCTGAACCACGGGACCTTTTCCGAGGAACAGACCTGTCAATTCAATCGCCTCGGTCAACGAACCGCCGCCGTTGTTGCGTAAATCAATTACAACACCATCGACGTCGTCTTGCTTCAGTTCGCCGAGAAGCTTGCCAACATCACGGCTGGCACTTCGATAATCCGGGTCGCCTTTTCGCCGCGCTTCGAAATCTTCATAAAACGCCGGCAACGTAATCACGCCGATTTTGCGCGTCGCCCCGCCATCCTTTATGGAAAGGGTGGTTTTCTTGGCAGCCTGCTTTTCGAGGCTTATCTTATCGCGCGTCAGCCTGATGATGCGGTGGCTGCCATCTGGCCCGACATCCGCTGGCAAAATGTCCAAACGTACGACAGAACCTTTTTTCCCCCGTATCATTTGCACGATTTCATCGAGGCGCATGCCCACCACTTCCTTTACCGGGCCGTCCTCGCCTTGACCGACACCGGTGATGCGGTCACCGACCGTAAGCTTGCCCGACAATTGCGCCGGGCCACCTGGCACGAGTTCACGGATCGTCGTGTAGTCATCCCGCTCCTGCAAGACCGCACCGATACCAACCAGCGAAAGCTTCATGGAAATATCGAACTCAGCTGAAGCCCTTGCGCCGAAATAGTCTGTGTGCGGATCAACCGACGTCGTATAGGCACCCATGAAGGACTGGAAAACATCGTCGCTCTTGTACTTGAAAGCGCGCTCGAAGGAGTTTTGATAGCGTTTGTCGAGCGTATCGCGAATGATCGCGTCCGTTTTGCCCGCCAGCTTCAGCCGCAGCCAGTCGCCTTTGACACGTTTTCGCCAGAGATCATCGCTTTCGGCTTCAGATTGCGGCCAAGGGGCTTCGTCGCGCAACAAGGAATAAGCTTCCTGCACACTGAAATCGAAGTTCTGTTTGAGCAAGGTGCGCGCATAGTCCATCCGGCCGGCAACGCGCTGCTCATAGACGTTGAAAATCGAAAACGGGATCCGCAGGTCTTCCCGTTTAATGGCATCGTCAATCTTTGCGCTGTCAGCCATGAATTTATCGATGTCCCCCTGCAGAAACAGCGTTCGGTCTGGATCCAGGGACTTGATGAAGCGGGTCATGATCTTGGCTGACAAGGCATCGTCAAGCGCTATGGGCCTGTAGCCGAAACGCGTCAGAAATTGCGCGCTCAAGCGAGCGGCTTGCGCCTGTTGCTGTAGTGGCGCCAAAACGGGCAGCGATTCGGTTTCCAGAGCATATGCGGATGGTGCGATTGCCAGGAAGATGCCAAGCAAGCGGTAATGTATACGCATTCAGCTTCCAATTCTTAATGTCGTGTCATTGACGAGTGACGTTGGTGGAACAATTATGGTTCTTTGGCAATCGAAGGGATGCGCTGCCTCGATGCACCGGTCCTCCGCGCCCATCTGCTTTGAAGAGCCACGCTATTTCGCTCAATTCAAGATCGCGTGACGTAGAAATCCCCGATGGCAGGCAGCTGGGCCGGTCTTGGAAGGATGCCTGATTATTGATATCTGGGCTAGACGCCCCGCGCACCTCATAAAAGTCCTGATGGATTCGTCCACAAAATCTTGCCGTCATGGCACGCTACGTCCATATAGGCGTTATGACGCTTGATTCGAAAATATTTGTCGGCCTTAAATCGACCCGCAAGAAGTCGGCTCCCACCAGCCAACCCGCTGGTCCGAAATGCCAATGGGATGGCTGCGAAAAGATTGGCACGCATCGCGCCCCTGTCGGCCCGGGTGCGGAAGGCCTGTATCTGTTGTTCTGTCTTGAGCACGTGAAAGACTACAACAAAGGCTACAGCTTTACGACGGCTCCATCGGACGCGGACGTCGCCCGCTACCAAAAGGAAGCGACGACCGGTAGTCGTGCGACCTTTGGTACCCGTGTCCAGCAAGCAACCGAAATTCCCATCCCGTCCACTGTACGCTCCGGTTCTGCAAAAACACTAAACGCCCGCAGAGATGCACAGAACCGGGTGCAAAAAAACGGTATCCCAGTCCGAAAACTCAAGGTGCTTGAAGCCAAGGCCTTTGAGACACTCGGTCTTTCGCCGGAGGCGACCCCGGAGGAAATCCGGAGCCGTTATAAAGAACGGCTCAAAATGCATCATCCCGACGCCAACCAAGGTAACCGCACCTCCGAAGACGAGCTTCGCGCATCGATCGAGGCACACAAGATCCTCAAGCTGAACGGGTTTTGCTGACGCGCACTCATTGATTGTGTAGCCCATACAATCCCATGGGGAGCTTCTACCCATCTCCCTTTTCAAGAGAAGTGCCCGACCTGAGAGATAGGTGGCGTTTCGTCGCGGACATGAGTAAACACTTTTTCGCTTTTGGCGGGAGGTGTTGATGCAGTAGACTGGATTTCTGCGTCGCCGGGTCATTGGAGGGGGACGGCGTGACAATCTGTGCCGAAAGTTCGGCATCCCGCGTAAAACCGGTTACACGATCTTCAATCGCTACAAGACTGACGGTCTGGAGGCGCTGAACCAGCGCTCCCGGCGACCGGTGCGCTATGCGAGGCCATGATTGTCTTGTGCAAGCAGAACAACCGCATTGGGGTGCCCGGAAGATCAGGGAGCTGTGGTTCGCAAGCTTGCAGACGATGTGCGGGTTCCCTCCAGGAGCACGTTACATACCGTTCTCGAACGTCATGGGCTAAGTTGCCCATGCCGGCAAACAGCCCCGGTCCGAAGGGACCACTTCATCTCAAGCCGTTTTGCCGAACTATGCTCGGGTGCCGAGATGCACGGGGCAGTTCAAAAATAGTTCTGTTTATCAGTCGCTAAGAGGGATCCGGTCGCCGGACCCCTCTTAGTTGGAATACTGTCGGCGTTTTCGAAACGAAAACGCGTTACATCATGCCGCCCATGTCAGGCATGCCGCCGCCAGCCGAATCCTTCTTCGGCAGTTCGGCAATCATGGCTTCCGTGGTGATCAGCAGCGAAGCAACCGAAGCTGCATTCTGCAGGGCCGTGCGGACAACCTTGACCGGATCGACGATACCCATGGCGATCATGTCGCCGAATTCGCCAGTCTGAGCATTGTAGCCGTAGTTGTCGGTGTTGCTTTCGAGGATCTTGCCAACGATGATCGAGCCTTCGTCGCCTGCGTTTTCAGCAATCTGGCGAACCAGCGACTGAAGTGCCTTGCGAACGATGTTGATGCCGGCAGTCTGATCGTCGTTGGCACCCTTGAGATCGAGAACGATCGAGGCACGCAGCAGAGCCGTACCGCCGCCTGGAACGATCCCTTCTTCGACCGCTGCACGCGTTGCGTTCAGCGCGTCGTCGATACGGTCCTTCTTTTCCTTCACTTCGATTTCAGTCGCACCGCCAACGCGGATAACGGCAACGCCGCCCGAGAGCTTGGCAAGACGTTCCTGCAGCTTTTCCTTGTCGTAGTCGGAGGTCGTTTCCTCGATCTGGCCCTTGATCTGAGCAACGCGGCCATCGATCTCGGCCTTTTTGCCCGCACCATCGACAAGGATGGTGTTTTCCTTGGTAATGGTGACCTTCTTGACGCGGCCGAGCATGTCGAGCGTGACGTTTTCCAGCTTGATGCCGATATCCTCGGACACGACCTGACCTGCGGTCAAAATTGCGATGTCCTCGAGCATGGCCTTGCGGCGATCGCCGAAGCCCGGAGCCTTGACGGCAGCGATCTTCAGGCCGCCACGCAGCTTGTTGACGACGAGCGTTGCAAGCGCTTCACCTTCAACGTCTTCCGAGATGATCAAGAGCGGCTTGCCGGTCTGAACGACGGCTTCCAACACAGGCAGAAGCGCCTGCAGATTGGAAAGCTTCTTTTCATGCAGCAGCACATAAGCGTCTTCGAGTTCGGCCACCATCTTTTCAGGGTTGGTCACAAAATACGGGCTGAGATAGCCGCGGTCGAACTGCATGCCTTCGACGACTTCAAGTTCGGTTTCGGCGGTCTTGGCTTCTTCAACCGTAATGACGCCTTCATTGCCGACCTTCTGCATCGCGTCCGCGATGTACTGGCCGATTTCCGTTTCGCCGTTGGCGGAGATCGTGCCGACCTGGGCCACCTCTTCCGACGTGCTGATCTTCTTAGCCTTGGCCACCAGTCCCTTAACCACTTCCGTCACGGCAAGGTCGATGCCGCGCTTCAGGTCCATCGGGTTCATGCCGGCAGCGACGGCCTTGGTGCCTTCGCGAACGATGGCCTGGGCGAGAACAGTCGCTGTCGTGGTGCCGTCGCCGGCAATGTCGTTGGTCTTCGAAGCAACTTCGCGCACCATCTGGGCGCCCATGTTTTCGAACTTGTCCTCGATCTCGATTTCCTTGGCGACCGTCACACCATCCTTGGTGATACGTGGTGCGCCATAGGATTTGTCGATGATGACGTTGCGGCCCTTCGGACCCAAAGTGACCTTGACGGCGTCGGCGAGGATGTCGACGCCACGCAGCAGCTTTTCGCGCGCGTCACGGCCGAATTTAATTTGTTTGGCAGCCATGTTAAAAACTCCCGGGCTGGTGCCCAATTGGTTTTATGGAAAGTGGAAAGTAGAAAGGTGGAAACCGGCTGGATCAGCCGATAACGCCCATGATGTCGGCTTCCTTCATGATCAGAAGGTCTTCGCCGTTAAGCTTGACTTCGGTGCCCGACCACTTGCCGAACAGGATACGATCGCCAGACTTGACGTCGAGCGCGATGAGAGCGCCCTTGTCGTCACGGGTGCCTGTGCCGACAGCGACGATTTCGCCTTCCTGCGGCTTTTCCTTGGCGGTATCGGGAATGATGATGCCACCCTTGGTCTTTGCTTCGGCCTCGATACGGCGCACCACAACGCGGTCGTGCAGCGGACGAAAATTGGTATCAGCCATGTTTGGATTCCTTAATGGGCGCAGCCGGATGGCTTCTCCCCTTCACGATCAGTAGCACTCTCCACCTGGGAGTGCCAGCGATCATTCTACGACAGAAGATAATCACAATCCCTGTGTGTTCGAATAATTAAAACATAAACCCAGTGTAGTGTGTTAAAGGATTGGACATCCAATTTATCACGGGAGTCCGGCGATGAAATCATTCTTCGATTCCATTTATCACTTTCAATATGTGCTTTTCTTCATCCAGTGGACTTTGACCTTATCTTTGGCGCTCGGCGCCTACATGGCTGTCTATAAGGCATATTTCTGAACAGACGCACATTTTACCTTATCTTCATGATGAAGATACCCAGCTCCCCACCTTCCGGAGACCATCGAATGATCAAGTTTCGTCCAAAGACAGAAGAAGAGTTGAAGCAGCCGTCTGCGCCAGCGGCAGACAAGGCCGTCACCACCAAGCCCGCGGATCCGAAGAAACGCGTGAACGACTGAACGCGCCGGGGTTCACCGGATAAGCGGCGAGAACGCCGTGGCTGAGCGAAAGCATCCCACAGCGGAAGACAAAATCTGTGACGCCTTTTGAAATAAAGCGATCCCATTATCTGTGGCGATTGCAGGAGGTGTCTTTTGAAAATGATTTCGTCGGATTCGACGGCGATATCCCGATCGGGCGGAATTCCTCGAGCCACGTCCGCGCTTCAAAGGATTGTGGCGCTGGTCGAATGCCCGGAGCGAAACTGCCATTGCATCGCAAGGTTATGCTGTATCCGCCCATCTGGCAGCGGCGGCGGTTGAAGCTTTGTACGAAAAATTGCGGGCTTCCGATCAGCCCGATCCGTTACGCGAACACCAATGACCCATGACAAGCCCTGTCGCTTTTCATACCGAGAAGGAAACTCCATGAACGTCGATTTTGCCATCTCCGGACGCTATGTGCACGAGATCAAAGCAGTTCTTCAATCCGTGGGCATTAACGAGGGCACCGAATATGATGCGCTGCCTTTCAGCCCCGCGAGCCGCGCAGGTGGCCAGCACACCTTCGCGTTTCGCAACAAACAGTCTGCTCTGGAGGCCACGACAACTTGGGAGGCACACGTCAAGCAGCGCGCTCTTATACATCGCTGATTCTGACGTCCGGTCCTGCAAAGCACCGGACGCCCCTGTGGCGTGATAGGCTGCCGGAAACATTCTGTGCGGTGCTGGTGCCCCCTATTTGGGATAGTCCCGGGTAAAAGCATCCAGAACGTCAATCAGAACTTCGTTGACTTTATCCGTGGTGAAATCGTCCAAGCCGATCACGTTATGTCCAACCGATACGCTTTGGGCTGATGACCTGCGGTAGTGCTGGAACTGGATGTGATCCTCAGTCAGGCTCACGGCACTTCGGATCGAACGACCCGTGAGTTCGCTGGCTATTTCCATCTCGACTTTTGACGACGTTCCCGGAGCAGGCTCAGTGAGACGCATTTTTGGCATATCGGCCATTTGAAGCTTCTGGTTCAGGATCTCGATGAGGCTTTCGATCTTCGGACGGAAAACCCGTACCCAATTGTCCTCGACCCATTGTCTCCGGTCGGCCTTCCTGGACTTGGCAAGCTCGATCTCCTGCTGCTTTCGTCTGGCTTCGCTCTCGATGCGGCTTCCCAGTGCGAGAAGTTTATTCAGGCGCTCATCGGTGAATTTGGACATGGTCATTCCTAGAAACTTTGAAACAGACGGTTGGCAATCGGATGTGTGGAACAACATTCCAAGATGACGCCCGGCATGTCGGCATCGACTCTTTGCTGCAAGCGATACAGGAAACGAACCAGCGTGCCGGCGCCTCCACAAAGCCGTTTGAAGACGCCGTTGATACCAGGGGCCCCTGAAGCTTACAGCATCAAAGGGTTTTAGTAATCTCGAGTTCGCAGGATTTTGCCAGTGCAGTATTTGGCTTGTCTGCGCCTAACGGGGTAGCCCAACCGGCCTTTTCGACGATCCCGCTGCGAGAATATGGCCCGGCTGCCTTCAGTTCGACAAGCACCGCAGCGCTCAAAGGATCGGATTTGGATTTTTCAACGCAATAGGGTGTAAGGGCGGTGGCAATTCCCGAAGATGTTTCGGTTGCGGAGTTCTTTCGCGCAGTGCCGCCGGTCACCCAGCCGCCCCAGGTAAAACCAACGATGGCCATTGCGATAGCGCCGGCGACGACGCCGTTGAAGGCAGGCTTCGTCCAAGTGGGGATATCCAAAATATGATCCAATCCTTCGAGGGCGCCGAAACACACAAATGCATGCCGACATGCATCGATAGCACCATGCACAGATATCTTTGCATCAAATCGATGCATCACGGGCAATACATCCTACCGAAGTCCAGGGGTGTTCTGGCCCAATCGCACTGGGCATCGGCAAGCTCTGGCATCTGAAGCGGGCTCCACCGTTCCACTGGAAAATTGGGCGGTGTCACGTTGTTTCATGAAGACCCGGACAAGGCGTTTGCCTGTCAACTCAGGCAGTGACGCGGGTCACTGCTTTCGACTGCGCCATTGCGTCTCAACCGCCCTTGGCGTTGAGGTGCCCCAATCTGGCTTAGTCAATCAGATGATACACTTGCTCATCAGGACCGGCGACCGCTTGGCGAATGGCCGAAGCTTTCCCTGTAGCGCCGGGCGAAATGTGAGCGTGAGGCATAGCCGGCGGCCTCGGCAGCGGCAAAACTCGATGCGCCGGCGGCGAGCGCGGTTTGGCCAGCCCGAAGGCGCTCGGTTCGAAGAACGCTGCGGAAGGACGTGCCTTCCGAAGCAAGCCGACGGCGCAGCGTCGAAGACCCGAGGCCGAGACGGTCGGCGACCCGCTCGACCGTCCAGGCCTCCGACGGTGCGCTTCCGATTAGCCAAGCCACCTCCTCGGGCAGGCTGGCTTCGAACAACGGACGGGCGGCGGCGAGCGGCCGCAGAAGCGTCAGGACCTCCATCAGCCGCACCGCCTTGACCGCTTCGCCCAGCGCTTCGCTGGCGATCGCCGTCGCCGCATGAACAAGCGTATGCACGAGATCCGCATCGAGCGGCACGCTAAACTGCCGGTCGCCATCGCGAACGCTCGTCTTCTCGCTTCCCGTAAACGGCGCGATGGCGGCCGGCAGCGCCCGCACCTCCAGCAATAGCGATTCATAAGAAGAAGTTGGCCCGGCAGGAATATTAACGACATCCATCGGCACGCGCGCAGGCAGGACGAAGACAGTGCCCGGTTCGAAGAAATGCGTCGTATCGCCGTGCCAGACTTCCTTGCGCCCCCTCAACATGATGCCGATGAGAGGACACGGAAGCTCGATCGCCTTCAGACGCTCTCTGTCCAGGGAGCAGTAGGAAAAAAGTTGGTGGCCATGCGCATATCGCCCGGCCGTGCCGTCCGGCGCCATCATCGGCCGCAGACGCTCCACAAGCATGGATCGAAGATGGGCGTCGTCGCTGCTTTTGTAATGAATGTTCATGCTCGAAACGATAACGCAGGACGCGCCAATAAAAAACCATACAGGTGAGCGTTTTGGGCTCGAAATCGATCGAACCGGACCCTCCACAGCGAACAGGATGCGTCAAAAGCGGTCTCCTCATCCACGGAGACTGACATGAGCCCGATTGCAACAATCCTCTTTTCCACCGCTGCCTTGATAGCATCCACGGCCCATTCCGCCGAGGTTGAACTCTGGCGGCTCGACTGCGGCGAGATTGAGGTCCGCGACCTTTCGCTGTTTTCCGATACGTACAATCACGTCGGCGAGAAGCGGACGCTGACCAACAGCTGCTATGTGATCCGCCACGACCAGGACTACATGCTCTGGGACGCCGGATTGCCGGCCGCTCTCTTGGGGGCAAAGCTCGATCCGAGCGCGGTCCTTGCGCCAACGCTTGCAAAGGACATTCCGACCCAGCTCGCAGAAATCGACCTTAAGCCCGAGCAGGTCAGCCGCCTCGGCATCAGCCACAACCATTTCGACCATGTCGGACAGGCGGCGACATTTCCGCAGGCGACCTTGGTGATCGGCGCTGCCGACCTAGCCCAGTTCAAGGGCAATAAGCTGCCCTTCGCCGTCGATCCGGCCTTCATCAAGCCGTGGCTCGACGGCGGCTCGGAGGTTGACGCCATCTCGGGCGACCGCGACGTTTTCGGCGACGGCACGGTGACCATCCTTTCGACCCCCGGCCACACCCCGGGTGAAACTAGTCTGTTGGTTCGCCTTGTAGAAACCGGACCGGTCCTGCTTTCCGGCGACGTTGCGCATTTCGAGGAGCAGTTCGAGAGCCGTGGCGTGCCGGGGTTTAACTTCGATCGCGCTCAGACGCTGGCGTCGATGGAGCGGCTTATGGGGATCGCCGAGGCGCTTGATGCTATCCTTATCGTGCAGCATGACGCCAAGGACATCGCCAAGCTGCCGGCCTTTCCGAAAAGTGCCAGGTAGCAACATCCTGCAAACCGGCCGTCCGATTGTTCGGCCAGACGTTGCGCTGCACCGCCTGCGACGGTGGGAAAGGGCGCTGCGCCTTTTCCACACGACGCCGCACGCCAATCTCGATTGTGTCAGCACCAAACGATAATAAGGCACTGATGGTAAGTCGGTGACATTGAAAGATCTGAACCGCGACCCGCATTATCGTCATCGCGGCGTAAGGTTGATTGATGGAACGGCATCGCAACGTTAAGCGGGCATTGGTGAAAAATGTGGAATCTGGTGGCATGACCAGACTTGCCCCTGATCCACTGTATGTCCAGAGCCGCCGAAATGCCAAGGCTGCAAGGCGTTTGATGCGAAAGCTCCTAAAGGGACAATGCCGTTTTCCTCGCGTGATGATCACCGACAAGCTCGGGTCCTACGGTGCGCGAACGGGGAGAACATGCCCGGCGTTAAGCATCGTTCACATAATAGCCTGAACAATCGGGCAGAAAACTCCGATCCGAAGACGGGAAGGATCATGAAGCGCGTCAAGTCGGCAAGACAGCTTCAGCGTTTCGTTTCCATCCACGCCCGATCGCCAACCTCCAAATTCGCACCGGAACTGCCGCTGGTTACGCTCCAAAACGAGCTGGCAGCCGATGCGACGCTTCAATCGTGTCTATGCCGCCAGTATTCTCACTCGCGCGCGCTATACCGTGACAGGAGGGGTCGTCGTCGGCGCCGAACCGAATGTCGTTGTTACGCTTGGACGTTATCCGGACGGACTGGACGAGACTGCCTTGGCGATAGTTTCCGATCTGACGAAGGCCGGATACCTCGTCGAAGCCCGTACAGGCATTCGTCGCTGGAAAGCCGCCAAACTGGTGCCAATGTGACGAATGCGGTCGAACTGTTCACCGGCACACCAGAGGCCCGTGCAAATGCGGCTACAGAACTGGCTGACGAAGCGCGAGCTATCCTGATGTCAGCAGGATACGACGCAGCAGCGGCTTTGGAGCGAACCATAGACATTTTCGGCTGGCGCGTTGCAGAAGGCAGCGGCATCGAACCCGGCCAAAAATCAACTTGGCAGAGGTTCGTGCGCGCTACATCGAGCGAGGTTGGCTCCTTGAACGGTGAAGTCGTGCGGATCGGACGCCTTCGGCGTACCCGTGCAGCTCAACGCCGCCTTTCAGCACGCCGCGGCGACGATTTCGCGCGATGGAAGCAAACGGGGCGCTCGACATTTCTGTGAGATGGTCGACCTGAGCAGAAACCTCAATCGCTTGACGTGTCAGCGACGGTAAGGATCTTCTCCCGGTCGGTTCAGCCTCGATTTCCACATCACCCTGCGGACTTCAGGCTCACATTCTATTTGGGGAATCCAAATTTTTCAGTAATTCTCCAGAAGCACTGATTTATGTCAATCAGGGCCTTTACGCTCTCCTTGATCCTGTTGATCTCCTGATCATCAAGCTGTTCGATCTTGCCGTATTTTATGTCGTCCTTGCCCTCAAAAATCCGCATCGACTGCGTGAGCCCCCGACCGCTGTCCGGATCAAACGAATAGATGCAGTGGTTGTATTTGTTTCGGAGTTTGGCCTCTTCGGACAGGCGCCTTGTCGCTTCCAGGATCTCTTTTCGGCAACCGGCTGGAGTTTTTTGCATCTTTGCCAGACGCTCGACGAGATCAATCCGTGCACGCGGGGTATTCAGCGTAAGAAAAATGACGATTGCCGTTTCCTTGTCCGACAGGGCGAGCCCGGCGATCATGTGAATCAAGAGGCTTTCGGTATTTGTCCAAGTATAGTTCAATTGTCCTAACAGCAGCAGGATCTCTTGGAACTTACGCATCGCCGCCTGGTAGCGGATCGCCGCTCGAATGGAGGTGGCCGTCTGATGAAACTTCGCGTACATCCTTTTCCTTTTGCTCGAAATAAAGCGCGACAGCTTCCGTTCGATTGTGGACGCTAAGCTTGGTAATGATGTTGTGGATATGAATTTTCACCGTATGTTCGGACAACGCCAAGGCCGCCGCTATGATCTTGTTGGGATTGCCCAGTGCCATTCTGGCCAAGATTTCGTTCTCGCGTTTCGTCAATTGATCCATTTTCTTGACCTGGATTTCTCGCTCAACGTGCAATCTCACCCCCTCGAACGGACGCGTGCTGTTTCCCTCCCAGGACACGCTGTATTGATCGTGATTGGCAGTTGATGGAAAGTAAGTCCCGCCCCTCAGAATGATCCTCAACATAGAAAGCAAGACGTCGAGACTAACGTTCAAAGGCAGGATACCCCGAACCAGGCGGGTATCTATGGTAGGAAGCCATCCAACAGTTCCTCGCAGATCGCCATCAGTCACAATCACGAATGTGGTAGAGGGGTGCCGCTTGAGCACCTCTCCAGCGCAGCTGCTCAGTTCATAAGCAAGGTGCATGTCGACCAAGAGGAGCCGCAGAGGTACTTCAAATTCACCCAATGCGGATCTTAGATTGGCGGCATGCTTCACACTCAAACACGGGAATTCCCGCTCGATCGCCGCCGTCATCGCTCCAGATATGATATCAGGAGGACCGACAAATAGAAGTGTGCGCAGATAGGGGATAGCCTCCAAAGACGCCACTCCATCCGCGCTGACATCTTGCACGCGAGGCGCTGTGTGCGTCATTTAAAGTGCCTCCCCCTGGATATGATATCGCGGAGCCCGCTCCGCCCTATTATTTAGAAAACCCTAACCTAAAGACCCTCGCTTTGGAATAGACCGAATGAGCTACGCAAGAGGCAGTGAGCCTCGAAACAGCGAACAAAAGAGGCAGAAAACGTGAGCAAACCGCGTTGAGGCGTTAATTTTAGGCCCTCAAGGGCATACCAGCTACATACTACGAGGTAGCCGGGATATCGTAACCTCATTTTTGCGACCTTTCTAAAATACGTGACGAAAGTGTCGGGGGAGTGTCGCACCAGCATCCATAACGCGAGATACGGCGCAACACGTGTAATGCGGGCAACACTCAAATATCCTCTTTTTTACCAGAAAAACGCGATTCTCATGTAAGCGCTCAATTTTAGCCTGTAATTACCTTGAGCTAAATCTGGCGTCTGAAGCCGGTTCGCGCCGTGCGCCCATCCGGAAGAGCATGCACGACTCATCTAGCTCTAAGTAGCAGCTTACCTTCTCCGGGCAATGAGCACAGTCTACTGAAGGCGGCTTGAGTTATTGGGCCGCCTATGGGGCACGTCAGTTCAGTTCTGCATGCATTTAAGCGACGGGCCCTCTCACCAATCGGGGAGGACACAGATCACGACAATGGAAGCAGCAGTGAGCGGCCTTGCGATGCATGCCCGCTTTTCAACCAACAGATCAATTTCAACATCTGCGAGGCCAAGACCGTATAAAAGATGAATAGCGGTCAAACTGTCGCGGATCCAGAGACAAAGGACACGACAATGTCGGACAAGTTCAGGAATAACCATGATCTGAAATTCTACGACGACGACCAGGAACAAGAACAGAAACAAAAACAGGATCAGGATCAGGATCAGGATCAGGATCAGGATCAGAGCAGCGAGCAAGACCAAAGTCAGAGTAGCGAGTCGGAAAATTATAATCTTAACGGAAACGGCAATGGAAATCTCAACCTTAACGGTAACGGAAACCTGAATGGCAACGCCAATTTCAACGCCAGCGAGAATGTCAACGAAAACGTCAATACGACGACCGTTGACGTCGGCGTAACTGTCGACGTTGGGTTGGACGGTTACCTGCCATCTGATGATGATTTCGCCGACATTGATGTAAGCGGTGGAAGCTCCATTGACGGAATGTTCAACATCAAGTTTGACGACATTCTAAATGGCGCCATGGGTGGCGATGGCAACGTTGCAAACGTCATCAACCAAGTCGCCAACTTGCAGGACAACGACAGCCTGGGCAATGCCCAGGTGAGCAACGATGGCACGTTCGCGCCGAACAATAATGCCAATGGCGGGACTGCATCGGCGGCTGAGGGCATCAACGGTGGCGGCTCCGGAGGCAATGGCGGTAGCCATGCGGATGCCGATGGCGGCGATGGCGCAAACGGTGGTGGCTCCATAGGTGGCTTCGGGTTTGCCGGTGACGGCACCGGCGGTCTTGCAGCCAGCCTTGCAGCGGGCGGAATCAGTGAAGGCGGCCACGCAAACGGTGGTTCTGGCGCCAGTGGAGCCGCTGCAAGCGGCAGCGCCGACGGCGGCAACGGTGATGGTGGCCGCGGCGGGAACGGAGCCGAAGGCCTTGGCGTCGGCTTGGGCCTCGGCCTCGGACTTGGTGCGGGTCTGGCCTTTGCCGGTGACGGCAGCAACGGCGGTGATAACACGGCCGGCAACGGGGCCGACGGCGGAGACACCGGCAATGCCAACGGTGGCGCGGCTTCGGATGCCGGCGACGGTGGTGACGCCACGGGCGGTGCGGCCAACACGGGAATTGGTGCCGTTCTCGGCCTGATAAATCCTGTCATCGTTGACAGTGATGGCGGTGGCAGCAACACCGGTGGTGATGGTGCTGGCAATACCGGCGGAGCTGCTGGAGATCCAGCGGGCGGCGCAGGTGGTACGGGCGGGGCTGCTACGGATGCCGGTGACGGTGGCCGCGGTGGCGACGCAAGTGGCTCCGGTACTGGTACCGGCACTGGCGACGGAAGCGGCACGGGCACCGGTGGCGACGGTGGCGACGGCGCAGCCGGGACTGGCGGTGACGCGACCAGCGGCAGTGCCACGAGCGGCGACGCCTATGGCGGTTGGGCTCAAGCCGGCGGTGGAGACGGTGGCGCTGCTTTGAGCGGCGCCTGGGCTGACGGTACAGGCGGTGACGGCTACGGTGGGTGGTCCTATGGCGGTGCTGGCGGTGCCGGTGGTGTCGGCGGCACGGCCATGACCGGCTACGGTGGTGCTGGCGACGGTGGATCGTGGGGATCTGACAACGGTGATGATGGCTTCGTCACCGGTACGAGTTCAGCCCATGCTGATGCAGTCATCGACACAAGCGCCTTCAACCAGGAAATCGTGATGGGCGCAAACCTTCAGCAAAACGCGGTCGATATGACCGTGGTTGGAGGCGACCTCACCAGCTCTGTGGTTGGAGAAGATACGGACGATGGCGCATAAGGGCGAACACAGCCTTGGCGAATTGTAAAATACGTATTCTCGGCTGCGCAGGTTCCCTGCGCAGCTTCTCATGCCGCCAGACGTCTCGTCATTAACGTTGATACTGGCTGGGAGCGGGAGGTTGTGCCGTGACGATGTTTGATAAGATCACCGAAGAGATTGCCCATTTCATTGGCGTGTTTCATGTCAACGTCGAAGACGCCCGCTTTAGAGAGGCCTATCAAGAGTTCTCCTTCAATCCTGTCCCGTCCGAACTCGAGCCGCTTCCGGACATCGTTCCCCATTTCGCGGCACCTTATCAGCTGCTGGGTTACGACCCCGGATTTGACTATCGCTCCCCCAGGTCCGAGCCTTGGTACACATATGCGAGACCGGTAAAATTCCAGGACACGCATCATCCAAACAACGTGGATGGAAACAACCCCGGCAGCACATGGTACGACTGGCCAAAATATGAGGCCGCCCGCTTACATGGGACGGCGAGGTTTACGCCCCCGGAACTCGATCCTCCCGGATCGGTGGCCAATTATATCAATCAGATCATCATCCTTTCCGACGATGATTATTTCAGTGTTGGCGGCCACAACCTGGCCTTTTCGCCCGACGCCATTGACAATTCCGGGCTGCTTTCCAGCGCGCAATCCGCCTTGTCGCTTTCGCCCCTCGGCGATCTGGAGCGACCCGGGTCTAACGACGAAATTATCACGCTGATCAAGGAAAGCATTGTCGAGATTGAAACCGCGGAATCGGCTTCAAGTGACGCTGTGCAAGTGTTCATGGCTGAAGACACACTAGAGGGCATATATGTCAACGGCGAATTGGTCACCGAAGCGCCCAAGCTTGAGGATTACCACTCGTTCGGAGGTGAAGAATCCGAGGAAGACGCGGGCTCCAATGTCTGGACAATGGATAACGGAACAGTTGCCATCAAGGCTTCGGTCGAGCTGCAAAGTGGCGGAAACACGCTGGTCAACGAAGCGCTGTTGAAGAATTTCTGGACCGGTGGGACTGTAACAGCCATCGTCGGAGACCATGTCGAGCTGAACGTTATCGTCCAGACCAATGCCTTGTGGGACACCGACGCGATCACGTCTTCCGTTGGCAGCCCAACGAACGCTGACGCCAACG
The DNA here is from genome assembly GCF_049897905.1 of Pararhizobium sp. PWRC1-1. NCBI lineage: Bacteria > Pseudomonadati > Pseudomonadota > Alphaproteobacteria > Hyphomicrobiales > Rhizobiaceae > Pararhizobium > Pararhizobium sp. PWRC1-1. Next base: position 99,231 of record NZ_JAFCXE010000009.1, on the reverse strand, counting down.
AACTGTTTAATATCGCAACCTTCGAACGCTCAGATGACTCCAAAAACCTGGACGCCGATCCTATCGACTTTGATCACTATCCAAAATACTGGTCAATCACGGAGATCAAGGGTGACCTTATGATCGTGAACTGGCTGGAACAGTTTACCTTCATGAGTGACAACGACATCGGCCTTCTCTCATCGTCCGGCGTCACGACGAGCGTTGTGAGCGGAAACAATATCGGTGTGAACCACGTGTCGATCTTCGAATTGGGCTTTTCCTACGACCTGATTATCGTTGGCGGCTCAGTTTACGATGCCAACTTCATTCTGCAGACGAATGTCTTGTTCGACAATGACGTTGTTGGCGCGGCTGCTGGTTTCCACACCACCGGAAAGGGTGAGTTCTCATCCTCGGCAAACCTGCTCTGGAACCAGGCCCACATTTTCAATGTTGGAAATCCGGACCGGTTCGGCGAGCTGCCCCAACACTATCTGGACGCCGCCAACGGACTTGCGGACGGCGGGATGGATATCCCAGATGATGTGCGATCGGATGACGCGTTTGCGGGCCTGCAGGGGCTGAGTGTCCTGTACATCCAGGGTGACCTCCTCAATCTTCAATATATTCGGCAAACGAACATTCTTGGCGATAGTGATCAAATTGCGCTGGCGAAGGATGCGGTAGCCACCAATCTCACTGCGGAATGGTCCGTCTCGACGGGCTCCAATACGCTCGTGAACAGCGCAGCAATCGCAGATCTCGATTCCTTCGGAAAGACCTATGTTGGCGGCGACCAGTATTCTCTGGAGACGCTCTATCATGCCGAACTGATATCGCAGCACCCGGAGTTTGGCAGTCCTCATCCGGACGCGCTCGTCAACGAGGCCGTGCTTTTCCTCGATGATTCCATGCTTGACGCAACCGATGCGGCTCACACGCCATACGTAGCAGAGCACGATGTAGACCCGGACGACGGGGTGAACAGCGTGCTTGGACATTAGGGGGATGCATGTCTGTTTTTCGCAATCGCCTTGCCGGTCTGGCTGGACCGATGGAGACCAAGACAGAGGACAAAAACCCGCCTCGGGGCGCATACGAAAATATTGAGGCGGCATGTGCGAAACTTGAGCAGGCGGTGGAAGAATGCCTGAAGGCAAGCTTGAGCGATGCCTTGCCACCCACGGACATGTCAAGCCGGCAACCGAATACGGAATGTCAGCATATACAGCGCCCACACACGATCACCAAAACCTTTACCCCCCGTGAGGGCACGATCCGAGCCACGTTAAAATCCGTTGACAAGTCGCCGGCCGAGCCGGTGTCGCGCGACGTACCACAAGCCAAGATTGGCGACGGCGTGAAAATCCTTGAAGGCGACCGTGGGCCGGTGTTGATCGATCCTCCTTCGGCGGAAAAACCGCATGCCGGTGGAAGCGGAAACGGATCGGGCAGTGGGCGCGGTACATTCCACAAGCGTCTCGGCCCCATCGATTTTAACGCCAGTCTCAAGGCCGGCATTAATGCCGTGCGGCACAACCTTATGATTGTGATGTTGTTCACGATCGCCAGCAACGTGCTTGTCCTGGCAATCCCAATCTATCTGTTCCAGATTTCCGATCGTGTCCTGACAAGCCGCTCGATCGACACCTTGATCATGCTGACAGTCGTGATCGTCGGTGCGATCATTCTGCAATCCATGTTCGACGCATTGCGGCGTTTCGTGCTGATGCGCACTGCTGTAGAGTTTGCCGCTCAACTTGGGGCGCCGATCCTGAGTGCGGCAGCCCGCGCTTCGCTACAAGGCAACGGCCGGGAATACCAGGTGCTGGGGGACCTTCAGCAAGTTCGATCGTTCCTTGTCTCCAGAACGCTGCTGTCATTTCTTGATGCGCCCATCGCCCCCGTATTTCTTCTCGCTGTGTTCCTCATTCATCCACATCTCGGCTTTATCGTCGTGACATCGGCAATTCTGCTTTTGATTCTCACCCAAATAAACCAGCGCATGACGGCCACACCCTTCGCGGAGGCAAACACAGCCCAAGTAAAGGCCAATCTTCACCTGGATTCAATGACGCGAAACTCGCAGATCATCAATGCGCTGGCGATGATACCGGAAGCTGTGCAGATTTGGGGAAAGGACACTGCCGCCTCCCTGAAAGCCCAAGTCATTGCGCAGGATAGGAATATCGCGATATCAGCGATTTCACGTGGTACGCGGCTTTTAACTCAGGTGACGATGCTGGGTTGGGGAGCATATCTCGCGGTAGAGGGCCAATTGACCGGCGGCATGGTGATTGCCTCATCAATAATCGCAGGCCGTGCACTCGCTCCGATTGAAGGCGCAATTGAGGGATGGAATCAATTCAGCCAGTCGCGCTCCGCCTATGGCCGGATAGCGGCGTTGCTAACGGCTTCGCCTTTGAATTTTGAACGCCTCAATCTGCCGAAGCCCGAAGGGCGCCTTGACGTCGAACGGCTACTCTACGTGCCACACGGCACGAAACGTGTCGTTCTCAATGGGATCTCATTCGCCCTGCAACCGGGAGATTCTCTTGCGGTCATCGGCAATTCCGGCGCCGGAAAGACGACGCTAGGCAAGATGCTGGTGGGGTCGATATTGCCAACCTCTGGAAATGTCCGGCTGGACCTGATGGATCTTCGCAACTGGGATCAGCGCCAATTCGGCGAGAATATCGGCTACCTGCCGCAGGACGTGCAACTCTTCCCCGGCACGATCAAGGCCAACATTGCCCGGATGAGAACGGACGCCGAGGATGAGCAGGTCTATCGGGCAGCCATGCTGGCCGATGTTCACGAGATGATCGCCAGCCTGCCCCACGGCTATGAAACGGTGGTCGCCGCTGACGGTTCGCCCCTTTCCGGCGGCCAGAAGCAACGTATCGTACTTGCTCGCGCGTTTTTCGGAGACCCCCATTTTGTGGTGCTGGATGAGCCCAACTCGAACCTCGACAACGCAGGCGACGCAGCACTTGCCCGAGCCCTAGAGCATGCGAAAGAACAAAAGATCACCATGATAACCATCACGCAGCGTCCCTCACTTCTCAAAAGCGTCGATAAGATACTGTTGTTGGTGAACGGAACGGTGGCGCTGTTTGGCATGCGCACGGACGTTCTGAAAGCGTTGGAGAACCGGGGGATAAATATCGAGTCCGGCGTTTTCGGCCATCAACTGCAGTAGGAGACGCCCACTATGTCTGACATCGCCAAAGTCCACGATATAGAATGGTATGCTGACGTTCCAAGGTCGATCTGGAAGCAGACGACGGTCGGGTTGGTTCTACTGGGCGTGTGTTTCGGTGGTTTCGGCGTTTGGGCGTCCACAGCCCCGCTCGCGGCAGCGGTCATTGCTCAAGGTAGTTTCGTTGCGACAGGCCAGAACAAGATTTTGCAGCATCTGGAGGGAGGTGTCATCAAGGAGATTCTCGTCAGCGAAGGCGATCAAGTGGTGGAAAACCAGCCACTTGTACGGCTCGATGAGACCGCAGCACAGGCAAGAAAACGGGAGCTGTTTTTGCGGCGCATAAGATTGGATGTCACAGCGGCGCGTCTGACGGCACAATTCGAGAACGCCGACATTCTCGATATAACGAGCTTGTTGAACGAACATCGTGCCGATCAGGATGTTTGGTCGATCCTCGTCAGCCAGCAACTCAATTTCAAGGCCCAGCAGCACAAGCTATCCAGCGAACTGTCCCTGCTTGAGCAGAACACGAAAGCCCTGCAATTTCGCGAGATAGGGTACACACGGCAAGGCAGCGCGACAATGCGGCAGTTAGACCTACTCAAGGATGAGCTTGAAAGTAAGAAAGGCTTGATGGCCAAAGGGGTAGTGCGTGCGAACGAGGTGAAGGCCATACAAAGGGCAATTGCCGAGGCTGAGGGACAGATCGGTCGCCTTGAGGCAGAGGTAGCGGAAACACAAGCGCAGATGGTTAAGGGCCAGCAAGAAGTCCTCCGGGCCGAAGGCGTCTACCAGGAAGAAGCTCTCGAACAACTGCAATCGATACAAAGTGAACGCGATACGGTTCGCGAACAATTGCGCGAGGCTGAAAACGTCCTCAAGCGCGCGACCATTAATTCACCCGTTTCGGGGACTGTCGTCCGCATCCATTACCACACAACGGGGGGCGTCATCGAAAGTGGCAAGGCAATTCTCGAAATACTACCTGCGGGGGTTCCGTTGATCATCGAAGCGCAAATCCCGCGCAACGACATCGACAGCGTGAAGTTGGGACAGGCGGCCACCCTGCGTTTGATCGCACTCAACCAGCGGACGACACCGGTCCTTCAAGGCAAGGTATTTTATATTTCAGCAGATGCCCTGCAAGACAGTAAGGCGGGCATGGCAGTTAACGACGTCTATCTTGCGCGTATCAATATTGCCCCTGGTGAGATGGCACGGGTCCATGGTTTCTCTCCAACGCCCGGCATGCCCGTAGAGGTGATGATTCAGACGGCTGAGAGAACATTCTTCAGTTATCTCGCAAAGCCGGTGACAGACAGCATGTCCAGGGCCTTCTCCGAACAATGATGATGCTATTGGATTGATCGAAACGAAGAAGTCCGATTTAGGCTGGTGCGTGGCGCTGGTACCGGGTCAGCTACAGGGCTGCAGTTGGGTCTATGATGGATGAGGTTAGTTTGTCCGGCGAATGTCACGTTGTTTCATCCATGATCGAACAAGGTGGTTCCGTGAACTTCAGCAACTTGCACCGGTCACGGCTTTCCATTGCGTCATGGCCTGGATCCGATGAATGCGTGTGGCCATAGTTGAGCGTTTTTGGAGCGGTGTGACGAAGAGATTTTGGACTGCCGAGAAAATCGATACCAAGCGTTGCAAACCGCCGACTGATCGAAATCCCTGCATCATCCGTTCCCGTTTTCGCGATGTGTTGATTTCCGCTTTGAGTTGGCCCGTATGTCCATCTGGCGTTGATCCACTCCGGCTGCTTTCAAAGGGATCAGAACCGGAGACCATAAAGTTGCCGACCATAATCTTGCTACGCCTTCAAGGCCTAGATTGGCCGCCTTAAAAGGGATTGGGCTGGCGCGCCATCACAGGGCGCCGTGAACGGAAACCATACCGTGCTCAGCGTTCAAACCGCTCCAGCATCACCCTCAATTGTACATTTGCAGGCGAAGTTTGCGAGCCAACTTGTCGCGCAGCGGCCTGATTTCCTCGTCGAGGCTTTGTGCCTCATCGGAAAAGGTGGGTATGCTTGCTTGAAGCTTCGGAAAGACACGAACTACGCTCGCTTCCTGGCTGCGCTTTTGCTTGCCGCTCGGTCTCGTCTTGGAAGGTGAGGATGTCAGCGCGTCATGAGTTGGAGTAGCGGTGAAAGGGGCGTCATCGAAAAAGACAGGATCAGCGGCATGGACGAACCTGGCGCCTTCCAGATCGACTTCCCCTGCGCGTTGCTCGCCGCCTCTGCGGAATGCTCCGGTACTGCCATTCCCGCATCGGGCTGATCGGCAGGTTGAGGCTCTCCTTCCACCAGCCGGTCACCCGAATTTGGCGTATTGTCGGTTACCGCCTCAACACGCTCGCAGCTCCCCGCCTCTTCCGACTTCACGCCGTCGGTGAGACGGTCTTGTGCTTCTTTCGCTCCCGCCGCATTAACGTCAGTCGCGCAAGAAATTTCCAAGGTGACGCCATTTGTTGTTAAACCTCGCGTTCCACCTTGCATGCAGGTTTCGAGATTAAGCTTTGGCGGCGGTCATGATCGCCGCCAAATTGCACATCTTAACGAGCAGAGAAAAAATGCGGGCAGCGATTAGCCGCGCGCCTGTGATCAACCGAGGTTCAGCCGCTTCCGCAAATCTGCATTTTCTTCTCGAAGCTTCTCAGCAAGCAATTTGCGCAGTCTCTGGTTTTCTTCTTCCAGCTGCAGAAGGTCCGCCATCTCGTTGATTGCAACAGCAGGCGCTGCTTGCACAGTCTTCGGAGCGCGTTTCACCGGCGCCCGCTTAGCGCCGACCACAACCTCCTTCGACTTGGGCTTAGGTCCTCTGGTCTGCTGGCCGCGCTTGACAGCAGTGGTGCTCAAAGCAGCTGCAGGTTCCGCCGCAATTTCGACTGACGCCGTTTCAGGTGCGACTTTCTTGGCGCGAGGTTTGCGCTGCTTCTTCGGCGGGTCGATCGCAGCGACGATTGAGGCCGGCGCGTCATTAATTGTTGTCGTGTCGTTTTCGTCGGCCATGATTGTCTCCTGTGTAGCCGTTGCAGTTGTCGGATGCCGGATTGCTGGTGTCAGCAACGGCCGTTTCCATTTTACTTTAGGTAAGGAGATCTCGTTATTGGATACACCATCTTGCTCTCCCTGCGTAAGGGACGGCATTGCCTCGTCCTGCACATCTCGCGCAACGGACTTGAGATCCATGTTGCCCCAGATCGAGTTCGATTTGGGATCGATTTTTCTGCGCCCGGATTTGTACTCAGTAACAAAACTGCGTTGAACCTTTTTCACGAAATGTAGCCTCGAAATTTCTGCGGTGATGTATCAGCGAAGTGTTTAGCATCGCAACAAGTTCTGCAAATAGCAATCGCTGCGTTGGTGGTCCAGACCCGCAGTGCTATCCGGTCGTGTGACACCCGCTGACAAGTTCAGCGGATCGCAGCTGGCGTCGAAGCCAAATTCATAGGATTTGAAAAATCTGCCAGGGCGCGTTGGCCCAAGACCCTGGTTTTGCGATGAAGATTTTAAGGTTTTCCGCGCCGATGCTGGGGAGTAGTTGATGCCGCAGGGAGGGCCGAGATAGCGACTATTACTGTCAGCCAATTCAAGGACACACAGCTTGTGTGAATAGAGTTTCAACTCTATTTCCGGCTTTGGCGACTGCGGCGGCTCCCATCCAAAAACGCTGCGTCCGCCAAACAAAGAGGAATCTTTGAACGCGCCTGCGACGATTTCTTCGAGGTCGGGACCTGTAATGTAGCGCTCCAGTTGACGAGACTGTTGATTATGGGATGGCCCGCGCTCACTGTTCCAAACCGAGTTTCAAATTCTGCGTCGATGGATGAAGATCGCCAAAGAGCCTCAACACCGAGTCAATTAGACGATTGGCACTATCCTCGTCAATTTCGACCCGCCCCTCACCTTGGTCAGTCTCAAGCGTTAGCAATCCGCGCAACGGCTCGTTCGACAACAACGTCAATTTTGAATTCTTCAGCTTGGGGCAGTTATGGTGGACCATTATCTGACACATCCGTTGAAATTGGCTTTTGTAAGATAGCAATTAATTTTAGCCATGGCTATTTAATATACTGACTGCTATGTTGAGAAGGAACTTGCGATGTCAGCATATGACGCATTCATGACCCTACTCGACATCAGCATCGCAACCGCCATCGATCACAAGAAATCGGCAATCTCACGGATTGAACGGGCCGAGACGGCACGGAATAAACAGGCTTATCGCGGCCGCACACCGCGCCGACAGAGCCATTTCTATGGCAAATATTTCGGCGGTTTTGTAAAGCGTGGCGTTGATGTCCGTGAGAACATTAATAACGGCTTCGGATGCGGTGGTCATGATCCGCGCCCCTACAGCCGTTCGCCAGTATGATCCCGTCGAAAACCTCGCGCCGACCACGGCATGGTCACACCGAATGCCCGTTGGCCGAATCCCGCTTGGCCGTTGCCGGGGATCGGCTTCGGGCCGAGGCCGTAGTTCGCGAATTCGAGCTTCGGGTTGCCTTCGAGGATTTTCGAGGCTTCAACGAGTAGTCCCTGAATCGTCGAATCCACGATATCGTAGGTTCCGTCCGCGTTGACGACGACTTTCTCTTCCGGCCAGGCAGAATCAAAAGCCCAGCGCACCGTTCAGCGTCAGACGAACCGCGACACGCCGCGTGTTGAGCACAGCCTTCACCTTGCATAGCCTTGGTTCTTACAACCATCCCCGGCACGGCGCCTCCGGTTCCAAGAAGACCCCATCGGCGTCGAAACGTCGACCGCTGGTGGTTGTTAATCCAGTTGCGCGGCCATCCTCGATGGTGACACTGGCTGGCGCCCGGGACCGGGCGCTTCAGGCCATGGCAAAATTTGCAAGCCAGTCCGTGTCCAAATGGTGTTTGTGGCAATACTCGAAAAGCCGCTTGCGGGTTTTTCCGGGGCGGTCGAGGCCGAGATAGCGGGCGGCATTTTTCCAGAGAATATTCTGCTGCTGCTGCGCGCTGACACCTGCCAGGGTCAACTCGCCGGTGATCTTACTGACATAGCTGTTGTAGTTCTTTTCCAGCGCCATCATCGACCAGTCCGTGCCGAACATCAGCTGGGTTGCGTTGGGATCGTATTTTTCCAGCCAATCGCTCAACAGGCCGCGAATATCCCCCTGAAGCTTGGTGTCGTCACTGCTGACGAGTTCGCTGAGATAACTCAGGTCGGCAAACAGGTGCGGGCGGCGTCCGTGATTGAACGTCTTGCCGATGATCTCCTCCCAGCTCGGCGGACCGCCAAACTTGTCGTCGTTGCACGAGACCATGACGCCTGTCGGATGTCCCGGCCGCAGGACCTCGTCGAAGGCACCGAAATGCGCGAGGTTGATACGCAGGTCGTTGTATTTGTTGGTATCGAGAAGCTGTTTCCAGTATTTCGGGCTGGCAAGATTGCCATAGCCGCAGGCCGCTCCAATGCTGTTTTCGGCATGCGCCATGATCGGAACGTCATTGTCCCTGCACCAATTGTAGAGCCGTGCCAGTGCCGCATCGATCTTTCCGCCGTTTTTCCAGGCCTTGAAGCCCATGGGCGGATAGAGTTTGACGCCGATGAAGCCTTTTTCCAGGATTGCGTATCTGACATTGCGCATGGCCGAGTCCGGATGTTCTGCCTCGCGTTGCGGATCAAAGCCGACGAAACTGTGCATGTGAATGCCGGTCGATTTGGCGATCGCGCGCTGCACTTCTTCCATGACATCAACCTGATCACGCTGCGGCGAAGCCTTGCCGCCGATCGATTTTTCAAAATCCAGAATGCTCGGCGTGATCAGTGACATCTGGCATTTGGACGCGAATATCCGGATATAGTTGCGGGCCAGTTCCTCCCGGTATTCCTGCATGAGGCTGACGAAGGAAAAATAGGTGCTGAATTTGCCCTGGCTGCGTGCGGCCGCCGCCAGGGCATTGGTATCGTCCTGGGTCATCGACCGGGCGTTGCGCTGAAAGGTCGCCGGCAGGTCAGCATCTGCGGCGAACTCCTCCAAAAGGCCTTGATAATCGGGAGCGCCGGTCACCGTACGCAGCGAAAATTCATGGGCTGACCGGTCTCCACGCGACAATTCGGCTAGCGTCTCGAACGCCTTTTGCAACTGCTCATTCTGGCGGCGCTTGATGGTGTCGCCCGATGGCCGCGTCGCCCGCTTTTCCAGAATGGCGAGCTCGCTCTTGGCTGTCGGAGCCAGGTCGCCGAGCGCAACAACCATGAAAACGACGAAGGCATCGAGGCGGCGCTTATATTCCTCGTCGCTACGGGCCAGCGTAAACTCCGGCTTGGCCTCCCTCAGCGCCACATAACGGACGAGCCCTTCAACGGGGACATCGGCGGCGTTGAAGAAGTGGCAATGGACATCGATGATCGGGTGGCTAACTTGACAGGCACCGGGTTTGGGAAGCGTTAGGTGGCATCCGGAAAGAATGCCCAGCATCGTTCCCCAGGCGCCGAGCCGCAACACGTCCCGGCGGGCGATAGCGGCGGTCATGCCGGTCCAATCGCTGTCCATATCTGCCCCCTGTTGTCGCCATCCCTCTGCGTGCAACAGCTCAACAATAACCCGCGTATGAATTGAAGGAAACCGCTTTTTACTTGTTGCGCTGATGAGCTATCGGCACAATCGATGCAGCTTCCGGTCGGATCGCAGGCATGTTACTGTAAAATATAGGGGGATTTTTTGCGTGGTTGTCAGTGCCGGCAAGTATGAAATCCAGCGTTATCTGCCGGGGGCCTTGGTTCAATGGTCCTCTGTGGCAGCGACGGAAATTGCCTGCCCCACACGCGAGGAATTTCTCGGATCATTACTTCTGGTAGATATCTCCGGTTCTACCAAATTGACCGCCAAACTGTCCGAAAGCGATCGCACCAAGGGGGCCGAACGAATCAGTCAGCTTCTGAACGGCTTTATGAGCCAGCTGGTCAACCACGTCGAGGCATCCGGCGGTACGGTTTTCAATTTCGGAGGCGATAGTCTGCTGGCCGGCTGGCGGGCGCGGTCGGCAGACGAGATCGCTGAGGCGACGTGGCGCAGCTGCGATTGCGCGGTGCGGATCCGCGAGCGGTTCGAAGGGCCGGCCATGCCCGAAGGGGCCATCCAGCTGCGCACAGCGGTTGGGGCCGGCGACATCGCGCTGCTCCATCTGATGCCACGCGCCGGTCAACGCTGGCTGGTCGTCAGCGGCGATTGTTTTTCGCAGGTCGATCATTGCGGCCAATTGAGCGATGCCGGGGAAATCCTCCTATCGAGCGATGCGTGGCGGCTGGTCAGCCGCCGTGCGACTGGGCAGCCTGGGCGAGAGGGAACCGTTCGCTTCGAAGGGATTGAGCCCTACCCCGTGGTCGAAAGCCGCAAGGTCAAGGTGCTAGCCGTCTCCAAAAACCTTGGCATCTATCTGCCGAAAGCGCTGCGCGCCCGCTTGCTTTCGCCTCTGTCGGAATGGCTTGCGGATCTGCGCTCCGTCACCGCGATGTTTGCCCATATCCCCGGCCGCGAACTGGATACCGATCTCGACCGGCTGAATGGTCTTGTGGCCCTCTCTATATCCATCGTCACGAATGCGGGAGGCGAAGTCCTGCATACGCTGCTGCACTCCAGCGGGCTCGAGGTCTTTGCGGTTTTCGGACTTCCCGGTGAAACCCATGCCGACAATGCCAGGCGTGCCGTTCTTGCCGCGCTGCGGTTTTCGAGCGAGCTTGACGGCGCGGGGCATGGTCTTTCGGTCGGGATTGCCACGGGCGAAACCTTCTGCGGCGCGCTGGGCGCTGCACATCGCTCCGACTACACGGTGGTGGGCGAAGCAGCAAACACGGCGGCGCGGCTGGCAAGCGTTGCAGCCGGGCGCATCCTCGTCGATAGCGTGACGGCCCATGAAACGGCGGGCCATGTGACATTTGCGGGCCCCTGGTCGCTGTCCGTGCCCGGCGTTCGCGGCGGCGTCGCGGCCTTCGTGCCGCTGTCCGCGCAAGGCGGCGCTGCCAGTGGCGGCGCACCGGCGCTGGTAAACCGGGTGTCCGAGCTCGATGTCCTGACGCGTTACGTCGACGGGGCAGGCAGTGAAAAAGCAGGCGTTCTGGTCATCCGCGGCGATCCGGGTATCGGAAAATCGGCTTTGCTGCGGACATTTGTTGAACGGTGCCGCGACCGCGGCCTGCGGGTCCTGGTCGGCGGCGCCGACGATATTGAGCGGGCTGCACCCTATTTCGCATGGCGGGCGATCATTCGGGAATTGATCGGGCTGGGCGATCTGCGCGGCCATGAAGCCACTGAAAAAGTTCATCGCTTCTTCGAGAGCCGCTCAGATCTGGCACCTTTGGCACCGCTTCTCAACGATGCCATGGACCTGACGCTGCCGGAGACGGCAGAGATGCAGGCCATGTCCGGCGACGGGCGGTCCCATAACCTGCGGAAATTGCTGAACAAGCTTTTGACGGGCATGGCGCAGCCGCCGGTCGGACTGATCGTGCTTGAGGATGTCCATTGGCTGGACGAAGTGTCAGGTCTTTTGCTGGGACGGTTGATCTCCGGGACGGTGCCGATACCTGTCATTCTCTCCACACGCACTGGAGAAACGGCAGCGGATCTTCAGCGATGGGCGGGATTGCAGGAATTCGCGCTGCAATCGCTTGATCTGATGCCGCTTGGTTTCGAGGACACCACGGCTCTCGTGCGCTCATTCATGCACGCCGATCCGCCTTCCGGAGGCTTCGATGAAGTGGTCTACGCCCAATCGGCGGGCAACCCGTTTCTGATCGGCGAAATCTGCCGGATGATCGGAGAGCGTGGCGCGATGAACGGCGGTTCCGCAGCGGCAACGCCGATCAGTGGCAAGCGGCCGAGCGAGACCGCGTTGCTTAGCATCGCCAAGGTCACGGTCCTCAGCAGAACCGACAGGTTGCCCCCCGATCAACAGGTACTGCTGAAACTGGCCAGCGCGCTGGGATCAACATTCGCTGCCGCTGATCTTGCCGCTCTGCCGCTGGTCCAGCAGACGGATCTGAACATCGGTGAGTGCCTGGCCAGGCTGCAGAACGCACATCTGATAAAACCGGCAGCCGATCGGCCTGATCATTTCGTCTTCAGCCATGCCATTATTCGCAAGGCTATCTACGACAGCATGCTGGCCGAACAGCGCCGCGAGGCGCACCGGGCTATCGCACGGACGATGGAGCAAAGCCGGCAACCCGACAATGCCGAGAACCTGCCGCTCATTCTTAGCCATTGGGAGCGAGCTGATGAAGCGGCGCTGTCGTTCAACTATCTCGATCGCGTTGCCGAATTGCGGCTGCGGCAGTTCGACAACGAGGCCGTCGTGGAACTGATCGGTCGATTCTTCCGCACGGCAAAGGAACTGGCAATCGAGATCAACCCGGCGAGACGGGCCGCCGCCTGTTTCCTGCTCGGCGAAGCCAGCCTCAATCTTGGCAGGGCGGTTCCAGCCCGGCAAGCCTATGAGGAAGGCCTTCGCCTTTCGGGCGTTCCGTTGCCGGGATCGTTTGCCAGTCTGGTGCTGCATCTGGTTCTTGACGTTGGTGAACAGGTATGGCGGCGGTTGCGGCACAGGGATGTGACTTGGGTCCTGAAAAGGGAGATCGCGCAATCGCAATCCGACCCCTTCCTTCTGGCGGCGAAGGCTCACGAGGATCTGACCCGGATCTATTATTTCACCAGTGAGAAACTCAGGCTGGTACATGCGACGCTGCGGGCAACCAATCTGGCCGAGCGCAACACCCTGGTCTCGCCGACGATGGCCGTCAACTATGCCAGCCTCGGGGCGATCTGCGGGGTTATTCCGCTGCGCAGGCAGGCCGCTCATTACAGCCGGATCGCCAGCGCCCTGTCGGACCGTATCGATCGTCCGGGGACGCGGGTGCGGGTTCATCTGCTTGCTGGGCTTTATCAGACGAGTATCGGCAACTGGAATGAGGCTAAGGATGAGTTCGAGGCAGGTCTGGGGCATGCCTCGGCAGTGGGTGATCTGCGCCGCTGGTGCGAACTCGCCGTCGGCCTGGAGACGATCTGCGGCCCATGGCTGCTGACCCCGGCCTTCAATGGCATCGCCCCCTGGGAGCTGCTGGTCACCCGTATCTGCGACGAGGGTCGCAGGCGAGGCGATATCCAGGTTCTCGGATGCGGGCTGCTCGGTGGCATTCGCGGGCATGCAGCGCTGGGCGATCAGGAGGCGATGGCCCCGATGCTCGACGAGCTAGGCCAGATCATCACGGATCGGGCCGGCGGCCTTGAACTCGTTCACTGCGTCGAGGGCGCGTCCTTCCTTGCCGAGGAGGCGTACGGGCGCGGCGAAAGCGAGACGGCCAAATCCTGGTTCGATCGAGGCATGCAATGGTGCGCCGATCTCAATCCGGCGATGAAGACGCGTACCCTGCCGGCTTTGGTGCGGCTGTTCGACGTGGCGATCGAGCAGGGCGACGACAAGCTGATGGCAGCAAGTTCGGTCCTTGCCAAACTTTGGCGCTTTGCCCGCGTCTACCCGGTCGGCCGTCCCGCGGCGTTCCTGGCCGAGGCGACGCTGCGGGCACGGCTCGGCCAGACCCGCCGCGCCGAACGGGCGGCAAGCAAAGCCTTTGACGAGGCGGTACGGCTTGCAGCACCTGCCATGGCGGCGGCTGCCCTTCAGCATCCTGCCGGACCCGGAGATGCCGCGTACCGGCGCCAATTCGATAAGTTGCTCGCCGGCACCGCAGCGCCGTGGGGTGATGTCATTCGCATTGACAATGGCGGCGTGGATTTTCGAGCGCCGCCGTCAACGGCACCGGCCCTGCGCCAGCGAGGCTGGCAATGAATGGGCTTCGGCGTCCGCGCGTTCTGATCGTTCTTGCGCATTTCGACGAAACCCGAAATCCGCGTGGCCGCCCCGATTTCATTCCACAGGGCATGGGACACGTGTTTTTGGCGGGAGCCTTCAACAGGGAGAGGGTTGACGTCCAGATCTACAGCGAATTCCACAGCGGGCCCCTGATCGACCAGGCCGCCTTCTGTGAACAGGATATGCTGGTGCTCACCGGCGTCACCGCCGCCTTCGATCGCATGCGTCATCTGACCGCCTATATCCGAACCAAATCTCCGGGTTGCGTCGTGGTGGCGGGCGGGCCTGCGGCTCGCAACCTGCCGGTCTCAAGTGCCGAATGTTTCGACTATGTCTGTGATGGCGACGTGGAGCAGATGCAGGATGTCGTTCGCGCTGTGTTCGGCGAGTGGGCCGCTTCGGAGCAGCTGTTGCCGCGGTTCGATCTGATCAATTGGGGTGGTCCAGTCAATTATGTCGAAACCAGCCGCTACTGCAATTTCAAATGCAGTTTCTGCGCGCTGACCGGCGAGAGGCGGCATTACCATTCTTATGATCTCGACTATATCGAGGCGCAGATACGCGGTGCCCGCCCCAACAAATACGTCCTGTTCATCGACAACAATTTCTACGGCAACAACCGGGACTTCTTTCTGGCCAAGCTGGAGCTAATCCGGTCGCTCTGGCGGCAAGGTCTGTTTCTCGGCTGGATCGCGCTTGTCACGGGCGATTTCTTCAAGGATCCGCGCAATCTGGAACTGGTTCGCCAGGCAGGGTGCCTCGGCATTTTCAGCGGGGTGGAGTCGCTTAGCGAGGCCCAGCTGAAACGATATCAGAAGAAGCAGAATCTCGTCGTGCCGCAGCTGGACGCGATCCGCAACAGTCTGAAGGCGGGGATCGCCTTCCAGTATGGGCTGATGTTCGATCCATCGACGCAGACCCTTGAGACGATGAACGCCGAGCTCAACTTCATCACCGGCGAACGCACAATCCCGCTGCCCGCCTTCCTCAGCCTCGCCATCCCGCTGCTGGGCACCCCGCTGTTTCACGAAAGCCTTGCGGGCAACCGTTTCCTGCCCTCAGCCAAGCTGCGGGACATGGATGGTTTTACGTTGATGACCAGGCCGCTCGACAGCCTCGACGACGCCGCTGTTTTCGCGCGGCAGCTGGCGCGGCTCGATGGCCATCGGTCGCGTATCCTCTATCACTGCCTCGGGTTCTACATGAGTTATCGCCGCTCGCTTTCGGGGCGGCAGATGGCGCATCTGCTGGCCAACAGTCTGCGTCTTGCCGTCCCCTCGATCATCCACCGGCGGCGGCTGGAAAAAGAAGCGGCGGGAGAGGCGAGCCTGACCTATGTAACGACGACGCAGCCGCTCGGGCCGCTCTACACGCCGGCATTCCCAGTTTCAGAAAAATTTCGCGGGCACTTTGCGCCGACAATGATCACCGATGCATCGGGCTTGCTGGATGAGAAGCTGGCTCGTGACCTGGAGGCCCGGCGTCTGCCGGTCAGGCGTGCCACCCGTGTTGGTGCGCGCGAGGCAGGCTGAGCTACAGCTGGAGATCAACAGACCGGCCCAAGTAAGGTGTGACTTTGCTTCAGCCAGCAAGCGATGCTGGAAGGAGCCAGGAGAAGGAGTGAACCGCCTGAAATTCAGCGCTCTGCGGGAGGAGGTGTATCGCTTCGATGAAAAGCCAAAGCGTGACCCAGGCTCGATGCTTCAGGCGCATCCCCGAAGGCTCGACTGGATCAGGCGGCCGCCTTAACATCGAACTCGAAATGGAGCTGGTCATATGGGAACTCCACGCCAGCGTCCGTCCGGTCCAGGACACCCGCGTTGGCAAGCGTCGTCACGTCCTTATGGACGGCCTGCACGTCCCGGCCGACACGGCGGGCGACTTCCCTAATCGCCAACGGACCTTGCCCTGCCATAGCCTTCACGATTGCAAGACGCGGCGGCGCAAGAACCTTGTGCATGTCGTCACAGCTTGGAAAGTTCACCGAAGGCGTGGCAGGCACAAAGGTACCTTCCAGTGCTTTCTGTCCCGCATTCACGAATCGGGCCTTGGCATCGGAAATCGAGCTTAATCTGATGACGAGCGTACTCATGCCAGTATCCTTTCTATGTCCGCCTGAAAGGTGGCGATGATCGCCTTTGCCTCGCTGATTGATCGCATTCGCCGTTCACGATCAGCGCCAGACGATATTTGAAATGATGGCTGCTGCCGGGCACGGGTGTCGGCACATGCCACAGAACTGTTTCGAAGAAAGCCGTAGCGCTGACGGCGGTACTGGAATTCTCGATCAGCACGGCTTCCATGTTGTTTTGGATAACATCACTCGCCGTTGTTGTCATAACAACATCAAGGGTGTGGGCTAGCGCAGCAAAGCCTGTGCCAATTCGATACCCCGGCGCGGGCTCAGGGGCGATGATGCTGGCCGACAGATGCCCAGCGACCGTGCGTTATCGATAAAGTCGTTGTTAGCGCGGTTCCCGGCCACCGAGGGAAAAATTTCGCTGATAGGTCGCGCGGATCAGCAGCTCCGCAGCTTCGGATGCGCGCGTTTCATCGCGAGCCTCGATCGCATCGATGATCGCCTCGTGCATTTTCAGCGAGTGCTGCAGGCCTCCGAACGTCTTCAGCGTTTTGGGAATGCTGATCGTGAGCGCCGCGCGGATGACGGAGGACACCGGCAGCAGAAACCGGTTGTGAGCCGCCTGAAAGATCTGCAGATGGAAGCTGATGTCGGCCTCGATTGCCGCCTGCGCCGTCGCGTGCTCTTCGGCGATATGGGAAAAAGCTGCCCTGATCTGTGCGAGTTCGGCGGGAGAGCCGCGCCGTGCGGCTAGGCTTGCAGCCAGCGGCTCCACTGCCGAACGAATCTCGAACAGTTCCTCTGCCAGCGCATCCTGGTCATCGGCATTTCCCTGCCAGGCGAGAACGACCGGATCGAAGGTGTTCCAGAATTCGGGAGACCTGACGCGAGTGCCAAGGCGCGGTTTTGCCTCGATGAAGCCCTTGGGGCTCGTTCCTCCAAATTCGCGACTGTTTTCATTTTCTCGTATAATCGGAGTTATTAGTGGTCAAGCGCGTGGCGCGCGGAATCGGGGAGCTGGGGGGAAAATCTTGGGATGCGGTTTCAAAGAGCAGACCGCCGCAACATTGCCGCCCCAATGCATGGGCGCGGAAATGGATTGCTAGGCTCACAAGCAAAACGACCCGCCCGCCTGCGACTGCAGTCGGGTTTGATTCAGTCGAGCGTGATCAACTGCGCCTGCTCAAACAGGGTGGTGGAGCACGCTAAGGCCGCCGTCGATCGTCAAGCAGGTGGCATTCATGAACGGGCATTCGTCGGAGATCATGAAGAGAGCCGCGAGCGCGATTTCATCGGCCGTGGCGATGCGCCCGCCCGGATGCAACCTCATCGTTGCTGCCTCGGCGGCAACCGGGTCGGGGAAACTGTTCCAGTATTCGGTGGCCTTCTGGGTCAGCACATAGCCCGGCGCCAACGCATTCACCCGCACGCCCTGCGGCGCATACTCGATGCCAAGAGACTTGGTCATACCCAGCAATGCGTGCTTGGCCACCGGATAGGGGAATGTGTGCGGAATGATGGTGAAGGCATGGGTCGAGGCGATATTGAGGATCACGCCGCCGCCCTGCCCGATCATGCCTGGAAGCACAGCCTTCGAGCAGTTCCACGCGCCTTTCAGGTTGATGTCGAAGCAGCGCTGCCATTCGGCGTCGCTGGTCTCCAATGGCTCGTGGAAGACATTGACGCCGGCATTGTTGATCAACGCATTGATCGGGCCGATTTCGGTTGTGGCGCGTTCGACGGCCGCGGATAATGCTGCTGTATCGGTGATATTGGCAACGGCGTATCCAATGGTGGCACCGCCGGCCTGCAGCGACAGTGCTTCCGTCTCCAGCAAGACGGCATCGAGGTCGACGAGGAACAGGTTTGCGCCTTCCTTGGCGCAGGCCCGGGCGATCGCAAGGCCGATGCCTTGCGCCGCTCCGGTGATCATGATCCGTTTGCCCTTGAGCCGGTCTGTCATCGCTTTAATCTCCCGCCATCACCACTCGGCAAAGCTGCCGTCTTCATGGCGCCAGATCGGGTTGCGCCAGCGATGGCCTTCCTTGGCGCGTTCGATGACATAAGCTTCGTCGACCTCGATGCCGAGGCCCGGCCCCTGTGGGATGCTGACGAAACCATCGGCATACTGGAAGACATCCTTGTTGGAGATGTAGTCCAAGACATCGTTGCCCTTGTTGTAGTGGATGCCGAGGCTCTGTTCCTGGATGAAGGCATTGTAGCTGACAGCATCGATCTGCAGGCAGGCCGCAAGGGCAATAGGGCCGAGCGGGCAATGCGGTGCCAGCGCCACGTCATAGGCCTCCGCCATCGCCGCAATCTTGCGGCATTCGGTGATGCCGCCGGCATGGGAAAGGTCCGGCTGGATGATATCGACGAAGCCGTCGGACAGCACCTGCTTGAAGTCCCAGCGCGAATAGAGCCGTTCCCCCAGTGCAATCGGCGTCGAGGTGTGATTGACGATATCGCGCAGCGCTTCCTTGTTTTCAGAAAGGACGGGTTCCTCGATGAACATCAGCTTGTAAGGGTCGAGTTCTTTGGCCAGCACCTTGGCCATCGGTTTGTGAACGCGTCCATGGAAATCGACGCCGATCCCAATGTAAGGACCGACCGCATCGCGGATGGTGGCGATGGTCTGGACGGCTTTTTCAACCTTGTCATAGCTATCAACGATCTGCATTTCCTCGCAGCCGTTGAGCTTGATCGCCTTGAAACCGCGGGCAACCACATCGCGGGCATTGTTGGCAACGTCAGCCGGACGATCCCCACCAATCCAGGAATAGACCTTGATCTTATCGCGGACCTGGCCGCCGAGCAGCGAATGGATGGGTTGGCCGAGCGCCTTGCCCTTGATGTCCCAGAGCGCCTGATCGATGCCGGAAATGGCGCTCATGTGTACCGCACCACCGCGATAGAAGCCGCCGCGATACATGACGTTCCAGTGATCCTCGATCAGGAACGGATCCTTGCCGATCAGATAGTCTTCCAGCTCGTGAACGGCAGCCTGAACCGTCAATGCGCGGCCCTCGACCACCGGCTCGCCCCAGCCGACAATGCCTTCGTCTGTCTCGACTTTCAGAAACAGCCAGCGCGGTGGAACGATATAGGTGGTCAGTTTGGTGATCTTCATCAGCGAAGGTCCTGTGTCGAAGGAAAGTATGGGTCCAATATTCTCTCAAGGCTGCCCAGGCGCCCGTGAACCGGACGGTTAAGAAGCGGACTGCGGCAGGTGTCTTTTTACGGCAACCGCAAGATCGCGCGCGGCAAGAGACAGCAGCTGCAAGGAGCAGTTTCTCGCTGCCGCCGTATCGCGCATGCGCAGCGCTTCCACCAGCTGCCGGTGCACATCCAAGGCTTCGTCGCGCTTGTCTACCGCCTCGTTGGAGGCATGCAACGAGAACTCCAGCGCCACCTGAATGATGCTCGCCAACTGCAGAAATACCTGATTGTGGCTCGCCTTCAGGAGGTTGGTATGAAAGGCGACGTCAGCCTTGGTAAAGCGCTCGATATCGCCGGCGGCGTCGCGCATCTCATGCCAGGCGCGCTCGACATCGGCGATCTCCTGTACCGTCGCCCGTTCGGCCGCAAGTTCGGCAGCGGCCGGCTCGATCGCCCGGCGCGCTTCCAGGATGCAATTCAAGAGATCAAATTCAAAGATCCTGGGGCCAATCCATTCCAGTACCTGCTGGTCGAGGATGTTCCACTCGTCCTTGCGGCAGACGACAGTGCCGACCCGTGAGCGGCCGCGCACCAAGCCCTTCGATTCGAGAATCTTCAGCGATTCCCGGATGACCGTCCGGCTGACGCCGTAACGTTCGCACAGGTCATTCTCCGTTGGAAGGAAATCGCCAGCCGAGAATATATCGGCGCAGATATCGGCGGCGATGGCCCTCGTCACGTTCTTCTGGACACGCGGCCGCCGAACGGTTTTGTCGCCGGCCACATCCGCTGATCGTTCCTGTTGTCCTTCCACCGGCATCTCCATCCCCGTCGCCGCACGCTCAACGAGCCTTCGGCGATGCATATCGCAGTTTAATTTGCATGGCGACCGCTGCGAACGATCCGCCACACTCATTCTCAATATCATACATAGATATTTTAATCATCATACAATGACAATTGACCAGTATGATGTTTCGTCATACATAAATGACCACTGCAGGGAGCAGTTTGATCTAGGGAGAGAGACCATGCGCTTTTTAAAAGCAGCCATCCTGGCTGGCACCGTCGCCGTTTTCGCTGCCACGTCGGCCTATGCTGCCGATGTAAAAATCGGCTTCATCGTTAAACAGCCTGAAGAGCCGTGGTTCCAGGACGAATGGAAGTTCGCGGAAGTTGCCGCCAAGGAAAAGGGCTTCACGCTCGTCAAGATCGGCGCCGATGACGGAGAAAAGGTTCAGTCGGCAATCGACAACCTTGGCGCACAGGGCGCGCAGGGCTTCATTATCTGCACTCCCGACGTCAAGCTCGGTCCCGGCATCATTGCCAAGGCAGCTGCTAATGACCTCAAGGTGATGACGGTGGACGACCGCCTGGTCAACGCCGATGGCAGCCCGATCGAAGATGTGCCGCATATGGGCATTTCCGCTACCAAGATCGGCGAGGCGGTCGGTCAATCCATCGTTGACGAGATCAAGAAGCGCGGCTGGAATATGAGCGAAGTGGGCGCGATCCGCGTCTCCTACGATCAGCTGCCGACAGCCGTCGACCGTGTCGAAGGTGCTCTTTCGGTGCTGAAGGCCAATGGCTTCCCGGAAGCCAATATCTTTGATGCACCACAGGCAAAGACTGATACGGAAGCAGCACTCAATGCATCGACGGTTGTTCTCAACAAGAACGCCAATATCAAGAAATGGGTCGCAGTCGGCCTCAATGACGAAGCCGTTCTCGGCGCCGTGCGCGCCACCGAAACCGTCGGCATTGCGGCCGACAGCATGATCGGCGTCGGCATCGGCGGTGCGGATTCGGCGATCAACGAGTTCAAGAAACCCACGGCAACCGGCTTTTTTGGCACGATCATCATCTCGCCGAAGCGTCATGGGTATGAGACAGCCTTGAACATGTACGACTGGATCGCCGACGGCAAGGAGCCGGAAAAACTGATCCTGACGGCGGGTCAGGTCGCGCTTCGTGACAACTATGAAGCGGTACGCAAGGAACTTGGTATAGAATAATCGTCGCATAGACGAAAAACGCCTGGCGGCTTCCAGCCGCCGGGCGCCCCGATACGGAGCGCCGCCTATGCAAGACTTTCTCGAATTCAAATCCATATCCAAGGGATATCCAGGCGTTCAGGCCCTGTCCGAGGTCTCCTTTTCCGTCCGCAAGGGTGCCGTTCACGGCTTGATGGGCGAAAACGGTGCCGGAAAATCCACCTTGATCCGCGTTCTCTCCGGTGATCAGGCCGCCGATACGGGCGAAATCCGCATCGGTGGCGAACAGCAGGTCTATAAGTCTGTTCGCGACGCCTTTCAGGCCGGCGTGATCGTCATCCACCAAGAGCTGCAACTGGTCGCCGAATTGACCGTTGCCGAAAACCTCTGGCTCGGCCGCTTTCCCGCCAGAGCCGGCGTGGTCGACAGGCGCAGGCTGATCGCTGTCGTCGCTAAAAAGCTGACTGAAATGGGCATCGATGTTGATCCCACGGCAAAAGTTGCATCATTGTCCATCGGCGAACGCCAGATGGTCGAGATCGCCAAGGCCGTGATGGTCAACGCGCGTGTTATCGCGCTGGATGAACCAACATCCTCATTGTCTTCCCGCGAAAGCGAAATCCTGTTTTCGCTGATCGACCGGTTGCGCGCCAACGGCACCGTCATTCTCTATGTCTCGCACCGTCTCGACGAAATCTTTCGCCTCTGCGACAGCCTGACGGTTCTGCGCGACGGTAAGCTCGCCGCCCATCATGCGGATATATCTGAGGTTACGCGCGATCAGATCATCGCCGAGATGGTCGGACGCGAGATCGCCAACATCTGGGGATGGCGGGGTCGGCCGCTCGGCGCCACGCGGCTCCAGGCCGATAATATAGCCGGTCCCAAACTCCCCCACCCCATCAATTTCACGGTGCGGCAAGGCGAGATTCTCGGCTTTTTCGGACTGATCGGCGCCGGGCGCAGCGAAATGGCGCGGCTCCTCTATGGCGCCGATGCACGCTCACAGGGCGTGGTCATCGTCGATGGAGTAACGGTCACGGCCGATAGCCCCGCACATTCGATCCGCGCCGGCATTGTTCTCTGCCCGGAAGATCGCAAGCTCGATGGCATCATTCAGGGTCGGTCCATCGAAGAAAACATGGCGATTTCCTCGCGCCGGCACTT
Organism: Pararhizobium sp. PWRC1-1; assembly: GCF_049897905.1. Taxonomy (NCBI): domain Bacteria; kingdom Pseudomonadati; phylum Pseudomonadota; class Alphaproteobacteria; order Hyphomicrobiales; family Rhizobiaceae; genus Pararhizobium; species Pararhizobium sp. PWRC1-1. Next base: position 76,793 of record NZ_JAFCXE010000009.1, on the reverse strand, counting down.
TTCGCCCTTCGGCATCCTCAACCCGAAGAAGGAAGGTGAGCTTGCCGAGACTTTCATCGCCAAGCTGCGCGTGCGCACGCCGTCCCGCAAGCAGGACATCATCAACCTGTCCGGCGGCAACCAACAGAAGGTGATCCTCGGCCGCTGGCTTTCCGAGCAGGGCGTCAAGGTTCTGCTGATCGACGAACCGACGCGCGGTATCGATGTCGGCGCCAAGTCCGAAATCTACGAAATTCTCTATGAACTTGCCGCACAGGGCATGGCAATCATCGTGATCTCCAGCGAGCTGCCCGAGATCATGGGCATTACCGACCGGATCGTCGTCATGTGCCAAGGCCGCATCGCCGCCGAGATCGATCGATCCGATTTCGACGAGCGGCGGATCCTGGCCGCCGCCCTGCCGGACGTTTCGAACGCCAGCGACCGCCCCATACAACAGGTACAGAGCCGATGACATCCTTGAAAAAACTTCTTCTCGGCGAACAGGGATTGGTCGTCATTTTCGCTCTCGCCTTCGCGATCGTCTCGCTGACGGTTCCCAACTTCCTGACCGAACGCAATATGCTCGGCCTGCTGCAGTCAGTGGTCACCATCGGCATCGTTGCCTGCACCATGATGTTCTGCCTGGCGTCGCGCGACTTCGACCTTTCTGTCGGCTCGACCGTGGCGTTTTCCGGCATGATTGCCGTCATGGCATCGAATGCCACCGGGTCCATCATTCTTGGCCTGCTCGCCGCGCTGGTCTGCGGTAGCTTCGTCGGCCTGGTCAACGGCGTCGTCATCGCCCGGTTCCGCATCAATGCGCTGATCACCACACTGGCGACCATGCAGATCGTTCGCGGCCTGGCATTGATCTCGTCCGACGGCCGGGCCGTCGGCATCAACGATCCCGGCTTTTATCAGCTCGCGCTGTCGAAATTCCTCGGCGTGCCGACACCGATCTGGGTCATGGGGGTGCTCTTCCTTGCGTTCGGCTTTCTGCTGAACCGCACCGTCTTCGGCAAGAACACGCTGGCGATTGGCGGCAATCCAGAAGCATCGCGGCTGGCCGGCGTCAATGTCTCGCGCATGCGCATCTGGATCTTCATGCTACAGGGGCTGGTCTGCGGCATCGCCGGCGTGCTGCTCGCCTCCCGGATCACCTCCGGTCAGCCGAATGCCGCGACCGGTCTTGAGCTTTCGGTCATTTCGGCCTGCGTTCTCGGTGGCGTCTCGCTTGCTGGCGGCCGCGCAGCCATGGCCGGCGTCATCGTCGGCGTGCTGATCATGGGTATTGCTGAAAATGTCATGAACCTCCTTAACATCCAGGCCTTCTACCAATATGTGGTGCGCGGTCTCATCCTGCTGCTTGCGGTTCTGCTCGACAACCTGCGCTCGGTGGCCGCTGGCCGGCGTGGTTAATCCGGCTATGAGCCAGGACATTCTGCATCTGCGGAACGGCCATCTCTCGGTAGAGGTGAGCCGCTTCGGCGGCTCGCTTCTGGCTGGACACTATCGCGAAACGCCCTTCCTGAAACCGACCCGGACGGCAGGTCTTGCTTCGCGCCGGTTCGGGGCGGAGGCAAGCTTCCCGCTGGTGCCCTACGGCAACCGGGTCGAGGCGAATGCCTTCAATTTCGCGGGCAAGCATTTCTCGATGCAGCCCAACACAGCCGATCCTTACTGCCTGCACGGAGATGGCTGGCTTGCTGAGTGGGAAATCATGTCGCAATCCGGCTGCGAAGCGGTGCTGCGCTATTCCCATAAGTACGCGTCAAGCCCCTATGCCTACAGCGTCCTCCAGACGGTCCGGATCGATGGTGATGCTTTGACACTGTCGCTGAGGGTTACCAACACCTCCCGCGCCCCACTACCATTCGGACTGGGATTCCACCCCTTTTTTCCCCGCACCCCAAAAACCCGGTTGAAGGCAGAGGCAAAGCAATTTTGGACCGAGCGTAGCGGACACTTGCCCGATGCTCCCATACCGATCCCCGAAAACCTGGACTTTACGGCTGCGCGGCCCCTTCCCCCGCACTGGATCAACAATGCGTATGACGGCTGGAACGCAAAGACGTGCATAGAGTGGCCCGAACATGGCCTTGGCCTCACCGTCACAGCCGACGGCCCATTCAACTGCTTCTTGATCTATTCGCCAGATGTCGACTCCGACTTCTTCTGCTTCGAACCGATGACGCATCTGCCCAATGCGCATAACATGCCGTCAGGCGGAGGGTTGGTGACGCTGGAGCATGGACAAAGCCTTTGCGGCGGCATCGTTCTGCATCCGGTGGTGTTGCCAGGTTGAGGATTGAAGCGGTGCTGCGATGAGGACTGCGGACAGGGGATGATGCTGCTATTAGGGCAATGTGGCAAATGTCGGCACTTGGCGACTGTGCGCGCAATGCCCTCAAAGCATTTCTGTGACCTATAAAACCGATGGCTCTCTGGTCGGTGGCTCTTTGGCCGGGCAGGTCAGCGATCCTGGACGGACGGAACTTGATAACCGATTGTTCGGAACGGGTGTTTGGGTGCTTCGGTCGGGTGCACGCTGGCGTGACCCGCCTGAACGCTACGGCAAGTGGAAGACGGTGCATCGCCGCTCCAGTCGTTGGTGCCATGCCGGTGTCTGGGAATTGGTGTTCGATGTTCTAACGGTAGACCGCAACAACCAGTATCTCTCGCTCGACAGCACCATTGTGCGTGCGCACCAACAGGCCGCAAGAGGAAAAGGGAACCCAAGGCTCAGGAATTGGGGCGTTCAAGAGGTGGATTGACCACCAAGATCCACATGCTTGTCGACACCCACAGCGCAGGCCCTGATTAGCATTGACGAGATCGCGATCATCGCACCAGGCGAAAGACTACGTTGCAAGGGTATGCTGCCGCGGCCGCGGCCGGGTGGTGACCGGGATGGAAGGATGAGATAATTCATTCGATTGACTTATCTTTCAGTGGAGGGTATATGTGCGGCATGGCTAAAATCAAAACCGACATGACCGCATCCGCCGCAGGCGCGGACCCCTCCCGCAAGGAAAAGCTGCTCGCCGCGGCTCTCGATGTGTTCGGCCGTTATGGTTTCGACGGCGCATCAACCCGGCAACTGGCGGACGCGGCCGGCGTCAACCTGCAGGCCATTCCCTATTATTTTGCCGGCAAGGAAGGCCTTTACCTCGCCACCGCCGATTACCTGGCGGAGATGATCGGCACCCATGTCGGCGGCATGCGCCAGTCGATTGGTGCCCGGCTGGAGGAACTTGCAGTGTCCGGCGAAAGCATGGCGCCGGCGGAGGCGCGGGCCTTCCTGACGCAGATGGCTGAAACGATGATCACGCTCTTCGTCAGCAAGACGTCTGAATCCTGGGCGCGCTTCATCATTCGCGAACAGATGGAGCCGACCGAAGCCTTTGGTCGGGTCTACGAGGGCATTATGCGGCCGATAATCGAGATCGCCCGGCGGTTGATTGCCACGGTTCTTAGCGAAAATCCGGCATTGGAACTTGTGCGGCTGCGCACGTTGTCTTTCGTTGGCAGTATCCTTGTTTTTCGCGTGGCCCATGCCGCGGTTCTCGCGCAAATGGAATGGAAGCAGATCGGCGCAGACGAGATTGCCGTCCTGCGCAAGCATGCCGCGGAACTCGTCGCCGTTCTTGAGCCGGCAAAAGGAGCTGCGGCATGAAGAAGATCGCGATCCTCATCCTCCTGCTTGCCGCCGCGGGCGGTGCCGCCTGGTGGTTCGGGCTACCTCAGAAGCTGGGCCTGCAGGACGAGGCAAAAACGGATTTCGTGCTCTACGGCAATGTCGATATCCGCCAAGTCTCGCTCGGCTTCCGCGTCAATGGCCGCCTCGCCGAGCTGTCCGCTGATGAAGGCGATGTCATTAAGAACGGCACGGTGCTCGCCAGGCTCGACGCCCGCCCGTACGATTACGCCGTCCGTTCGGCCGATGCCAATGTCGCAGCCCTGCGCGCCACACGCGACAAGCTGAAGGCAGGTCCCCGCCCGACGGAGATTGCCCAAACACGCGCGTCCTACAATGCCAGCCTGGCCGATCTCCAGAATGCCGAACTCGAACTTGAGCGCGCCCAGCAGCTTCAACCACGCGGCACGATCTCCCAGGCCACCTACGATCAGGCCGTCGCTGCCAAGGCAATGGCCGCCGCCCGCGCCGAAGCCGCCAAGGAGGCGCTGAACCTGATCGAGGAAGGCAGCCGCGCCGAGGATATCGCCGCCGCCGAGGCCCAACTGCGGGCGGCCCAGGCGACGCTCGAATCTGCCCTCACCTCGTTGGAGGATACCGAGCTGCGCGCGCCCAATGACGGCATCCTGCTATCACGCGTGCGCGAGAGTGGGGCTATCGTGGCACCCGCCGATATCGTCTTCGTCTTGTCGCTGACCGAACCGGTCTGGGTGCGGACCTATGTTTCAGAGCCCGATCTCGGCCGCATCCATCCCGGCATGAAGGTCAAAGTCAACTCCGACACAAGACCGGACGACGCCTATGACGGCACGATCGGCTTCATCTCGCCGGTTGCGGAATTCACCCCGAAGACCGTGGAAACGCCGGAGCTTCGCACCGATCTCGTCTACCGGCTGCGCATCGTTATCGACAAGCCGGGCGCTGACCTGCGCCAGGGCATGCCGGTTACCATTCGTCTACCCCAAGCCGGGGAAACCGGACAGTGACCTCCATACCGGACAAGACCGAGCTGGTTCGGCTTTCGGGCGTGACCAAACGCTTCGGCGGCGTGTCGCCTGCGCTCGATACCGTCTCAGGATCGATCCTGAGTGGCGAAATCACCGGGCTCGTCGGTCCGGATGGCGCCGGAAAGACGACCCTGATACGGCTCATGACCGGCCTGATGCTGCCGGATAGCGGTACCGTCGTGGCGCTTGGTTTTGATACGGCCAAAACCCCCGCCGCGATCCAGGCGTCGATCGGCTATATGCCGCAACGGTTCGGACTTTACGAAGACCTGTCGGTGCAGGAAAACCTCAATCTCTACGCGGATCTACGCGGCCTGCCGAAGGATGAGCGCGCGGCAACCTTCAACGAACTCCTGACATTCACCGACCTCAAACGCTTCGCCGATCGCCTGGCCGGAAAATTGTCCGGCGGAATGAAGCAGAAGCTCGGTCTTGCCTGCGCGCTGCTCAAGAAGCCGCGCCTGCTACTGCTTGACGAACCCGGTGTCGGCGTCGATCCAATCTCGCGCCGCGAGCTCTGGAAGATGGTCGAGAACCTGACCAGGGAAGGCGTTGGCGTCGTCTGGTCGACTGCCTATCTTGACGAAGCAGAGGCCTGCGACGCGGTGCTTCTGCTCAACCAGGGCAAGCTTCTCTTTTCCGGCAAGCCGGCGGAGCTGACCGCGCGCGTCGAAGGCCGGGTTTTCAAGGTTTCGGGTATGTCCGGCCGCAAGCGGCAGATACTTGCCACGCTTCTCGACAAGGCGGGCATCATCGACGGCGTCATTCAGGGCGAGGCCATCCGGATTGTGACCGGGAATAGCGCGCTGCCGGACATCTTGCCGGCTGGAGACGGTGCGTCGGTTGTACCTGCCTCACCGCGCTTCGAGGATGCCTTTATCGACATGCTCGGCGGCGGGCCTGGCGGCCGCTCGAAACTGGCCGAGGCTCAGCAAACGCTCTCTGCCAAGGATGACTGTCCAGTCATCGAGGCCAAGGGGCTGACCAAGACATTCGGCGATTTCACCGCCGCCGACGCCATCACCTTCGATATCCGTCGCGGCGAGATCTTCGGGCTGCTCGGCCCCAATGGTGCCGGCAAGTCCACGACATTCAAGATGCTCTGCGGCCTTTTGAAGCCAACTGCGGGCGAAGGCCGCGTTGCCGGCTTTGATCTGCGCCGCGATGCCGCTTCCGCCCGCAACCAGCTCGGCTATATGGCGCAGAAATTCTCGCTCTACGGCGATCTCAGCATCGGCCAAAATCTCAATTTCTTCGCCGGTGTCTATGGTCTGTCCGGTCAGCGCAAGCGGGAGCGCGTTGCGCTGATGAACGAGATCTTCGATTTCGGCCGCCATGCCGGCCAGTCGTCGAAGGATCTGCCGCTTGGCCTGAAACAGCGGCTGGCGCTCGCCTGCGCCGTCATGCACGAGCCGCAGGCTCTCTTTCTGGACGAGCCCACCTCTGGTGTCGATCCGATCACTCGCCGGGAATTCTGGACGCATATCAATGCGCTGGTCGAGAAAGGCGTCACGGTTCTGGTCACCACCCATTTTATGGAAGAGGCCGAATATTGCGACCGGATTTCACTGATCTATCGCGGCCGTTCGATAGCCCTCGGCTCGCCGGATGAGCTGAAGACAAGTGTCGTCAGCAAGGATAAACCGGATCCCACCATGGAAGATGCGTTCATCGCTCTGGTCGAGCGATCCGAAACCGGGGCGAAGGAAGCGGCATGAGCATCTCTTCGACATCCGGCCGGATGCGGCGCTTTTTGGCCCTGGTACGCAAGGAAAGCTACCAGGCCATGCGAGATCCCAGCACGACGCTGATTGCCTTCGTCCTGCCGCTCATCCTGCTTTTCCTGTTCGGTTACGGCGTCTCGCTCGACGTCACCCGCACGCGCGTCGGGCTGGTCATAGAAGAGACAACACCGCTGACGCAGGCGCTGGCCGCGAGTTTTCAGGCGTCGCGCTATTTCTCAGTCACCACCCGCCAGGATCGCCGCTTCTTCGAGGACGACCTGGTCAACGGCCGCATTCGCGGCATCCTGGTCATCCCGGCCAATTTTACCACCGACTATGCCGCGGGAAGACGGCCCCAGATCCAGATCATCGTCGACGGCTCGGAGCCCAACACGGCGAATTTCGTGCAGAACTATGCGCAGGGCACGGTCGCCAACTGGGAGCGCCAGCGCCAGACGCTGATGGCCGAGGAACCGTCTGCAATCACCGTCGAGCAGCGCTTCTGGTTCAATCCCGAACTTACCAGCCGCTATTTTCTCGTTCCCGGATCGATCGCCATCGTCATGACGCTGGTCGGCACTTTGCTGACATCGCTGGTCGTGGCCCGCGAATGGGAACGCGGCACGATGGAAGCGATGATGGCCACGCCGGTGACAGCGATCGAGCTGCTGATCGGCAAGATCTTCCCCTATTTCGTCCTCGGCCTTGCGGCGATGACATTGTGTGTCCTTCTTGCCGTCTTCCTGTTCGGTGTGCCGTTTCGCGGCTCTGTATTGGCGCTATACGCACTGTCGGCCTCGTTTCTCATCCCGGCACTTGGGCAAGGCCTCCTCATTTCGGCTGCAACGAAGAACCAGTTTCTCGCGTCGCAACTGGCGTTGATCTCCGCCTTCCTTCCGGCTTTCCTTCTCTCCGGCTTCCTGTTCGAAATCAATTCGATGCCGACCGTCATCCAGTGGATCACCTATATCGTGCCCGCACGATATCTGATCCCCAGCCTGCAGACCGTCTTCCTTGCCGGCGATATCTGGCCGATGTTCCTGCACTCGATGACCGTCATGCTCCTGATCGGCGGCATTTTCTTCGTTCTGGCCGCCCGCAGCACGCGCAAGAGGATCGGCTGATGTGGTGGACGCGGCTTCGGGCCCTGATCGTCAAGGAACTGCTGGCGGTGTTGCGCGATCCGAAAGGCCGCGCCATCCTGATCGGGCCGCCCATCCTGCAACTTCTCGTCTTTTCTTATGCGGCGACGCTTGAGGTCCGCAACGTCGATGTGATGATCCTCAATCGCGACAGCGGCCATTGGGGACAGGAACTGGTCGAGCGCATCGAAGGATCACCGACGTTCCGCCGGATCGAGATCGCCGCCAATCCAGACCAGGTGCGCCAGGCGATCGACAATCAGGCCGTTATCGCCGCCGTCGAGATCAGCCCGGATTTTTCGCGTCATATCGAGGCGGGAACAGCTATTGATCTGCAGTTCATTCTTGACGGCCGCCGCTCGAATGCCTCGCAGATCGTTTCCGGTTACCTCACCCAGATCGCCGCAGGCCTTGCCGCCGAAACGCCGGCCGGAAAACGCGCCGCCGCGCGCGCGGTATCGACAATCCCGCGCAATTGGTTCAACCCGAACCTCATCTATCAATGGTTCATGGTGCCAAACCTGATCGCCAGTATAGCGCTTCTGATCGGGCTGATCGTCACGGCATTGTCGATCGCGCGCGAACGCGAACTCGGCACCTTCGATCAGCTGATGGTCTCGCCGCTGAGGGTCCATGAAATCCTGATCGGCAAGCTCATCCCACCAATGATGATCGGCCTGTTCCACATCACCGCCTATATCCTTGCGGCGATCTTCATCTTCGAGCTGCCTTTGCGCGGCTCGCTGTTCCTGCTCTATGGAAGCTCGCTGTTCTACCTCGCCTCGGTGGTCGGCATCGGGCTGTTCATCTCGGCACTGTCGATGACGCAACAGCAGGCAATCCTCGGCGCCTTCCTGTTCATGGTGCCAGCCATGTTGTTGTCCGGATTCGCAACGCCGATCGAGAACATGCCTGATTGGCTCCAGCCGGTCACGCTAATCAACCCGCTGCGCTACTTCCTGATTGTCGTGAAAGGCGTGTTCCTCAAAGACATTAGCCTTGCCGAAGTCATCAACCAGACCATCCCTCTGTGTCTTATCGCCATGGTAACGCTAAGTGCTGCCGCCTGGCTATTCCGGCGGAGGCTGGAGTAGACGAGAATTTATATGCCCGGGTAAGTGGACTGGAACACGCAGTCAGTTAATGCGCGTGACCGGTGTGGGAGCCGGTGGCATTGCCCGCCTCTTCCAGACTGCAGGAAGCGTTTCCTTCCCAGTTGATTCCGATCGTCGGGTGTTCGATGTTGAATCAATTCGTGCTCGACTTGTTTGACCACACTACGGACTTCGACCCCGTCCATCGGCTGCACCTGATGTGTCGCCAGCACGCGACCGGAGGTCGGTGACCAGACTTGGATGTGGCTAACGTTCTGAATGCCCGGAACGGCCGTGCGAAGATGTTCGGAGATCTGGGAACTGCCGGCATTGGCGGGAGCGCCTTCCAGCAGGATATGCAGGGTTCATTCGATGATCCAGGCTAGGTTTGAACGTCAATCGTACCCATCATGCCGAGCTGTTCATGCTCGAGGATGTGGCAATGATACATGCGCGGGCCCGGCAGATCCTGGCGCAGCAGTATCCTGACCGTCTCGCCGGCCACGATGTTCACGGTATCCTTCCACGCGCGATAGGATGGTGTGGTGATCTTCCCGTCCTTTTCGTACTCAACAATCTGAAACTGCGTCCCATGCACATGAAACGGATGATCCATATCCGCGGCATTGACGACGTCCCAGAGTTCGACCTGTCCGACTTTCGAGACTTCATCGATGCGGTTCATGTCAAAGCTTGCGCCGTTGATCAGGAACTTCATCTCCATGCTCTCGGAAGACATGGACATGCTGGAGTGATCCATGCCCTGCATCGACATGCTGCCATGGTCCATTCCGCCCATGGATTCCGTCAGCACAAACCGGCGCGTCACAACCGGATTACCGAGAGGTTCGATGGAGCGTAGCTTTGCCGGCAGGGGCAGCGTCGCAGCCACCGCCTCTTCCGATACGTTTGCCGTCAAAAGGATCATCCCGGCCTCGTTCGGCTTGTCCGGACCCATCCAACCGCGCTCATAGTCCAGCGTCGTCAGCCTCGCCGCTCCGGGTTTGTCGAAGGAAACGATCACTTCGACGCGTTCGGCCGGCGTGAGCAGGAGTTCATTGACGGCAACGGGCGCTTCTATCAAACCCCCATCGGTTCCAACGATGGTCATGCTGGCATTGTCGAACGTGAGCCGCAGAAACCGCGCATTCGTCGCGTTGTAAAGACGGAGACGGCGCTTTTCGCCAAGCGCTATGGGCATCGCCGGGTTCTTCTGCCCATTGACGAGCACGTGATCGCCGACGCGACCGTTCATCAGATCCGGCATCGTGCTCTCCGGCATCATCCCGTCAGCGCCGATCCTGAGATCGGTGAGCATGAGGATCGTGTCACCGTACTCCGGTGGGATGGGATCATCCTTCGGTTTGACGATAAAGATCCCGGCGAGCCCGCGATAGACCTGCTCGGCGGTCAAACCATGGGGATGGGGATGAAACCAGTAGGATGCGGCGCTGCCTTGCGGCAGATCGAACGCATAGAGGCGCTCGCTACCCGAGGCGACAGGGTCATTCGGATTGCCATCCTGGTCGGCCGGGACTGGCATGCCATGCCAATGGATCGTCGTGGGCTCGCCCGGAATCCTGTTCTTGAAACTGATCTCGACTTTGTCTCCCTCACGGGCTTCGATCACGGGATTGGTGCCGTTGTACAGCAGCACAGGTGTATCGAGCCCTTCGGCGAACCGCACGAAACCTGGCTCCGCAGCCAGCTCTGCTTTGAATACGCCAGGCACCGCCGACAGGTTGGACAGGCGTGGCAACGCCTTGAGCGGCTGCCCTTCCGGCAAGATGGGATTGGTGCCCGCCATGGGTATGTTGGGATTACCGTGGCCGCCCATGCCGCCTATATCGTGTTTCATCTGGGCAGCCGAAGGTCCGGCAACGACGAGACCCGCAAGGCTCGTCAGAAAAGTCCGCCGATGCATTGGTCGTCTTCCTCTCGGTCATTGACAGTCAACGGCAATGCCGTTGAGCTCTGTCTTGAGTCTTCTTTGTTAAGCCAGGCGCGGTTCCTTGGAGCCGCCCTCATATTGCTACTGACCGCGAGCGGCGAGCCATGTCTTCATCATGGCGATCTCGCCCTCCTGTGCCTTGATCACCTCTTCGGCGAGTTTGCGGACCTGCAGATCCTTGCCGTACTCCAGCACGACCTTCGCCATATCGATAGCACCCTGATGATGTGGGATCATGCCGCGCATGAAGTCGATATCGGCATCGCCGGTGAACTCGACCGTCATGTCCTTGTGCATGCGGTCGTTGACGGCCAGGTAAGCCTTGATGGATGGGGTGTCGGAGGTCGGCATCTCCTTGTCCGACATCTCCATTCCCGTCACGTCGTGTCCCTGCGTCGCATTGTCCTTCTTCATTTGGCTCTGCGCGACCGCAAGGCCTGCGCTGATAACCAGAGAGCTTGCGATGAAGATTGGCGTGAGCTTGTTCATGATATCGCTCCTGTTCAGCTCGTGGTGGCCGGGTAGCCGGCTTCCTCGAGAACCTGTTGAAGGGTAGCCGAGGTCGCGGTCGTCTCGACCTTGACCGTGCGTGCGGCGGGATTGGTCTCGATCCCGGCATTGGGATCGACCGACTGGATCGCCTTGATAACGGATTTGGCGCAGCCGCCGCAGGTCATGTTCTCGATTCTCAGTTCCATTGGAATTCTCCTTGTTTGGTTTATGACGCTGAAGATGGGGCTTCCAACCATGGGAAGGTCAAGTGGTGCGGAGAAGGAAAATTTGCTATTGACCTTCCCATGGTTGGAAGCCCCATCTTCCGTCCGAACTTGAATTTCGGAACGAGAAAAGGAGGCGGCTATGAATGCCCCCGTTCGAACAACAGGCTTATCTGGAGCGATATCGTTCCCCATCCAGGGCATGACCTGCGCATCCTGCGTCGGTCGTATAGAACGGGCCTTAAAAGCCGTCCCAGGCGTTGAGTCCGTATCGGTCAACTTGGCCACGGAGCGCGCGAGCATCACGACCCAATCGCCTGTTGCCCGCGAAAGGCTTATCGAGGCCATCGAAAATGCCGGTTATTCCGTGCCGGTAAAATCCGCCGGCCCAGTCGGACCCACCGAACTATCGATCGATGGTATGACCTGCGCATCCTGCGTCGGCCGCGTCGAACGTGCTCTGAGGGCTATCCCCGGAGTGACGGAGGCGGTCGTCAATCTGGCGACGGAGCGTGCCACGATCCACGGAACCGCCGATAGGGTTGCCCTGATTGCGGCGATCGAGAGCGCCGGTTACGACGCAAAGGTAATCGGCATGACCGCCGGCAATGACGGCGAGGACGAGAGTGCCGAGCGCGCCGAAAAGAGGGACGCAGAGCGCCGTGAATTGACCCGCGACTTCACCATCGCGGCAGTGCTGACGGCGCCGATCTTCCTCATCGAGATGGGATCGCACCTTATTTCGGGCGTGCATGGCCTCATCGAATCGACGATCGGCATGCAGTGGAGCTGGTACATCCAGTTCGCGCTGACGACGCTGGTGCTGTTCATTCCGGGCATTCGCTTTTATGACAAGGGGCTTCCGGCGCTCTGGCGTCTTGCCCCCGATATGAACTCGCTTGTGGCCGTCGGTTCGCTTGCAGCCTATGGCTATTCGCTTGTCTCAACCTTCGCACCCGGCTTCCTGCCGCCCGGAACGATCAACGTCTATTTTGAAGCAGCCGCTGTTATCGTGACGCTTATTCTGCTCGGCCGCCTGCTTGAAGCTCGTGCCAAGGGCCGGACGTCCGAAGCGATCAAACGCCTGGCCGGCCTGCAAGCCAAGACGGCGCGTGTCCAAAGGGATGGCAAGACGGTCGATCTGCCGATCGGCTCAGTGGTATCAGGCGATATCGTCGAGGTTCGTCCCGGTGAACGTCTGCCTGTCGATGGCGAAGTGGTGGAAGGCGCCAGCTATGTCGACGAGTCGATGATTACCGGCGAACCGATCCCGGTTTCAAAATCGGTGGGCAGTGCGGTCGTCGGCGGCACGGTCAACCAGAAAGGCGCGTTCGCTTTCCGCGCCACGGCGGTCGGCGGCAATACGGTGCTGTCGCAGATCATCCGCATGGTCGAAGAAGCCCAGGGCTCCAAGCTGCCGATCCAGGCACTGGTCGACAAGGTCACCATGTGGTTCGTACCGGCTGTCTTTGCGGTCGCGGCGCTGACCTTTGCCGCCTGGCTCACTTTCGGCCCGTCGCCTGCGCTCACCTTCGCGCTGGTTAATGCGGTTGCCGTGCTGATCATCGCTTGCCCGTGCGCCATGGGTCTGGCAACGCCGACCTCCATCATGGTGGGTACCGGCCGTGGCGCGGAACTCGGCGTGCTCTTCCGCAAGGGAGAAGCACTCCAGTTGCTGAAGGATGCCAAAGTTGTGGCGCTCGACAAGACTGGCACGCTGACTGCAGGCAAGCCGGCCCTGACCGATCTGGAACTGGCTGATGGCTTCGACCGTCCGTCTGTCCTCAGTCTCGTCGCTGCCGTCGAGGCCAAGTCGGAACATCCGATTGCCAGTGCGATCGTAGACGCTGCCATTGCGGAAGGCATTTTGCTGTCGGACGTTTCGGACTTCGAATCGGTGACGGGCTTTGGCGTCAAGGCCAAGGTTGACGGCACGTGCGTCGAGATCGGTGCAGACCGCTACATGATTGAACTCGGCTATGACGTGGCAGCGTTCTCCAAGGTTGCCGAACGTCTTGGCGACGAGGGCAAGTCGCCGCTTTATGCCGCGATCGATGGCAAGCTGGCGGCGATCATCGCCGTGGCCGACCCGATCAAGGAGGCAACACCCGCAGCCATCAAGGCCCTGCATGCTCTTGGCCTCAAGGTGGCGATGATCACCGGCGACAATGCCCGCACGGCAAAGGCGATCGCTGCCCGGTTGGGGATCGACGAGGTGGTGGCGGAAGTGCTGCCCGACGGCAAGGTCGATGCGGTTCGCCGCCTCAGGGCCAAGTATGGCAAGGTCGCCTTCGTCGGCGACGGCATCAACGACGCCCCGGCGCTGGCAGAAGCTGATGTGGGTCTCGCCATCGGTACAGGCACGGACATCGCCATCGAGGCGGCGGACGTGGTGCTGATGTCGGGCAGCCTGCAGGGCGTCCCGAACGCGATCGCCCTGTCGAAAGCGACGATCGGCAATATCCGGCAGAACCTGTTCTGGGCGTTTGCCTACAACACCGCACTGATCCCGGTGGCGGCGGGCCTGCTCTATCCGACCTACGGCATCTTGCTGTCACCAGTCTTTGCCGCAGGCGCCATGGCGCTGTCGAGCGTATTCGTGCTCGGCAATGCACTGCGGTTGCGCACGTTTAAGATGGTGAACTGACAAACCGCATCAGCCGGCCCTATATCCGGGCCGGCTGATGCACCATTTCAAGGAGAATACTGATGAACATCGGGCAGGCATCAAAAGCATCGGGCGTTTCTGCCAAGATGATCCGATACTACGAGCAGACCGGCCTCATACCTGCTGCCGACCGGAAGTCGTCCGGCTACCGCGATTATTCCGACACCGACGTCCATATGTTGCGTTTCATCCGCCGCGCGCGCGATCTTGGGTTTTCGGTTGCCGAGATCAGCGATCTTCTTGGACTGTGGCGTGACGACACCCGGCAGAGCGCCGAGGTCAAGCGTTTGGCGCAGGGTCATATCGACGAGCTGCAAAAGAAGATCAAAGGTCTTCAGGACATGGCCCATACGCTGACAATGCTGGTCAACACCTGCAACGGCGACCACCGCCCGCACTGCCCAATCCTGCAAGGCCTCGAGACCGGCCTGGAGGACGAGGACCGGTCGATCCAGCCTCGCTCCGGCGCAGTCGCACGCCTGTCGCAATGAGGAAAGGCAGTGCAGGCTCGCCATGTCAGGTCGCCAATGACATCCGCAAGCGACCGGCAGGCAGGCTCGGTGATAAGTGATACCTCGATGAGGTGTCGACGAGACCCACTAGGCGATGCAGATCCGAAAGCGCGCGGAGATATCTCCTTCACACCACATTGGAAAGTTAGTTCCCCATTTGTTGTTGTGCAAGTTAAAGCGAATTCCCGCACCGAAATCGGGCAGATCCTTGCAATAAGTCATAAAATCCCAACTTGCGGGTGCGACCAGCGGCGAGTCCAGCGGCTCGATCCAAACAGAGCCTAAGCCATTGAGCGCACAGCGCGCACCGGTGACGGCCTGCAACTGGGCTCCTCCACCGGGAGCGATAGCATGGGCATCGTGCCAAAGCTCCATCTTCCGCAGCTGCCAATCGGTGCCACCCGCCGGCGTGAAGGTGAGAAAACTTGCCTCCGGCATGCGATTGGCAGGCTTGGCGTGCAGCGTCACGCGCACCTCAAGTGCGTCCCCGAGTTCAGAGAAGCATAACGATACGATCTCGGGCGCTCCGTACTGGGAACAGGCGCGGGTGGGCATTGACAGGACAATACTCGCGCCCCCCGCATTCTCCAATGCGGGCACAAAAACTTCCGACAAGGCGGCTCCGGAGCGTTCCAACCCAGGCTTGTCATGATCCAGAACGGCCCATTCCTGGCGATGGGTGAGATAGGTCTCCATATGCCGGTTTACGTCGGTGGCATCATAGCTCTCGTAGCGATAGCCGATCAGTGCCCCACCATCACCCCGGACAGTGCGGCCGGACGGCGCAGCAATGGCGCCCACGTCGCCCGAGATGCTATCCAGTTCAATCGTCCAACCGCCAATCGAAAGCGTCGTTGCCCGCTCCGCAATTGCCGGAACCGGCGGTGCTGCGAGTTCGGCAACGACGGCACCGGCGGCTTGCGCATCCCCACCATCGAGTTCTGCGACGGCCTGATCGAGATAAGCGCGTTGCTCGGACCAGGAGGCTTCTGAATAGGCGAAACGATAGTCCGTAAGGCGTGCAGCCTCGAAGGCCGTGCGCGACCAGGCTCGGTCGTCGCGCAGGTAGGACTTGATATCCACACCACAGGTATGTTCGGCCGCCATGGTCAGTCGCTGACCGAAGGCGCGCCGGGTTGAGGTCAAACCTTCGGTGGCAAAGCGGTCATAAAGCCGCTGAAGCGCCAGAAAGCGCGCGGTTTTCTGCGGATCGCTGGCGCTGCCATGGATCCAGCTATCACCGAGTTCCAGTTCTACGACCGGAAAGAGGTCACGCTTGGCCCAAAGCAGCCGTCCGTAATCATCGAGCGTTGCGGCTTTGATCGTTGCGTGCGGGTCCTGGTGGCGAAGGCCGCGATAGGTCTCCGCAGTTTGGGCAATACTCTGTGGACCAATATTGTCGCTCGTATGGGCGAAGCTAAGTCCGTCGGAAAAGCCTTCCGGAAAATGGGTTTCACCGTAGGAGCGTTGGTACATGACCAGGACTTCCTTGTCACCCGGAGCACGCCAGCGAAAAATGTCTGGCACCTGCGGTGGCGGCGAGGCCGTGTTGACGCCGAGATGCAGGAAGCGGATACCGGCTTCAGCCAGCAACGGCACCATGCCCAGCGTATGGCCGGGCACATCCGTCATCTTGGCGGCGGTAGTGCTCATACCGAAACGCCGGTCGAGTTCTTGCGAATAGGAAAGTCCCGCGCGGAAAAGGTCCGGGGACATCAGCTCGGTGTGTGTGGTGAAAGGCAGGCCGTGCCAACGAATAAGGCCGCGTGCGATTGCCAGTTCGAGCGTCTGGATCTCTTCCGCTGAGCGGGAATTCAGATAGTCCCAGATCAGCCAGGCACCCGTGGTCCAGATGAATTTCGGCTCGGCTGGGTTTTCATTGTAAAAATGTGCGCCGGTTTCGATCGCCTGAGGGATGAAACGCTCGTGGTAAAGTCGGCGTACCTTTTCTGCGTGGTCCGTGAAGCCGATATCGAGGTGGGTCTTGAAGACCAGATGCACGCATTTTTCTGTCATGAAAGGTCCGTTCAGCCGACGGTGCCGCGCACGACAAGGCGCGTGCCTAGCGTTTCGACCAGTGGGCCGGCGTCGGGGGTTTTGAGGCGTCTAAGGATCAGGCGGACGAGAGCGCGAACGCGCTCGTCCAGATCGATCCGGACGGTGGTAAGATTGTAGCTTTTCCAGTGGGACTGCTGGATGTCGTCAAAACCGACAATCTTGACGTCGCCAGGAACGCTCAGGCCAAGTTCGTGGCGTAGCGCATCAATCGCCCCGAAAGCGCCGACATCGTTCGAGGCAAAGATGGCGTCCGCACCATCGCCGACACGAAAGAGGTCCATCGTAGCGCGGTACGCCGTATCATAGGTATAGTCACTCTCAACCATGATCGGCGGCGCCATGCCGCGCTCGGCCATGATCTCGCTGATCATGCGGCTGCGCTCGACATTGGCGAGCGATTGCGCCTTACCGCCGAGATAGGCGACACGCTTGGCACCGTAACCCTGCAACAAGGCTACCGCCTGTTCGATGCCGTCGCGCTGACGCACGACAAGCCTGTCGAACAGAGTATCGTGGCGGCGGCCAGCCAGCCCCTCGTTGCCGTCGTAAATGACGTAGATCGGCACGGCGCGATCCAGAAAGCGGCCAAGTATCTCGGGATCGACATTCTCAGTAAAGGTAATGACCGAGTCCGGATTGAACCCACGCATATAGGTCAGCAATGTTAGATCGATACTCAGATCGGCCTTGGCTTTGAACAGAAGTGTGGCAAACCCTTCCGCCTGCAGCGCGCTGGTCAGCGCGTCGATCTCTTGGCTTTCCCAAGCACTGCACACATCCGGAACGATCACCCCGACAAGATGGGAGCGTCGCGTCACCAGCGAACGGGCAGCCATGTCTGGCGTATAGTTCAATTCGCGCGCCACCTGCAAAATGCGGTCGCGCTTATCAGCCTTGAGCGATGCGTTGGGATTAAACGCACGGGACACAGCGACACGCGAGACATTGGCTTGCCTGGCTACCATGTCCGCAGTCGCGCGCACTGTCTTTCGTTCCATTCGCTTGGTCACGGTCATTTTGTCACATTTTTGTAAGCGTGTTCATTGAATGATTGAACTAATGACGCCTATGCGTCAAGTAGACCCACCAAAAGCATTCGATTTTCGATGATTTCCGCACAAATTTTTAGAGATTGCAAAAGTCAATTGTGGCAGGGTTGACAAAAATGAAAGCGTGTTCATTCTTAATGAGGAAGGGCGAAGGCAAGAACGGCGGAGGAGCCGCGTCGATGCTCGGTGTGAAGGGCTGCAACGGCGACGGTTTTGTCCGCGCCAAATTCTCGGGAGGAGTTTCAATGTACACTTATATCCGGTCTCTGTTGCTGGGGACGACGGCGATGATCGCCTTGGCCAGCCCAGCACTTGCCGTTGACCTCAATATTACCTGCCGCTGCGTTATCGGTGGCGTCAACAGTGGTACTGCCGAATGGATCGAACAGAAGGTCATCCCGACCTTCACCGCCAAGATGAAGGCGGAAGGCAAGGACGTAACCGTCAAGCTTAACCAATTCGGCGGTGAAGACGAGCAGTTGACGCAGCAGCTCGCACTAGACTTCTCCACTGGCGCTGGCCCCGACATATCTCAGTTCGACGGCTTTCTTATTCCGAGCTTCGTTCAGGGTGGACTTCTGAAGCCGCTCTCGGAGGTTGCCGGTTCAGAGGTCGATAGCTGGGAAGGCTGGAGCCATATTGCCGAAGGTCCAAAGGCGCTGATGAGCTACCAGGGCAAGCCGTACGGCATAGCGCTCGGCACCGACGCCCGAATGCTTTTCGTGCGCAAGGACCTCTTCCAGAAAGCCGGCATTGACGCTGACACCTGGCAGGCGAAATCGTGGAGCGAGCTGCTTGATGCGGCCCGCAAAATCAAGGCTGCCGAACCGGAATCGTTCCCGCTGCAAATCAACGCTGGCGTATCCATGGGTGAGGCAACCACCATGCAGGGCTACTGGATGGCGCTGCTCGGCACCGGCGAGGGGGTCACAGACGAGACCGGCAAGTATATCGTCTCAAGCCAGGGCATCCTCGATACGCTGAAGCTTTACAAGACCATCTACGTCGATGAAAAGCTCGGCGACCAGCGCGCGCAGTTGCTGGCTGACGGCCGCAACCGCACCTTCGCCAGTTTCCGGGACGGCAAGACGGCGATGCTGGTGGAGGGTGACTGGTTTTACCGCTCCGTCACCGCGCCCGGCGCAGAGTTCGCGGTCGCTGACCGTGATACAGTCATGACTTGGAAAAAGATGCCCTCCATCGAGCCCGGTCGGGGCCTGAAGGGCCAGGACTTCGTGACCATTTCCGGCGGCACCGGATTTGTCATCAATCCGCATGCGGACGCGCCAAAAGAAGCCTGGGGCCTACTCTCCTTCATGAATAGCCGGGAACAACTCGACGCCTTCCAAGAGATTCAACCTGCCATCCGCATCCGCGACGATGTGCCGATCCCGAACGCACCATTCCTGACCGAGACATCTACCCAGTTGCTGCCGCTGACAACAGCCCGGCCAAACGATTCCAACTACAACAAGGTCTCCGTCGAAATCCAGCGAATGACTGAAAGCGTCGTATCGGGAGAACTCTCACCTGAGGACGCGATGGCCCAGTTCAAGGCCGCTGTCACCGGCATCGTCGGTGCTGAAAACACCGTCAGCCGCCTCTAACAAGCAATTCCGGCCGGTGCATTTTTCCTCCGGCCGGCCCTTTGAAACAACGGCGCCGGATTGGCGAAATCCTTCATGAAGAATTTTTCCCTGCTTTCCCCGCGCGCAGGCGCGCTCTTCCTGACGCCTGCAGCTGC
The DNA here is from genome assembly GCF_049897905.1 of Pararhizobium sp. PWRC1-1. NCBI lineage: Bacteria > Pseudomonadati > Pseudomonadota > Alphaproteobacteria > Hyphomicrobiales > Rhizobiaceae > Pararhizobium > Pararhizobium sp. PWRC1-1. Next base: position 57,449 of record NZ_JAFCXE010000009.1, on the reverse strand, counting down.
GCTGGTTGGCCTGTTCGTGATCATCCCCTTCTTCTGGGTGATCATCGTTTCCTTTACCAACCGCACGCTGCTTGGGACCACGGCACTTAATCCTGATTTTGTCGGTTTGCAGAACTATACCGCCCTTTTCAATCCCGACACTTTCTTCACGCGCGGCCAGTTCGGCTTCTCACTGATCCTGACCATCCAGTTCGTGTTGCTGTCAGCTCTATTTGGCCAGGCGCTGTTAGGCCTGCTGCTCGCATGGCTGAGCCAATCGGTGCCTCCGGCGGTGAAGTCAGGGCTGCAGACCGCGGTCATCGCTGCGTGGATCTTGCCTGAGGTGGTAATCGGCTTCGCATGGTTCGCCTTCCTCGACTATGACAACGGCACCTTCAACACCATATTGCGCGGCCTTGGCCTACCGCCGGGCGACTGGCTGCTTCAACAGCCATTCCTGGTCATCGTCTTCTTCAATACCTGGCGTGGTGCGGCGTTCTCGATGATGCTGTTCAACTCGGCTTTCCAGTCGATCCCGCCAAGCTATTTCCAGGCCGCCGACGTGGCCGGCGCCACCTCATGGCAAAAGCTGCGCGACATCGCGATGCCATTGATCCGTGGACATGTGGTGACGGACCTCATCCTCATTACGATGTGGACCTTCAACGTCTTCACACCCTTTCTGCTCACCAATGGTGGCCCCTCCTACAGGACCGAGATCCTGTCGATCTATACCTACCGCGTCGCATTCAAAGACTTCGAGTTCGGCAAGGGTGCCGCGGTCGGTGTCGTCATCATGCTGATCAACCTTGCCTTCGCGCTCGTCTATCTGCGCATCGCCCGCAAGAAGCCGGAGGAGACGGAACAATGAACCGCTATTTGTCCCGAATCGGCTTTTCGGCCCTTGCCTCGTTTCTCGGTGCCGCTTTTGCACTGCCGCTGATCTGGTTTATTTTTGCGCCGTTCAACGGCCGCGCTGAACTGGGCCTCGCCATCCCCTCCCCGTTCACACTCTCAAATTTCCACACGGTCTTCGAAAACGCCTTTGCGATGAAGGCGCTGCTGAACAGCCTGATTCAGGCTTTCGGAGGCGTGATCCTCATCGGGGGTGCAGCGACACTTGCGGCTTACGCGCTTTCACGCTCTTCAATGCCGGGGAAACGCGCGGTCACATACCTGCTGCTGCTCTTTTCTTCTGTCGTCTCCGGATCGGCAGCGATGGTGCCGATCTTCCTGATCGTTTCGGCCATCGGGCTTGTCGACAGCCACCTCGCCGTCATCCTAGTGTTCGCGGGTGGACTGTTGCCGACTGCGATGTTCATCCTTCGCGACTTCATTGATGCCATTCCGCGCTCCTATGAGGAAAGCGCCATGGTAGCAGGCGCCTCGCCGATTCAAGCCTTCTTCGACGTGGCGCTTCCGGTCATCCGGCCGGGCATCGTGGTGGTGGTGGTCTGGGCGTTCGTGAACATCTGGGGTGGCTTCCTTATCCCGTTCATCCTGCTGCGCAGCGATAACCTCATGCCGGCGTCGGTCGCGATCTATTCCTTCTATTCTGAGGCAGGAACACCGATCGTCACTCTGCTCGGCGCCTATGCGCTCCTTTATTCGCTGCCGGTTATCATTCTTTACCTGTTCGTCAACTGGAAGTTCGGCTTCCGGTTCTTTGGCGGCATCAAGTCTTAACGGATCCACTTATGGCTACTGTAGAATTCCAGAACGTTTCCAAAAGCTTCGGTTCTTTCCTGGCCGTGCCCGACATCAGCTTCTCAATCGACGATGGCGAGTTCATCTGCCTGCTGGGCCCATCCGGCTGCGGCAAGACGACGAGTTTGCGCATGATCGCCGGCCTCGAGACCCCGACGTCCGGCAAGGTGATGATTGGAGGACGCGACGTCACCCACATGCACCCGAAAGACCGACAGATCTCAATGGTCTTCCAGGATTATGCGCTGTATCCCCATATGACACTTGCCGACAACATCGCCTATCCGCTGAAAGTCCGCGGCCAGTCGGTGGAAGAGCGCCACGCGCGTGCCAAATCGGTGGCGGACGTGCTGAAGATCGGTGATCTCCTGAAGCGCTTGCCGAGCCAAATTTCGGGCGGCCAGCAACAGCGAACTTCACTCGCCCGGGCGCTTGTCTATCCGAGCCAGGTGTATCTTTTCGACGAACCGCTCTCCAATCTTGATGCCAAGCTTCGGCTGGAAGCCCGCGCCTTCCTTAACCATCTGCAGCGCGATATGGGCATGACCGCGATCTATGTGACCCACGACCAGGCAGAAGCGATGGCTCTGGCGACCCGCGTCGCCGTCATGGATAAGGGGCGCATCGTCCAGTTCGCTCCGCCCATGGAAATCTATCGCCGACCGGCCACGACCTTCGTTGCCAATTTTGTCGGCAACCCGCCAATGAACCTCGTGCCCGTTGAGGCGATGGTCGCCGACGGAAAGCTGCATTTGCGGGCGGATGGCTTGACGATCGAGCCGCTGCCGGTCAACGACGCAAAGGCGACCGCCGCTGCGGCCGGCATGACGCTCGGCGTCCGTCCGGAACACCTGCGTGTCGCCCAGACCAACGACGGCAACGCCATTACCGGCACATTGTTTGCCAATGAGAACATGGGGCCAGAAAGCCTCGTCACCATAGAGCGCGGGAGCCATGGCCGGGTTACAGCACGCATCTTCACCGATGAGGAAGTACGCATGGAGCAGGATGTCCGGCTCGGCTTCGATGCCGCCCATGTCACACTATTCGACAGCACCGGTGCGCGAATACCCGGCGTCGGTGAATAATGGCTTGCAGAAAACCCATGAGTTGATCGAGACCGAAGTTCACGTCACACGTTGCTGTCTGCTGCAAGGGTTTGAATTTTCGATATAGGCCAACTGCCGGCGATGCCGCCGTGCTGGGCGCCGGCATCAAGTTCGACATCGCACCAGGCACGACGCTCGGCATCAACTACACCGGACAGGTGAGCAGCCGTGCATCCGACCACGGTATTGACGCCATGCTGGCAGTCCGTTTTTAAAAACTGCAAACCCGCCCTGCCCTGCCCGGGACGGCAGGGCGGGCTCTCAACAGCTTCTGGCATTGAACAAGGCATCCAAGGCCATGCCCCGGATGCCGAAATTAGGCAGGCAACACCAGCCCTGCACCAATCGAGTCTTTTAGCCTCATCATCCCAGTGCTGTTCTATGACATCTGTATTGACGGTTAAGGCCGGCGGCTGAGTGCAAGGATCCGGTCGCGGTCCTCCGTGCAGACCGGCGAGATCGCAGCAAAGCTATCCGGGATCGCGAGCCAAACTCTGCAAGTGAGTAGCTGGTGCTGCGGCCGCCGCCTTGTCCTTCACCAGTATGTTTCGCGCGACGAGATCGTTGATGTCGCTCAGTGCCGTGTCGGGCGATGACTGGGTCAGTGTCGCCCATTTGGACGATGTCAGCTTGCCCTCAAGCCCTCAAGCCCTCAAGCAAGCGGTTAATGACGTTGGCTTGCCGTTCGTTGAGCTTTCGCTCTGCCAAAGCCTCCCAAAAACGTGCCTTGCGCATGACATTTGTCAAAATGGCTTCGGCGCCACCGAATGCGCGATCGAGGCATGCGAGAAACCAGTCCAACCAAGCGGTGAATTCCAGGCCACCCTTTTGGGTCGCTTCGAGCATGGCGTAGTCTCTGCGTTCCAGCCGCATTTGCGCGGACATGCCGTAGAAGCGCTGCGCGCTGTCTTCTGAACGGGCCAATGCCATATCCGCGATGGCACGTGCAATGCGGCCATTTCCGTCGCCAAACGGATGGATCGTGACGAACCCCAGATGCGAAAGTGCAGCCTTGATGACCAGATCGGTCGTTAGGCCGCTGTTGAACCAATTCAGGAAGGATTGCATTTCAACGTCCAGCCGCTGGGCTGCAGGAGCTTCATAATAGACTTTTTCCCGGCCGAAAGGCCCGGAGACGACCTGCATCGGACAGGAGCTCCCGTTGCGCCAGTCGCCGACGATGATCTTGGTCATGCCGCCACGGCCCGTCGGAAATAGCGCTGCATGCCGGGCGAACAGGCGTTCGTCCGTAAGGGGCTGTGCATAATTCTGCGTCGCATCAAGCATCATCTCGACGATGCCCTCGACATGCCGGTCTGCCGGCGTAAGAGCGCCAATATCCATGCCAAGGCGTCGAGCAATCGATGACCGGACCTGGTCTTTGTCAAGGACTTCGCCTTCGATCTCGCTCGATTTCACAACATCTTCGGTCAGTGTTTCAAGCACGGCTTCCGCGCGCAGATTGAAGCCGAGCGACCGCATGCGACCGATCAGAAGTCCTTGACGATGACGCACCGAGGCGAGATGTTCGGCCAAGAGTTCGGTCTTCCAGAAGAGCTGTGGCCAGGACGGTTTCGCCGGTAGCGACCGAACGCTCCGCTGTTGTAATACCCGGGAAAGCTGGGTTTCGGCGTTCAGCCGCATCCCCTTCATTTGGATGTGAGGCTGCTTTCTTTCACCGACAAGCGCCGAAGCCTAGGACACCCGACCGCTTCCTCGAGTTTCTTTTCGAAATTGGGGATCATTTTCCATAACCCTGCGTTGTCCTGTATCTGCCTCCATTCGCTTAAAGGGCATTAAGGAAATATAGTTCAATCGGTCCGCATGAAGGGGATTGAACCGGTTGAGAGCCAACCGGCGCGTCCTGTTGGTTTTCAACTTGCAGATAGGTCGTGACGCGCAATCCCACTGCGATCATGGTTTGCGTCAACAACGTGATGGTCTGCGCAGGGATGAGGTCACAATGCCAGAAATTAAAGTTCAACAGCCCAAGGAACCCAGTTGGCTTACAGAGCAGAAATTGCTCAAGGCCATGATCGATCAGGTGCCAGATTATCTTTTCTCTAAGGATCTGGATGGTCGTTTCATGCTGGTCAACCAGGCTGTTGTCCATATTCATGGCTTTGACAAACCGGAAGAGTTGATTGGCAAAAATGACTTCGACCTTCATGACGCTGACACGGCCGGGAGGTTTTTCAAGATCGAGCAAGACGTTATTCATTCGACACGGGCGGTGGTCGATATGGAAGAGCTTGTCCTTGATGCCAGCACTGGTGCCAAAAAATGGCTCTCTACGACAAAAGTGCCTATGCGCAATGAGCACAACGCCGTTGTCGGCCTTGTGGGCATTTCTCGTGATATCACCGCCCGGAAGAAAGACAGTCTTTTAAAAGACGAGCAAGCGGCGGTTCTCGAAATGATCGCCCTGAACTTACCGCTGCGGGCGATCCTTGATCGGCTCGTTCATTTAATGGAAAGCCAGCTTGAAGGCGTGCTCGGCTCGATATTGTTGCTGGATGAAACCGGGACATATCTTAGACATGGGGCAGCGCCAACGTTGCCACTGGAATACTCAAATGCGATCGACGGTCTCGCTATTGGCCCGAGCGTTGGCTCCTGCGGCACGGCCGCCTTTCGCCGTGAAAGTGTGATCGTCTCGGACATTGCGAGTGATCCGTTATGGAAGGACTTTCGGGATCTGGCCGCGCTCCATAGTCTAGGCTCCTGTTGGTCCACCCCAATCATGTCGCATCAGGGCTTGGTTCTGGGGATTTTTGCGATGTATTCTGCTGAGGTTCGTTATCCAGGAACCGCTGAGAAACATCTCATTCAAATGACGACCCGGGTCGCAGCGATTGCCATCGAGCGGCAATATGCGGAAGATCAGATCCGCTTCATGGCTCATCATGATTTGCTTACCGGCCTTCCCAATCGAAGCTTGCTGACAGATCGCTTGACCCAAGCCATGTTACGAGCGGAGCGCCATAACCCGTGGGTATCGGTTGTCTTCGTTGACCTCGACAATTTCAAATTTGTCAACGATAGCCTTGGTCACGCCGCCGGCGACACGCTGTTGAAGACAGTCGCCCAGCGGATGTTGGATTCTGTCCGTTCGACGGATGCCGTTGTCCGCCTCGGCGGGGACGAGTTCATAATCCTGCTCACCGATATGCCCGCGAATACCGACGCAATTTCTGCGGCCCTGCACCAGATTAAGATAGCGATCACGGATCCCATCATCGTCAACGGGCAAGCCTTCCACATCACCTGCAGCATGGGTGTGGCGACGTTTCCAAATGACGGTACCGAGGCAGAAACGCTGATCGCAAATGCAGACGCTGCCATGTACAAGGCGAAAGATGCCGGTCGTGATGGGTTTCAGTTTTTCACCCCCGAGATGAACACGCGGGCACACGAGCGGTTGGCCCTTCAGGATGGCATCCGCAAGGGCATCGCGCGGTCCGAATTTTATCTGGCTTATCAGCCTCAGGTCGACCTGAAATCCGAACGGATTTTTGCTGTTGAAGCTCTTGTTCGGTGGAACCATCCAACTGGCGTCATATCTCCGATACAGTTCATTCCACTGGCCGAAGAAACCGGTCTGATCGTGCCGCTGGGAGATTGGGTGCTGCATGAGGCATGCCGGCAGAACAAGGAATGGCAGGATGCCGGACATGCGCCCATCACCGTTTGCGTCAATGTGTCGGCGCGGCAGTTTCAGGATGAAACCTGGCCAAGCCGTGTTCTGCGCGCGCTGGAAGAGACTGGTCTTGACGCGAAATACCTCGAACTTGAATTGACGGAGAGCCTCGTCATGCGCGATCTTGAACGAGCCGTGGCGATCATGAAGGAATTGCAAGCGGGCGGAATTAGCTTTTCCATCGACGACTTTGGAACGGGGTACTCAAGCTTAAGCGCGCTCAAGAGCCTGCCGGTTTGCCGACTTAAAATCGATCAGTCCTTCGTCCGCAATCTCGCGCATGACGAAGACGACAGAACGATTACCGCCGCCGTCATATCGCTTGGGCAGAAGCTCAATCTAAAAGTCATCGCCGAGGGCGTGGAGACGGACGAGCAGCTGGCGTTCCTGCGCGCTAACCAGTGCGACGAAATCCAGGGATATCATTTCTGCAGGCCCGTTAATTCCGAAACAATAGGGACGATGCTGCAAGTCCAGGAACCGGTACGCCAACGGCTTGGCAGCGTCGAGGGTTCGAAATGACGGTCTCATCGATGCAAAGAGCAGGTTTCGCGGTCGCCGTGATTGACGCGCTTTCCGCCCACATCTGCGTTTTGGATCGCAACGGACAGATTATCGCGGTCAACCACGCATGGCAAAATTTTGGTGTCGCAAACTCGCACCTGTTCGACCTTTCTGACATCGGGCGAAACTATCTCGAAATCTGCCAAAGCTCTTCGGGGCCCGGAGCTGCCGAAGCCGACGATTTTGCTACCGGCATACAGGCGGTCCTTGATGGAGGCACTCTGCTTTTTCAGATGGAGTATCCCTGTCACTCGCCGACAGTCTCCAGATGGTTTTTAGGGCGCGTGACACCGCTTGAGTTGCCCGAAGGGGGCGCTGTCATTTCGCATGAGAATATTACCAGTCGCAGGCTGCTCGAGATTGAACTTGAGAAGCTCGCGGCGACGGACGCGCTTACCGGACTACCCAATCGCCGGTATTTCCTGGACAGGGCAAACATCGAGTTCGAGAAGGTTCGCAGGTTTCACGCAAAGGTATCGCTCGTGATGATTGATGTCGATAACTTTAAAGCTGTGAACGATACCCATGGGCATGCTGCCGGGGACGAGGTCTTGAAATCCATCAGCCGGGGCTGTCGGGACCGTCTGCGGCAGAGTGATGTCCTTGCGCGGTTTGGAGGGGAGGAGTTCGTCATCCTCTTGTGCGACACCAACGCGGTAGACGCTGTCTTCTTGGCGGAGATATTGCGCAAATCTGTAGAAGAGGGCCCGGTCAAGATCGATGACGGCATAATCTTTGTTACCGCCAGCTTTGGTATTACTCAAATCTCCAGCGAGGACGCAACAATCGATACGGCGTTGGCTCGGGCTGACAAAGCTTTGTACATGGCGAAGCGTGCAGGCAGGAATCGCGTGAGACAGGCAGAAATGTCGAGTTCACTATCGGTGGCCGCGAAGACATCGCCGATCTCATGAACCTCGTGCGTCACGAGCTGGCTCTGTCGAAACCCGAACGCTGCTGCCCGAGCAAGGTTACCTGTCGGTCGATCCATTTGCGTACAGCGGCGGGTTGGCAGCAGCAGCGATTGATGCCGTTCCGGCGATAACGCAGTTTATCCTACAGTCCTTTGCCAGTTTCGGTTCACCAGGATTTTCAGTGGAACCATCTCTACAACGGAACGTTGTGTCCTCAGGAGTATGCAAGCCATGCCAATCGGGCGCGATGGCGCGAGACCATAGGGATTTAACGCATACCAGCGTCCACCCATGACGGTTTGCAACGCCCCGACCGCCCGGCGCCTTCGAACCGCCTCCTGTCAAAGTCTACAGGCTTTGGGCAAAGACTTATTTGAGGCCGGCCCCGATGGTCAAGCCGCCATTGAAACGAACCTTGCAATCTCAGCACCAAGCAAAATCGGAGGAGGAAGCGATGATAGAACCTGGACCAATTTTCAAGAACCAGGCGAAGTGCGAACCCGATCGAAGGTCTAAGGCCGGACCGGGACTTGGTCTCACAAACAGGCAAAACAAAGCGGTCATATTTCTCGGAAAGCACCATCCAGAGCCGCAGCCGACCTCCGTGATACCTGGAGTATCAGACATCACCATGGAAGAACTGATCGATCGAAACGCCGTCGCAGAGGTGCGTGATCCCAATGGCGAAGAACGCGTCTTTGTGCTGATGCCGAGCGGAGAAGATGAAGCACGGCGGCTCATACTTCAGGATGAATCGCATAGGGGAAGCCCACGGACGACATTGAAGAAATAGCCGTTAGCTAAACCTCCTCAATTGATGCTCGACACGCTTCATGAGAACGACCAAGTCTTCACCGCTGATGATCGGGGGCCGAGTTGTTGCTGAATGGACGAAGATTTCAACCGAGTCCGCTAGCGCAGGATGGCGGTTAACATGGCGTACGGCCCTTTCCAGAGAGCAAAAAGTCTCGTCAGGCACCTCGCCCAGCCAAAAAAATACCGTACAGTCCGTATGGGCAAATTCAGCGAGTTTGCTGACTGTGGCGTTTGTCATGTTAATCACCTGCCTCTGGTTCCGGTTAATCAGCACGAAATCCGACCCGTCGCGGAATGAGCACTTTTGACGACACGGCTGGCGTCTTAGCATGCACCTGGGAAAGCTCCAGCGAGAGCCGTCCCTGTGTTCATTTCCCTCTTTAAATGAGTAGACCTAATACAATAATATTTTCGCGTGTATTTACCCGCGCAATGCACCCAACAACTTTCAGTCGTGCATTGGTACAAATTCGTACCAAAGTTGTTGTGTTCTGCAATTTTTAAGCGCATCGTGATCTGCGTCGCCGCTGACGTTTGGAAGGCCATCGTGCTTTCACCCCGCCCGGAGAGCACGATGACCGGCCAAAGCAAAAGCTTGTTTAAAAACCGTCTGCTCCGCGCGCTTTCGCCTGCCGACCTCGGGCTGCTAGCGCCCAGCCTTGAGAGCGTTCAACTTAGCCTTCGCCAGTCGCTTGAGACGGCACATCAACCTATCGATCTGGTTTATTTTCTTGAGTCCGGGCTTGGTTCGGTGGTAGCCAGAAAAGAAGGCGGCACGACGGTCGAAGTCGGTCTCTTCGGCCGCGATGGCATGACAGGCACCTCCCTTGCTCTGGGAGATACAGAAAGCCCGTTCGATTGCTTCACGCAGATGGACGGTTCGGCGATGCGTATTTCCGCCGACAACCTACGCAAAGCCATGTCAAAGAGTGCTGCGGTTACAGATCTGCTCATGCATTACGCGCGCGCGCTCGGTATACAGACTACCTATACCGCCTTGGCAAATGGCCAGATCAAGCTGGAGGAGCGGTTGGCGCGGTGGATTCTCATGGTTGATGATCGCGTCGATCATGGCAGGTTTTTGTCACCCATGAGTTTCTTGCAATGATGCTTGGCGTTCACCGCCCGGGCGTCACGGTGGCGCTGCAAATTCTGGAATCCAGGCACCTTATCAAGTCGCAGCGTGGCGAGATTTTCGTCAAGAATCGAGACGGGCTCGTAACCCTTACTAAAGGCACATATGGCCCGGCTGAGGAAGAATATGAACGTTTAACCGGCATCCCTCTGGGCAAACCGGTTCCCGATGACGATGCACCTCTCTCCCGGCCGGCCTGACACGCAAACTGCGCATTCCAAGTTTGGCACAATATGGCAACCTTTGAGGACGAAGCATGACCTCAATTTATGACACGCCCATCGACGCAACATCCGACGCCAGTCTTTTCGACGCATTTACCGAGGCCTGCGCGCAACATGGAATTTCGCCAGATGGCGACGATGGTTCCGATCTCGCGACCATTCTTAGTCACGCATTTCAGCGGGGCATTACGAGCAAGGACGGGCTTATCGCTCTCGTCCTAAACCTGGTCGAAAAATGAAAGGAGACCAACCTCCATCGGATTAATGTACCGGTTTCTGGCGACGTTTCCGACAGGACAAGGCGGTTCAATGTTGAAGATCGATAAAAAATCCAAAGAGCAGATCGTTGCAGAGGGCGAAGTCGAAGGGTTTCGCGAAGAACTCGGCCCCTTCGTGGTTGCCGCCGAGACGACACGCATGGCTATGGTGTTTACGAATGCCAAGCAGCCGGATAATCCGATCATTTTCGCAAATGACAGCTTCCTGGCGCTCACCGGGTATGCGCGGGAAGAGGTGCTCGGCCAAAGCTTCAATGCGTTGATAGGACCTGCATCTGCACCAGATGGCCTGGCGCAGTTGAAATCCGCCTTCGCGGACAATAACGAGGACAATCTGGAATGCATCTGCAACAGGAAGGACGGAAGTGTGTTCTGGGCAGCTATCCTGATCGGCCCGGTTCGCGATGACGAAGGCGATATCGTCCAGCACTTCATTTCCTTCACCGATCTGACCAAGCATAAGGACGAACTGGCAAAGTCGCGCATGTTCATCGATGAATTGAACCACCGCGTGAAGAACACGCTCTCGACGGTACAATCGATCGTGTCGCAGGCCTTGCGGACAACCACGGATCCCGTGGCCATTCGAGAGGCGATCGAGTCGAGAATTTTCGCGCTGTCACGGTCTCATGATCTCCTCAGTCGGGAGATCTGGAAAGGCGCGGAACTGCACGATTTGCTAGCCGCGGCGCTGGAACCATTCAAGGAGACACCAGGGAAGTCTCCACGTTTCGTCGTCACTGGAGGGAAAATCCGTCTTTCCCCGAAAGTGACCCTGGCGCTGGGCATGGCCTTTCACGAACTGGCGACAAATGCCGTGAAATACGGTGCGCTCTCATATGACGCCGGGTCGGTCTCTGTCGACTGGACAACGGAGGTAACCCGGACGGGAAAGCAACTGACAATCCACTGGCAAGAAAAGAATGGGCCGATCGTCGCAACGCCGTCCCAAAAAGGGTTCGGCTCCAAACTTCTCGAGCGCGGGCTGGCCCACGAACTGGAGGGAACCGTTGATCTTCAATACCGACAGGACGGGATTGTCTGCACCTTCACTTTTTCGACGCCGGAGGATGATCGAAATGGATAAACTGCTATCAGGTCGGCGTGTGCTCGTCGTTGAAGACGAGATGATGGTCCTCATGCTGATGGAGGACATTCTTGCTGATCTCGGCTGCGAATCTGTAACCGTCGCTGCAAACGTCAAACAGGCCCTGGCCCTCGTCAATGCGCAACTGTTCGACGCTGCCATGCTCGATGTGAACTTGAACGGTGACAAGAGCTTTCCCATTGCCGACGCACTCGTGGCACAGGGCGTGCCGTTCGTCTTCGCCACCGGTTATGGGATCGACGCGATAACTGACAACTACCGCAACCGCCCGCTCTTGGCGAAACCCTATAGCCGCAGAGATGTGGAGGAAATTCTTGCAGATCTTCTCACACACCTGGCGTTCCGCCCGGACCTTGGGCCACGGGCGTCGGCTTGAGGTACAAGTTTGCACCGGTCGCACTTATCCGGCTGCTTTGGCAGGCGCTAACCGCATAGCCGTCGTTGTAGCTCAGCACGCCGTCTGCACCGCACGTTCGTCATCCACACAGGCGGCTGGAGCAGCGTCGATATTCCGGCGACGATCTTACCCATCACGAGGCGATGATCTCAAGTGAGGAACTGACGGCCTGGCTGCGAAACGTCGATGTCGGCGAAAGGCCATACTCCTCATAAAGATCATCGTGAGCCGATATTGTGCCTGGCGGCACCGAGCGCCGGCCCTCGGCGGGTACGCCATGAGCTTACGCGGATTGTCGAAACGTGAGAATGTTCCGACCTCGGCAACTCACGTGGCTGCAATGACCAAGCCCGCAAACAGCCTGACGTGCAAGAATTTCGAGCGCATCTGGGGCGCAAGCTAGGACGATGTAACTACGCTTAAGCATTAGCGATTTCGTTCCGGTTTGAGCTGAAGTCAATAAAACGTCACGGCTCACTCATGTTGATGGAACTGACTACTCACCCCTCGCATGCCAAAGCTGTGTTTAAAACCCGGTTTATGAGTACGCGACCTGGTAGGATCTGCCGTGTGCGAAGCACGTCAAACTGATTTGAGCCATTCAGCCAGCTCGCTTTCGGCGCGCTCCAGGGCGCTGTAGTTGAGAAGCTTGCGCAGCATCGCAACGGTTACCGCCCTTGCTCGAAGGTTGAAGCGACTGTCTTCGTGGTCGTCTGACGCGGTCTGATAGACATCGAGTTTTTCATAGAGCTGCTGCAGTCTGTTCTGGACGCTGCGAAGCGAAAGATTGCGTCTTCTCGCAATGGCCCGGTCTGTTAGGCCGAGCGCAATATCGACCAGGATTTCATACTCCGTGTCGCTAAACCCTTTCGTCTGGCCGAGACTCTTTTGCTGCATCCCGCGCACTTCGCGATCGATGACGCATTGCGCCTCGACGAAAATACTGCGCAGCGCCAGTTTCAACCGCTCGTCAGAAGCGGACTTGAGCACATATCCATATGCCGCCCCGTCCGGCACGATACGCGACACACCCCGCACATAGGCCTCATCGGAATAGTTGGACCAAAAGAGGATACGCGTATCAGGCCGCTCTTTCCAGATCGTACGCGCGGCTTCGATGCCGTTTCGATTGTTCATCTGCAGATCCATGACGACATGCGCCGAGCGGTGGTCGCGTGCGAGTTTTTCGCCCATGGTGCCACTGTCCGCCTCGATCACCGTTTCGCATTCCGGCAGGGCGGCACTGACGGCTTCGTGCAGATATGAACGGTGCAACGGGTCGTCTTCGACGATCAGAACCTTCATGAATCATTCCTCGGGTTTGGTTGGCGCGGCGTTTGCGCCGCCACTGGCAGATGCACGCCGATCGCAGTCCCAAGATTGTTTCGACCGGCACTGATAGAAAACTTGGCGGAAATCAATCTGGCCCGCGTTTTCATATTGTCGATACCACCACCATTACGCCGGCGCTGCTTGGCAATGCCAACACCGTCGTCACAAACTTCAATAGAAAGCCCGTCGGGTTGCTCGCCCAGCCGCACCACAATGCGGCTCGCCTGCGCGTGGCGCACTGCATTGTTGATAGCTTCCTGGGTAATGCGAAACAGTGCAACGCAGACGGTCGGATCAAGGCTGTCGATGCCGCCCTCTGTCTCATCGACCAACTCGCGACCGATCGACATGCCGCTGTCGCGCACCGATCGATCCAAATGGTTTTCTACTGCCTGCACGAAGCCGAAGAGCTGCAGGACGGAGGGTTTGGCCTCCTCGATGATCTGGCGGAGATCCTGCATGCAGTGCTGCAGGCTACGCACTAAAGGCTCCAATGCTTCGCCGGCGACTTCCGGTTCATGGGTTAGCCGTTCGAGTCGACGAGACAGGCGCGTCAAGTCCGCCAGCGTCTGGTCGTGCAGGTCCATACCGATGCGCTGGCGCTCGCGCTCAAGGGCTTCCGTCAGATTGAGTGCGCCCAGCCGCAATCCCTCCTCGCGTGCCCGGGCCTCGGCCTCAACGATCGCCGATTGCTGCGCCTGCTCCGCGGCCCGCAGGGCAAAGAAATAGGGTGAAAGCAAATCTGCGATAGAGCGGGCGTTGACGATGTCCTCCATCCTATAAAATCCCGCCTGATGCGACGAACAACTCAGTGCGCCGATCACGTCGCCTTCCACCTTAAGCGGAACATGGATTCGGCTGCGTAGCGCCTGGTCGAAAATCGGCAGGGTGAAAGCATTTTCAAAATTGAACCTTGGATCGATTCCGGCGTCGTCCGTTAGGAAATACGAAACCTCGCCCCAGAGGAGAGCACGGATCGGGCTGCCGGAGACAAGCGCAGGCGGATGGTTGCCCCATGCGGTTTCGAGGCCAGTCTCATAGGCCGTATGGTATTTGCCACCATGCATGATGATGCATACGTCCAGATGATCGTGCGGGATGATGTGGGAGATCTGCGCCGCCACTGCGCGGATGGCGGAGCGGAACTCAAGCTGCCCGGCAAGCAGGCGCGATATTCCCAGGTAATGTTCGAGAAGCACCGATGGCGCCATCTTGAGCATGTTTGCATCTCCTCCCCGCCAACTCGTCCCGCCTCCACGGTAAAAGTCCCGGTAATTCCTTGTCCTTTAGTAAGCCCCGTCAGCCACCGCGCGTCCTGCATGATCCCGCATCATCTACAGCAGATTCCGCAAACGGGCTGCCTCAATCTTCCTATACAAGCCGCCTGTTCTATACCATCCTGCATCCGCTGAGAGGAGGAAGCTCGGCATTTCACAAAAGCTCATCACCGCTTCGGCCACGATGAACAGATCCCGCTCAATGAAAGCTGGATCAACAGGGAGAGAGAGAGAGATGAATTTCGGAAAGATGCTTCTGGCATCGGCAGCACTTGCGTGCGCCGCAATGCCAATTCAGGCCATTGCCGACACCGCGACCAAGAAGATTGCGCTGTCCAACAACTACGCCGGCAATTCCTGGCGGCAGGCGATGCTGACGAGTTGGGAAAAGGTGACCGGCGAAGCCGTGAAGGCCGGCGTCGTTGCGGCGGCCGATCCTTTCACCACAGCCGAAAACCAGGCAACCGAGCAGGCCGCTCAAATCCAGAACATGATTTTGCAGGGTTATGACGCAATCGTGATCAACGCCGCGTCTCCAACTGCGCTCAATGGCGCCGTCAAGGAAGCGTGCGATGCGGGCCTCACCGTCGTGTCCTTCGATGGCATCGTGACCGAACCATGTGCGTGGCGCATTGCTGTCGACTTCAAGGAGATGGGCCGCAGCCAGGTTGAATACCTGTCCAAGAAGATTCCCGCCGGTGGCAATCTGCTTGAAATTCGCGGCCTCGCGGGCGTCTTCGTGGATGATGAGATTTCGGCCGGCATCCATGCCGGCGTGGCCCAGTTCCCGCAATTCAAGATCGTCGGCTCAGTGCACGGCGACTGGGCGCAGGACGTGGCCCAAAAGGCCGTGGCCGGCATCCTCCCGAGCCTTCCCGAGGTTGCAGCGGTCGTCACCCAAGGCGGTGACGGTTATGGCGCCGCAGAAGCATTCGCAGCCGCCAAGCGGCCGATACCGACCATCGTCATGGGCAACCGGCAGGACGAACTGAAATGGTGGAAGGAACAGAAGGATGCCAACGGCTATGAAACCATGTCTGTTTCAATCGCACCTGGCGTGTCAACGCTCGCCTTCTGGGTTGCCCAGCAGATTCTCGACGGCAAGGAAGTGAAGAAGGATCTCGTCGTCCCCTTCCTCAGCATCAGCCAAGACACGCTGGAAACCAATCTGGCCAGCACCCAGGAAGGCGGCGTCGCCAATGTTGAGTATTCGCAGGCCGATGCCCAAAAGGTCATAGCGGAAGCAAAATAAGACATCCTCCCAACTTACGGTTCTGTCTGGTCTCCGGACCGGCCAGAACCGTCCCCTTTTTCGGAATGCAGAGTATGACGGCAATACCGCTGCGGCACGCGATCATCGAGGTTGTAGATGCTAAAATCAGCTTTGGCGCGGTCAAGGCGCTCGATGGCGCAACCCTGAGAATTCTGCCCGGCGAATGCGTTGGCCTCGTCGGACACAACGGCGCCGGCAAATCGACGATCGTCAACGTCATCAATGGAGGGCTGTCGCCCCACCAGGGCACCATCGCATGCGCGGGGGAACCGATACAGCGTTATGGCATTGCTGCGGCCCGCGCCAATGGCGTCCGTTGCGTCTTCCAGGAATTGTCGCTGTGTCCGAACCTGACGGTGATCGAGAACACGCGCGTCATGCACCGCACGCTCACAGGCTGGGGCTGGCGGCGTCGGGCGGCGCGCATCATCGGCGGCAAGCTCAATGAGATCTTTCCTGGCCACGGTATCGACGCCGCCGGTGTCGTCAGCGATCTTTCGATCGCGCAGCGTCAGATGGTGGAGATAGCCACGGCCTTCTCGCAGGTCGCACAACCGGTGAAACTTGTCATTCTCGATGAACCCACCTCATCGCTCGACGCGAGCCTCGCGACGCAGCTGCTGAACTATGTCCGCAGTTTCGTTGAGGCCGGCGGATCGGTTATCTTCATCTCCCATATTCTGGGCGAAATACTGTCAACGTCCGACCGTATCGTCGTGATGAAGGACGGCAGGGTGGTAGCCGAACGACCTGCCGGCGAATTCGACGAACACAGCCTGGTCGCGACCATGGGGAGCGTGGTAAAGGGGCGCGATCAAGAAAAACGCGTCAACGACACCGCAGGCCTTACGCAGCTCCTGTCGCAGCCTTCGCGTCGTGGGAAGGGCTTACCCTTTGAGGCATTTCCTGGCGAAATCATCGGCCTTGCTGGTCTAGGTGGACATGGCCAGACCGATACGCTGATCGATCTCTACCTGGCGCGCACCGGCAGCTGGTTGCGCAGGCGTGATGCCGAGGTTGCCTTCGTTGCCGGGGATCGCGCGCTGAACGGCGTCTTTCCGCTCTGGAGCATTCTGAAGAACCTGACGATCGCGAATCTTTCGGGCCTCTCGCGGCGAGGCCTCGTCAGCGAGCCCGCGGAGGCCGATCTTGGGCAGGCCTGGAAGGAGCGCATCGAGATCCGCACACAGGATGTCGACAACCCTATCCTGTCGCTGTCGGGCGGCAACCAGCAGAAGGTGTTGTTTGCCCGCGCCCTTGCAACGCCGGCGCCCGCCGTACTGATGGACGATCCCATGCGTGGCGTCGACATCGGCACGAAGCAGGAGGTCTATGCCATTCTGCGGGCCGAGGCCGATAAAGGACGCACATTCGTCTGGTACTCGACCGAGATGGATGAAATCTGCCTTTGCGATCGGGTCTATGTCTTCAACAACGGTGTGATCGTTGCCGAGCTCAAGGGAGACGCCGTGACGGAGAAGAATGTCCTGGCCGCCTCGTTCATGGGTGCTGCTGCATGAAGAAAGTCCTGTCCTCCGATACCATCCGCCTTTTGATACCCGCCTTGTCGTTGACCATCCTCCTGATCTCCGTCTTCTACCTGCAGCCGCGCGCCATAAGTTATGTCGGACTCAACCTTCTGTTCAATCTGGCAGTCCCGATCGTGCTCGCAACCATCGCTCAGATGCTGATCATGACGGTCAACGATCTGGATCTGTCGATGGGCACTTTCGTCAGCTTCGTGGCCTGCGTCGCCGCCACGTTCCTGCAGGCCACTCCTGTGATTGGCGTGCTCGTCCTTGCAGCCGCAATCGCGGTCTATGCAGCACTCGGCGTGTTGATTCATGTCCGTAACCTTCCCTCCATTGTCGTCACGCTCGGCATGAGCTTCGTCTGGGGCGGGCTTGCGGTCCTCATCCTGCCGGCTCCGGGCGGAGAGGCGCCGGGATGGGTGCGCGCCATCATGATCTCCCGGCCACCTTTCGTGCCGATGGCGATCATCGCCTGCGTCATCATCGCGGTGGTCTCGCATTTTGTCATCATGCGCTCCTCCTTCGGCGTTATCATGCGCGGCGTCGGCGGCAATACCCGCTCCGTGGAGCGCGCAGGATGGTCTATTCTGGGAGCGCGGGCAGCGACCTATGCGCTTGCGGCGTTTTTTGCCATTCTCGCCGGCATTTCACTGGTCGGACTGACAACGTCTGCCGATGCCAATATCGCGCTCCGCTACACCCTCCTGTCGATTGCCGGTGTCATCCTTGGCGGCGGCGAGTTTACCGGTGGCCGCGTCTCTCCCATCGGCGCGGTCATCGGCGCGTTGACGCTGACCCTTGCCGGCTCGTTTCTCTCCTTCCTGCGCATCTCGCCGGATTGGCAGATTGGCGCGCAGGGTGCGATCCTGATCGTCGTGCTCGGGCTGCGTCTGCTGCTCAATCGCCTTGAAAATAGGGGGAAGCGAGCATGAATATCCTCACCTCCCTGTTTCGCAAGCCCTGGATCTGGTCTTTCGTCGCAGCATTTTTTGTCTGGATCGCCACCATCCTGTTTACTGGCGGTGCGAGCACAATCGGCCTCAGCCAGGCGGCGCTGACTTTCGCGGCCTTCTCCATCCTTGTCGGTATCGGCCAGATGTTCGTGATTACGCTGGGGCCGGGCAACATCGACCTCTGCGTTCCGGCCACAATGACGCTTGCGGGCACAGTCGCGCTGAAATTCATGCAGGTCGATAATTCGCTGATCCTGCCGGGACTTGTCGTCGCCATCGCGATTGGCGTTGCGGTCGGCATCGGCAACTATGCTCTGATCAAGCTCCTGCAGATCCCACCGATCATTGCGACACTGTCGATGAGTTTCATCGTTCAATCGACGGCGATCTGGACCAATCGCGGCCTGCGCATCAAGCCGCCGGACGTGCTCGCGAAATTCACAACAGAGACGACGGTCGGGATTCCGAATGTCGCTCTCGTTGCCTTGGTCCTCTCGGTTCTCGCTTTCATCCTGTTGCAAAAGACGGTCTACGGTCGCTGGATCGCAGCGATCGGACAGAGCATCCGGGCGGCTCGCATGGCCGGCATTCCCGTCGATGGCACGCGCTTCGTCACCTATGTACTGTGTTCCGTTCTGGCCGCGGTCTGCGGTTATCTGCTTGCCAGTTTCTCCGGGGGAGCCGCGCTCAACATGGGTTCGGAATACCTTTTGATGTCGATCGCCGTCGTTGTCATCGGCGGCACGGCAGTTGCTGGCGGCAACAGCAACGTGGCCGGAATCTGGGGGGCCTCGCTCTTTATGTTTCTTGTCGTCTCCATGCTCAATACCTATGGCGCCGGCGCCGGCATCAGGCTGATCATGACGGGGCTCATCATTATTGCCGTCATCGTGGTCGCCGGCGGCCGCAATCCAAACCAACGATAACCCGGTCCGGTCCCATGCCCCAAGATTCCCCCTATGAAGTCCATGACCCAAGATTCAAGACGCTGTTTATCGGCAGTGTCGCCCTTGAAGAGCTTTACACCGGTTGCCGCTGGGCCGAGGGTCCGGTCTGGTACAGCGATGCGCAGCAACTCGTCTGGAGCGACATTCCCAACCAGCGGATGTTGCGCTGGGTGCCGGACGGCGGGGTCTCCGTGTTCCGCGCACCGTCGAACTTTGCAAACGGCAATACCCGCGATCGGCAGGGCCGGCTGATTTCCTGCGAGCACGGCACACGGCGCGTCACGCGCACGGAAGTGGATGGCTCGATCACGGTTCTTGCCGACAGCTATCAGGGCAGACGGCTGAATTCTCCCAACGATGTCATCGTCCGCTCAGACGGGACCATCTGGTTCACCGATCCAACCTACGGCATTCTCTCGGATTATGAAGGATATCAGGCAGATCCAGAGCAACCCACCCGCAATGTCTACCGGCTCGATCCCGCCACCGGAGACCTAGCCGTGGTCGTCAGCGATTTTCTGCAGCCGAACGGCCTCGCCTTCTCACCGGACGAGACCAGGCTCTATGTCGCCGACAGCGGTGCAAGCCACGACGATACCGCGGCCCGCCATATTCGGATCTTTGATATCGGCGATGAGGGAGCGCCGACAAGCGGGCGGGTTTTCTGCACGATCGATAACGGTATTCCAGACGGAATTCGCGTTGATATGCATGGAAATGTCTGGTCGAGCGCTGCGGATGGGGTGCACTGCTTTGCGCCAGACGGTACCCTCATCGGCAAGATCAAGGTTCCCCAGACGGTCGCCAATCTCACATTTGGCGGCCCCCGTCGCAACCGCTTGTTCATCACGGCCACGCAGTCGCTTTATGCCATTTATCTGACGACAACCGGCTCAACCTGGCCGCGGTAACGCGTAATAGCGGGAGCGACGGCATACAAAAAGCGAGGTTTGCTTTATTTTTGCCAAAAGTTGTATTATAGCCCTGGAAAAGATAGAGGACTCCTTATGCGTCACTCAAGCGAGCGGCTCGTTGTGGGCGATTTCGTGGCCGGTGCGATTGCATCTATTACGCGCCTGATCCGCGACAAGGAACTCAAGCCAGGAGACCATTTGCCGGCCGAAGCGGCGCTTTCGGAGCAGTTGCAGGTATCCCGGACAGTGATCCGCGAGGCGCTCCGATCGCTGGCGGCCCTTCGTCTTGTCGATCTCGGTGTCGGCAAGCGGCCGACAATTGCCCAGCTCGACGACGCCTCAATGGCGATGATGATCGAGCATGGCGTTGTCACCGACCAGATCGACATCCTGCAAATCTACGATGTCCGCCGCACGATCGAGGCACGCACGGCAACGCTGGCGGCTCTCCGGCGTACCGAGGCGGAAGCGCAACTGATCCTTGCTCATGCCCGGGCGATGATAGATACCTCCGATGATCCCGTGGCGATCATGGAAAGCGACATTTCTTTTCATGTCGCGATCGCCCGCGCCTCTCGCAATCCAGTCTTTGCCCTGATCATCGGCGCCTTTCAGGGCGTGACGCGCCAGACATGGCCGATCGGTTGGAAAAGCCGGGCCGACGATGACGAGCGCCGGGCGATGAATGCGCTGCATGAGGAACTCGCGCTGGCGATTGTCGATGGCAATCCGCAGGCCGCAGCGATGCTGATGAACCGGCACTTCGATCAAAGTATCAAGGCCCTGCTCACCGCAGGCCTGGTTTGAGACGGCAGGGGAACCCATTCATGAAAATTACCGGCCTAGAAACCGTGCGCGTCGCGGAGCGCGCCAATCTTCTCTGGTTGCTCGTCCATACCGACGAAGGCATTACCGGACTTGGCGAAACCTTTTTCGGCGCCCAGACTGTCGAGGCCTATGTGCACGAATATATCGCGCCGCGGGTGATCGGCCGCGATCCGTTGCAGATCGACCTCCTGGCCGCGGACCTCGTCGGCTATCTCGGCTTTCGCTCTTCCGGTGCCGAAGTGCGCGGCAATTCGGCCTTTGACATCGCGCTCTGGGACATTTTCGGTAAGGCAACCGGCATGCCGATCGCGCAACTACTGGGCGGTTTCACCCGCCGCGAAATCCGCACCTACAACACCTGCGCCGGCACGGAATACATCAAGAAAGCCACGGGCCAGACGACGGCCAACTACGGCCTGTCGGAAGGCCAAGACTACGACGATCTGAACGGCTTTCTGCACAATGCCGACCAACTCGCCCATTCGCTGCTCGAAGAGGGTATCACGGCGATGAAGATCTGGCCCTTCGACGCGGCGGCTGAAAAGACCCGCGGACAATATATCTCGATGCCGGACCTGAAGCAGGCTTTGGAGCCCTTTGAGAAGATCCGCGAGGCCGTCGGCGACAGGATGGATATCATGGTCGAATTCCATTCGATGTGGCAGCTCCTGCCGGCCATGCAGATCGCCAAGGCGCTGACGCCGTACAAAACTTTCTGGCATGAAGACCCGATCAAAATGGACAGCCTGTCGAGCCTTGCGCGCTATGCGGCTGTTTCGCCAGCACCGATTTCGGCATCGGAAACGCTCGGTTCGCGCTGGGCGTTCCGCGATCTTCTGGAGACAGGTGCCGCCGGGGTGATGATGCTCGATATCTCCTGGTGCGGCGGTCTGTCGGAGGCGCGCAAGATTGCGTCAATGGCCGAGGCTTGGCACCTGCCGGTGGCGCCGCATGACTGCACCGGCCCGGTCGTGCTCTGCGCTTCCACCCATCTCTCGCTGAATGCGCCGAACGCGCTGGTCCAGGAAAGCGTGCGCGCATTTTATCGAACCTGGTACCGGGACCTGGTAACGGCCTTGCCGGAGGTGAAGAATGGAATGATCACCGTTCCGCCCGGCCCGGGGCTTGGCATGGAGCTTAACCCGGAGCTGGATCGAGCCTTTACGGTTAGCCGCCGTATATCGAATGCGGCCAGCCTTTAGCACTTGAACGAAAGACATATTGGAGGCTTTACGTGACGAATATTGAAACTCGCACCGCCGGATTGGGAGCTTCGGCGATGGCGGGTCCGCTGATCATGCTGCTCGGCATGCTGATGTTTGCCCTCAACGATGCCATGGGAAAGTGGCTGGTGGCGAGCTACGGGCTGGGACAGGTGATCCTCATCCGCAGTCTTGCTGCACTGATCATTCTGGCTCCATTCCTCTGGCAGGCGGGTCTCAAGTCCATTACCACGGCCGAGCAGCCATGGATGCAGTTTGCCCGCGTGGCATTCTCCACCATGGAGGTTTTTTGCTTCTACTATGCGGTCATGTATCTGCCGCTGGCCGATGTGATGACCTATTGGCTGGCGGCACCGATCTATGTCGCGGCGGCCTCGCCCCTGCTGCTGGGGGAAAAAGTCGGCTGGCGGCGCTGGTGCGCGATCACAGCCGGTTTCATCGGCGTTATCATCACACTCGAGCCGTCGAAGGCAATGTTCACTATGCCGGCCCTCATCTCGATCGTCGGCAGCGGTGCCTTCGCCTTCATGCTTCTGTCCGGTCGCGGCCTGCGCAGCACGCCAGATAAGACGCTGGTATTCTTCCAGGTGGTGGGAGCAGCAGTCGCCGGTCTGGCCTTTGCACCCTTCGACTGGGCGCCGATTTCCTCCGGCCTCGATCTGGCACTGCTTGGTCTGCTTGGCATTGTTGCAATGGCGGCTCATATGCTGGTCAATCGTGCTTTGAAAATCTCGAATGCAGCGACGGTCGCACCACTGCAATATACGCTGCTGCTGTGGGCGGTAGTGTTCGGCTGGATTTTCTTCGGCGATGTGCCTCGGCTGGGCATGCTGGCAGGAGCGGCGCTCATTGTCGCTTCCGGTCTTTTCATCTTCTTCCGGGAGCGGCAATTGAAGACGCGCGAGACGGTCTTGCCTGCTGTTCCGGAGTGATGGCCAAGCTCCATGGAGGACAGTTGCTGTCATAAAAAGGGGACCGACGCGCGTTGGCTCGGTCCCCCTTCCCGTATTTAGCTGGTTAGAGATTACTTACGGATCTCTGCAAGCTCTGCAATGATTGCATCAACCACTTCTGCACCGATTTCTGCCTTGTGCTTTTCGTAGACAACCATCGACTTTTCGCGGATACGCGCCTGCTCTTCCGGCGAAAGCACATTCACTTCCAGCCCGGCGGCCTTGATCTTTTCAAGCGACGTCTTGTTCAACTCCTGAATGACTTTCCGCTCCTCATCACGACCGACGATCGCGCATTCACGAAGGGCCGCCTGTTCTTCCGGCGTATAGGTGTCGAAGATGGCCTTCGAGAAGAGGAACAGGAACGGCGTATAGGCGTGGTTCGTCTCGGTAATATATTTCTGGACCTCGAAGAACTTCGAGGTGTCGATCGTCACATAGGGATTTTCCTGGGCATCGATCGCATTGGTTTCCAGAGCCGAGAAGACTTCACCAAAGGCCATCGGCGTGGCGTTGGCGCCAAGATTCTGGAACGTGTCGAGGAAGATGTTGTTCTGCATGACGCGAACCTTCATCCCCGAAAAATCTTCCCACTTGGTGACCGGACGAACGGAATTCGACAGGTTGCGGAAACCATTTTCCCAATAGGCGAGATTGACGAGACCGGCCGCTGCCAGCTTCTCGTTCATCATGTCGCCGAACTTGCCGTCAAGGACCTTATAGGCTTCCTGCGGTGTGCTGAACAGGAAGGGCAGGTCAAAGACGCCGAGGGCCGGGATGATGCCGACCAGCGGCGAAGACGAGGTGACGACGCCTTCCTGCACACCCGAGCGCAGGGCCTGGGTTGCCTGCAGGTCGCCCCCGAGCGCGCCGCCCCAGAAGGCGGTGATCTTCAGCTTGCCGCCGGACTTTTCGTCGAGGCAGGCCTGCATGGCCTTGATGCCGTTGCCGACCGGGTGATCGGCGTTAATGCCGTTCGAAACGCGGATGTTGCGATCGTTGAATTCGGCAAAGGCCGGAGCTGCCGATGAAAGGCCAAAGGCGATCGCGGTGGTGGCTAGAAGCAGTTTTCTCATAATATCCTCCCTGGATGATTGAGTGAGACTGTTGGCTCGCCGGCTGTTAACGCAGCCATTGAGCAGGCACGATGACGATGTCCGGGAACAGGACCAGGACGAAAAGAACGAAGATCTGCGCGGCCAGGAATGGCAGGACACCGATCGTGACCTTTCCCAGCGGCACGCGCCCGACGCCGCTGACGACGTTGAGAACGACCCCGACCGGGGGTGTTAGCAGTCCGATGCAGGTGTTCATGATGAACAGAACGCCGAAGTAGACAGGATCGATCCCTGCCTGCTTGATGATCGGCATCAGAACCGGTGTCAGGATCAGGATGGTCGGCGTCAGGTCGAGGGCGGTGCCCACGACCAGAACGAGGATCATGATGGCGAACATCAGCAGGATCGGGCGATCAATCAATGGCTCGATATAGCCGGTAATTTCGGCCGGAATATTTGCCGCCGTGATCAGCCAGGCGGACACAAGCGCTGCGCAGACCAGGAACATCACCACGGAGGTGGTTTTTGCAGCCTGGAGGATGACCCGGGGCAGGTCCCGCAGGCTTAACTCACGGTAGATGAACACACCGACGAACAGGGCATAGGCGGCAGCGACGACTGCGGCCTCCGTCGGCGTAACGACACCGGCCTTGATGCCGCCCAAGATGATCACCGGCATGCCGAGAGCCCAGAGTGCGCGACCAGTGATCCTGATACGCTCCTTCATCGGTGTCTTCGGAAGAGCCTGGACATTGTCCTTTCGAACAACAATCAGCCAGGTGACGACCAGGGCTAAGCCCATCAGGAGGCCGGGTACGATGCCGGCCATGAAAAGCTGCGTGATCGACACGTTGGCCGCAACGCCGAAGACGATAAAGGCCATTGATGGCGGGATCACGGGAGCGATGATACCACCTGCGGCGATCAGACCTGCGGACCGCGGTACGTTGTAACCGGCCTTGGCCATCATCGGGATGAGAATGGCTGCAAGAGCGGCGGTATCGGCAGCAGCGGATCCGGAAATGCTGGCCATGATGATGGCGGCCATGATGGCGACGATGCCGAGACCGCCGCGAATATGGCCGACGCAGGCAATGGCGAAGTCGATGATGCGGCGCGACAGGCCCCCGGCGTTCATCAGTTCGCCAGCGAGAATGAAAAACGGAATTGCCAGAAGCGTGAAGGTGTCCGCGCCGGCGATCATGTTCTGCGCGATGATCTGCGTGTTGAACATGCCCATGAACCACATGAGCACGACGCCGCAGAACATCAGCGAAAAGGCGACGGGGACGCCGATAGCCATGGCGCCGACAAGCGAGACGATGAAGACGAGCAAAGTCATTGGCTGCGCTCCGCCATCTGCTCGGCTGTCAGGTTCTCACCGGCAAAGGCGGCGATTTCCTCGTCGGTCACCTTGCCTGTCAGCAATCTGATCAGTCGCTCAAGGGCGATAAGGACGATACCCGCGCCGGTGAAAAAGCCGATCCCATAGACCCAGATCATCGAAATCTTGGTGACCGGGGCGTCCATGCTGGCATTGATCGGATACTGCTTCCAAGTTCCCCAGAAGAAGATCGCGGAAACGCCGATGATGATGATGTTCGACAGGATCATGCAAAGAATTCGTCCTCTGCGGCCGAAAACGGCGACCAGCGTTTCCACCCCGACATGCGCATGCTCGCGAAATGCAACGACGGCGCCGATAAACGTCACCCAGACGAAAAAGTAGCGCGAGAGTTCATCCGATATGTTGAGGCCGGAATTGAAGGCGTAACGCATGACAACATTGACGAAGACCATGATCGCCATGCCGGACAGTAGAAGGATGAGCAGGAGCTCGAGGAACCGGTAAAAGAGATTTGTCGCCTTCTGCATGGTGTGACTCACGCCTTTTCCAAAAGACCGCGACCGGCCAGATTGCGCACAAGTGCACCAACTCCGAAGGTCCATTCAGGACAAACATCGCTGCGCTCTACCCAGTTAACTAGGCGGCCAAGCTTGCTTGTCGAGATTTCAACGCGATCACCAATCTCATGGGTGAAGCCGAGGCCCGTTCCTCGCCGATCCTTGACCGGAGCGAACATGGTCCCCAGAAAAAGAACAGCGCCATCGGGATACTGATGGTTACGGTTTCTCAGCTGCGAGGCAAGATTTTCCGGCGAGCGGCTGATGGCCTCCATCGGGCTTTCTCCAGTCATTTCAAAACCATCCTCGCCATGAACCCGAAGCGCTACCCGGACACGCCGCAGGTCGTCCATCGTGAAGCCGTCGTCAAAAAGCCGGATGAACGGGCCGATCGAGCAGGACGCATTATTGTCCTTGGCCTTGCCGAGCAGCAGGGCCGAGCGTCCCTCGACATCGCGCAGGTTGACGTCATTGCCAAGGCTTGCGCCGACGATCGTGCCATCGGAGCGCAGCACAAGGACAACCTCGGGCTCCGGATTGTTCCATTGCGAAATCGGATGGATGCCGACAAGCGCGCCGCAACCGACGGAAGACATTGGCTGGGACTTGGTGAAGATTTCGGCGTCGGGGCCGATGCCGACTTCCAGATATTGCGACCAGAGGCCCATATCCTGCAGCAGCGCCTTGACCTTGGCCGCCTGCTCCGAACCGGCAACGAGCCCGCGAAGACTGTCGCCGAGAACGGGCGCAAGTTTGCCGCGGATCGCCTGGGCCCGCAGCGGATCGCCCTTGGCCTGCTCCTCGATGACGCGTTCCAGCATGCTGTCGGCAAAGGTCACGCCGGCAGCCTTGATGGCCTGCAAGTCGATCGGGGCCAGTATGGTTCCGCTGTCGCCGG
Organism: Pararhizobium sp. PWRC1-1; assembly: GCF_049897905.1. Taxonomy (NCBI): domain Bacteria; kingdom Pseudomonadati; phylum Pseudomonadota; class Alphaproteobacteria; order Hyphomicrobiales; family Rhizobiaceae; genus Pararhizobium; species Pararhizobium sp. PWRC1-1. The sequence goes on along the minus strand of NZ_JAFCXE010000009.1, from coordinate 30,425 downwards.
ACAGGAAGTCGTCGAGCGCGCCGAGGTCCGGAAGGCCGGATGCTTTACGCAGGATGTCAGCGAGGCTATCTGTTTCGAGAAGGCGCGACGTAGTAGCGGCAATGCCCGTCAGGTCCAGAACGCGGCTGCCTGAAATCATCACTGGGCAGGGGCCCGCATTTGCCTTCGACCAGACGCGTCCGATCAAAAGGGCATCGGCGGCGTCAGTCGGCAAGATGGACTCTGCACGCAATACACGTTCGAAATTCAAATGTCGTCCTCCCCATTGTCCAGCCCGCCTGCCCTCCAGCATAGCCTGCCCTATTGTCAGGATGTCTGACAACGCTCCAGCGAGCTTTCTATTATGACTTACTCCGCCTGTCCAGAGCGGAAGACCCGGAGCGGCCTAAAACCTTCAAGCGACTGTACCCGGTAGATCAAACCGTCTCAGGATATTTCAAGCGTCAAGTCCAGTCGGCCCGCAGCGCCCATGAGGTGGCCACGCATTGCGGCACGCGCCTTCATCGGATCCCGCGTCACCACGGCGTCACGGATTGCGACGTGTTCGGCGATGGTGATCTCGACGATTTCCTCAAGGACGGCGACGGCGCGCGCCGCGTTGATGGCTAGGCTGATGCGCTCGGCGATGAAGCCGATGAACAGCGGAAAATACTCGTTGTGGGTGGCCGCGGCCAGGGCGCGGTGAAAGGCAAGATCGGCAACGATTCCCTGATCCGTCCATTTCTCGGCGCCGGTCATCCGGGCAAGCGCATCATCCAGTTTTTTCAGATCGGCATCGTCGTGGTGGACGGCCGCAAGACCGGCGGCTTCGATTTCCAGCGGCATACGGAGCTGGAAAAGACTGCGGAAGGCCTCGCGGTGGCGAAGATCGGTCTGTTCGATACGAAGGGCCCCTCGCCCCAAGGCTTCGGTGACGAAGGCGCCGACACCCTGGCGTGTCTCGACCAGCCCCTCGTTGCGCAACTGGGCGATCGCTTCACGCACCACGGAGCGGCTGACACCGAATGTCTTGGCGAGAATATGCTCGGTCGGCAGCTTTTCGCCAGGCGTGATCCGGCCTTCGGCGATCTCCTTGGCGATATGGCCGGCGATACGTGCCGGCAGATGCTCAATCCGTCTGATCTGGCTGAAGTCCGCCGTCATGCTGTTGTGCGCCCCTGATGCTGTCAGACTATTCTACGATATGGCGGGGAAATTCAATTGGCAGCCCGAGTTCATCACCATCGACGGATCGATGGCCTGTTTGAGGGCTGTCAGCAATGCCCGCCGCGAAGGATCAAGCCGTTCTTCGAAATCGGCGCGCTTCAAGCGACCAACGCCATGCTCGGCGCTGATGCTGCCGTTGTACTTGTCCAGAACCTGGTTCACTATCGTCTTGGCCTTGTAGATTCGAGCGACTGCCTCCTCTGGAGAGCTGCCGGATGGCGGCAATACATTGAGATGCACGTTGCCGTCGCCGACATGGCCATAGGACACACTGACACAGTCCGGAAGCGCTTCCGAGACAGCCTGTTCGGCGTCGCGCACGAACTCGGCGAGCCGCGACAGTGGCACGGAAACGTCGGTGCGCATATGCGGGCCGCGTTTGGCCTGCCCCTCGTTCATGCCTTCGCGAAACAGCCAGAGATTGCGAGCCTGGGCTTGAGAGGCTGCGATCACACCATCAAGCACAAGACCGTCTTCCATCACGCCGCCGAGAAAGCGCTCCATCAGCTCGGCGATATCGACGAGACCGGAACCGGAAACCTCGATCAATACGTAGGCCGGACAATCGCCGGCAATCGGCATGGGCAGGTCCGGGATTGCTTCCCGCGCCAGGACAAAAGCCAGCGGCGGCATGAATTCGAAGGCCGACATCAGGTCGCAGCAATCGCGCCGCGCGCGCCGATAGAGCGTGATGGCATCATCGAGAGAATTCAGCCCAAGCAAAGCGGTTGCCACTTGGTCGGGGAAAGGCATCAGCTTGAGCGACACGGCTGTGATGATGCCGAGCGTACCCTCGGCACCGATGAAAAGCTGCTTCAGGTCGATGCCGCGATTGTCCTTGCGCAGGGTCGACAGACCGTTGAAGATCGTGCCGTCGGGCAGCACGACTTCCAGGCCCAGCACCATCTCGCGCGTCATGCCGTAGCGCAGCACGTTGATGCCGCCGGCATTGGTCGAGACATTACCTCCGATGCGGCAGGACCCTTGGGCGCCAAGCGCCAGCGGGACATACATGTCCTTTTCGGCAACGGCATCCTTGACTTCAGACAGGATGCAACCGGCTTCGACAACGGCAGAAAAATCATCCGCATCTATATTGCGGATGGCTGCCATGCGTTCGAGGCTCAGAACCACCTGCTTCCCCGGCTTGTCTGGAATGCCGCCCAGCACCAGCCCGGTATTTCCGCCCTGGGGCACGATCGAAAGCCCAAGGTCGCGGCAGGCGCGAACCGCGGCGGCAACGTCTTCGGTCGAGCGCGGGCGCAGCACCGCAACAGCGGCGCTGGTCACATCGCCATGCCAATCCCGGCAGAAGCGCAGCATTTCATCCGGGTCCGTCAGCACGATGTCGCTGGTCAATGTCGCGCGCAAGGATGCCTGCAGACCCGCAGATATGCTGATGACGTCAGCCCTCATTGCCTTGCCTTTCCGCCCCGACTGCCGCTTCAAAACCACCCTGCGGTCGCCTTACCGGGCCCGAAGGTTTTTTGCGCAGTTCAAAATATTCTGTTTTCACGGAGATCATATAAGGTTATCAGACAACCTTACAAACAAAATTTTTGCCGGCCTTTGTCAGAACATCCGGGCGGGCAAGTCCAGGGAGGAGAGACCTGATGCATATCCTGATCATCGGCGCGGCCGGTATGGTCGGCCGCAAGCTCGCGGCCAAGCTGGCTGCCGACGACCAGCTGAACGGCAAGCCTATTGCTGAGATGACCTTGGTGGATGTCGTGACCCCAGAGGTGCCGGAGGGTTTCACCGGCAAGGTTCATGTCAAGGAGGCCGATCTATCGGCACCCGGCGAAGCCGAAGCGCTCGTGTCGGTCCGGCCCGACGTGATCTTCCATCTGGCGGCGATCGTTTCCGGCGAGGCCGAGCTTGATTTCGAAAAGGGTTACCGGATCAATCTCGATGGCACACGCTATCTGTTCGATGCCATTCGCCTCGCCAATGGCGTGGACGGCTACAGGCCGCGCGTCGTGTTCACATCGTCGATTGCCGTCGTCGGCGCCCCCCTGCCCTATCCGATCCCGGACGACTATCATACGACGCCGCTGACCAGCTACGGCACCCAGAAGGCAATCTGTGAACTGCTTCTGTCTGACTACAGCCGCCGCGGCATCTTCAACGGTATTTCCATCCGCCTGCCGACGATCTGCATTCGTCCCGGCAGGCCGAACAAGGCCGCGTCCGGCTTCTTCTCCAATATCCTGCGCGAGCCTCTGGTTGGAAAGGAAGCCATTCTGCCGGTATCCGAAGACGTTCGCCATTGGCATACCTCGCCGCGCTCGGCGGTCGGCTTCCTGATCCATGGAGCGACGATCGATCTGGACACGGTCGGGCCGCGGCGGGCACTGTCCATGCCGGGCCTTAGCGCCACGGTCGGCGAACAGATCGAAGCGCTGCGCCGCGTGGCCGGCGATAAAGCTGTTGCGCTGATCCGCCGTGAACCGGACGAGATGATCATCAAGATGGTCGCTGGCTGGGCTCCGGGCTTTGAGGCGACACGCGCGAAAGCGCTTGGCTTTACCGCCGAAACCTCCTTTGATGAGATCATCCGCGTGCATATCGAGGATGAACTGGGAGGCAAACTGTGAGCAAAACAACAGGTCCGGATCAAGACCGGCCGCGCCGGATCGCCTTTCTCGGAACCGGGCTGATGGGTGCGCCGATGGCGCGACGGCTTCTCTTCACCGGTCACACGGTGACAGTCTGGAACCGCGATCTCAGCAAGGCGCAAGCTCTGGCGTCAGATGGTGCGGTTGTCGCCGAAACGGCCGCTGCTGCGATCAAGGGTTGTGACATCGTCTTCACCATGCTGAGCGACGGCCAGGCCGTCGAGGCGGTGTTGTTTGACAACGGCGTGGCCGATGCTTTGCCGCAAGGCGCCATAGCGGTCGACAGCAGCTCTATCTCGCCACCGATTGCCCGGGATCACGCGGCCCGCCTGAAAGCGTTCGGCATCGCGCATGTCGATGCACCGGTCTCCGGTGGGGTGGTCGGTGCTGAGGCGGGAACGCTGGCCATCATGGCTGGTGGCGACGCGGATGTGATCGATGGGATCACCGATGTCTTTGCGGCCCTTGGCCGGGTGACCCATGTCGGGCCGTCCGGTGCCGGGCAGATCTGCAAACTCGCCAACCAGCAGATCGTCGCCATCACCATCGGTGCTGTTGCGGAAGCGATGCTGCTGGTCGAAGCCGGTGGCGCATCGCGGGAAAAGTTCCGGGAAGCGATCCGCGGCGGCTTTGCCGAGAGCCGGATCCTGGAACTGCATGGTGCGCGCATGGTGACGCGCGACTTCGCGCCCGGCGGGCCTTCGAAGCTTCAGCTGAAGGATCTCGAAGCGGTGAAGGCCATGGCCGATCTGTTTTCGCTGGACCTGCCTTTGACCGAGAAGGTGCGTCTTGAGTTTTCCGACTTCGTCGCGGCGGGAGGGGGCGACACGGACCACAGCGGATTGTTGCTGCATCTGGAAGCAAAGAATGCCGCCAAGGGCGGGAGGGGGCGATAAATGGCTGAGGGAAACACGGTCGGGCGTCGTCTGCGCTCGCAGGACTGGTTCGACAATCCCGATCATCTCGACATGACGGCGCTCTATCTTGAGCGCTTCATGAATTATGGCACGACGCCGGAAGAACTGCGTTCCGGCAAGCCGATCATCGGCATCGCCCAAAGCGGCAGCGACATTAATCCCTGCAATCGCCATCATATCGAGCTTGCCAAGCGCATCCGCGACGGCATTCGCGATGCCGGCGGCATCCCCATCGAGTTTCCGACGCATCCACTGTTTGAGAACTGCAAGCGGCCGACCGCGGCGCTCGACCGAAACCTCGCCTATCTCGGTCTGGTCGAGATCCTCTACGGCTATCCGCTCGACGGTGTCGTGCTCACCACCGGCTGCGACAAGACCACGCCCTCGGCGCTGATGGCGGCTTCGACCGTGGATATTCCTGCGATCGTCTTTTCCGGCGGCCCGATGCTTGACGGCTGGCATGATGGCGATCTGGTCGGATCCGGCACGGTGATCTGGCGGTCGCGGCGCAAATATGCGGCGGGCGAGATCACCCGCGAGGAATTCCTACAGTCGGCGCTCGATTCCGCGCCGTCCATCGGCCATTGCAACACCATGGGGACCGCCTCGACGATGAATGCCATGGCGGAAGCGCTCGGCATGTCGCTGACCGGCTGCGCTGCCATCCCGGCCGCCTACCGCGAACGGGGCCAGATGGGTTATCGCACCGGGCGGAGAGCTGTCGAATTGGTGCTGCAGGATATTAAGCCGTCGGATATCCTCACCCGTGAGGCGTTCCTCAACGCGATCCGGGTGAATTCGGCGATCGGCGGTTCGACCAATGCGCAGCCGCATCTGGCGGCCATGGCCAAACATGCCGGCGTCGATCTTTATCCGGACGACTGGCAGACCCACGGCTTCGATATTCCGCTCTTGGCTAATGTGCAGCCGGCAGGCGCTTATCTCGGCGAGCGCTTCCACAGGGCCGGAGGCGTTCCCGCGATCATGTGGGAACTGCTGCAGGTCGGCATGCTGGAGGGCAACTGTCCGACAGTGACCGGCAAGACCATGGCGGAAAATCTTGAAGGTCGGGAATCCACCGATCGCGAGGTCATCCTGCCTTTCGATGCGCCGCTTAAGGAGCGCGCCGGCTTCCTGGTGCTGAAGGGCAATCTGTTCGATTTCGCCATCATGAAGATGAGCGTTATCTCGGCCGGCTTTCGCGAGCGTTATCTGAGCGAGCCGGGCAAAGAAGGTGTGTTCGATGGCAAGGCAGTGGTCTTTGATGGCTCCGAAGATTATCACAAGCGCATCAACGATCCGGAATTGAACATCGACGAGCGGACGATCCTGGTGATCCGCGGCGCCGGTCCGCTCGGTTGGCCTGGATCGGCCGAAGTGGTCAACATGCAGCCGCCGGATCATCTTATCAAGAAGGGGATCCTCAGCCTGCCGACGATCGGTGACGGCCGCCAGTCGGGCACGGCCGACAGCCCGTCGATCCTCAACGCCTCGCCGGAAAGCGCGGCGGGCGGCGGCCTTGCCTATATCCGGAGCGGCGACATCATCCGCATCGATTTCAACCACGGCCGTTGCGATATGCTGGTTACGCCGGAGGAGATCGAACGGCGCAAGGCGGACGGCATTCCCGCCGTGCCAGTCGATGCGACACCATGGCAGATGCTGTATCGCCGCACCGTGACGCAACTATCTGACGGCGCCGTTATCGAGGGGGCGCCGGAATTCCGTAAACTTGCCGAAAAGTTGCCACGACACAACCACTGAAATGATGAGGCTTGTGCCGATCATCGGGTTTCGTCGTTCTCGTGTGTTACGGTCAAACGCCCTGAATGCGTTTGTGACCTGGCGGCTGCAGCATTTTGTGTTCGCCGTTTTCTCAGCTTTAAACGCAAGAAAACCCTCCGGGCTGGTAGGGCCTTCTTGTTGATATCCTTGGGAAAAGTTGGTTGCGGTGGGCCTGATGGCGTAGAGACTTGTAATTTCAAGCTCTTATACAGACCTCAGCGAACACGTCCGGTTTGCGCACCAGGAGCGGACGTGTCCACACCTCTTCATAGGGGGCGGGGTCATTGGAGTTGGCTTAGAGCCGATAGCGGAAACTCAGCATCTTGCGCGCTATCTCCGCCTCTGCTGTAGCTTCTCTCAGAACTTAGTTGTCTCTGCAAGGGTGCTTCCCGCAACAGCCCAGTTTGACGCCGGCTTTTCGTCGATGACTACCCACACGCTTTCCGGCTTGCACTCCAGGCTCGCGCAGACTGTCTCGGTGACGGCCTCGGCTAACAGACGCTTCTGCTCCGAAGTACGTCCTTCAAGCATTTCGATCTTCACATAGGGCATGCGACTCTCCCTTTGGTGGCTTTGTTGCGCTTTTCTGTCTGCTGATTGGTACGTTTTCGGTAATGTTAGCTCGCTGGCGGCGGATCAGATCGCGTTAAGCCAGGTGTCTGACAGGGTGAAACCGGTCGGATATGGATCGGTCGGATCAAGTCCCGATTGGGTGAGCCCTGTAATCCAGGCCTGCCCGGCAACGCTCGGAATGACCGCCGGATATGGACCGACGTTCGCCAACCCATCGATCCCGCACAAAAAGCGACTGCCGGTAATCGAGTGGTGAATGAAGACGCAAGGCTGGATTTGACCCTTCGCATGCATCACGGCGAGCCGCGCTGAAGTCCCCGCACCACAGGGCGAGCGATCACAGCGTCCGGGTGATACGATGCAGGTGTTACGGGAAACGAGTTGGCCGTCTTCCCTATGCAGCGGAGCTGTGATCTGCGTCATCGTGATGCCGGGCATGTCCGGATTGCCGGGATATGAGACCGCGAGCTGCTCCGCGGCAGCCGCCTTGATCCTCACGCCGACTTCGCAAAGCTCCCGCGCCTCCGATGGGGAGATGTCGAACCCGATTGTCGTGCCGTCGACGATGGCGATCGTCATTCCGCCGAATGCTACGTCGATCGTGATTGTTCCGAGACCGGGTACCTCGACCTGGGCGTCGAGGTGGTAGCAGAATGCTGGCTGGTTCACGAGCTTCACGCTCGTCACTTTGCCGTCGCGGCATTCGCAGCGAACACGGATCAGACCAGCGGGTGCCTCGAGCGTCAGGTCGGTGACTGGCTCCTGCATCGGCAGAATGCCCGTCTCCAGGAGGACGGTCGCGACGCAGATCGTGTTGGACCCGGACATGGCCGGATACTCGGTCGACTCCATGATGACGAAGCCCATGTCCGCCATCGGGTTGTTGCTCGGCAGAATGACGTTGGCGTTATGCCATGCCGCTCCGCGCGGTTCGAACAGGACCCTCTTCCGGATGTCGTCGCGATGCCTCTCGAGGTACAGCTTCTTGTCGAACATGGTTTCGCCAGGAACCTGGCCCATCCCGGCGACAATAACCTTTCCCACTTCGCCCTCGGCGTGGCAGTCCACGATCGACAGAACCTCTTCCCAGCGCATGATCTTCCCCTGTGTAGCAGTCCCGTTGGATGCGAAGACTCACTTCCTTGCGCCTGCTTAAACGATTGCATCAGACCGCCGTCGACGCGGATGTTCTGGACCGTGATGCAGCCCGCACCGTCCGAAATTAGGAAGGCGATCGTGGCAGCTATCTCGTCAGCGGTACCGTACCGGCCCATCGGAACCGACGCGCGGCGCTCTTCGCACTTCTGGCAGGCTGTCGATCCATCCGGGGAGCACGTTGTTGATCCGAATGTTTTTGGACGCATAGGTGTCCGCGAAGATTTTGGAGAAGCTCGCGAGCCCTGCGCGGAAGACCGCGGACGTGGGGAACATCGCCGCCGGTTCGAACGTCCATGCGGACGTGATGTTGACGATCGCGCCTCCGCCCCTGGGCTTCCATGATCGGCGTCACCAGGCGAATTGGGCGGACCGCATTCAGGAAGTAGACGTCCATTCCCTTGTGCCAGTCGTCGTCGGAAATTTCGACGATCTGCGCACGCGGTCCATGTCCGGCGGAGTTCACGAGGGCATCCACTCTCCCCCACCTCTCCAAGGCCAGGTCCACCAGTCGCCTCAGATCGTCGTTGGACTGGTTCGATCCCGTAACGCCCACACCACCCAGTTCCTTTGCGAGAGCCTCTCCCTTTCCGGAGGAAGAGAGAACTGCGACCTTGAAACCATCCTTCGCAAGTCTGCTGGCTTCGGCGGCACCCTGTCCGGACCCGCCTGCGGTGATAAGCGCGACTTTTCCTTGGGTCATTGCAGTCTCCTGATCTCGTTTTCCACGGCGATAATGCAACAACCTGCGCGTATTTTCGCGACAGAAGTGATAGCGTGAGGCTGTAGAAAACCTATTGGCTGGAACATGGCGCGCTCACGCAAAGGACTTCCTCCTCTCAATGCGATCCGCGCCTTCGAGGTCGCGGGACGCCAGCTCAACTTCCGAGCAGCCGCCGACGAACTCGGCGTGACCCAGGGAGCGGTTGCGCAGCAGGTTCGGTCCCTTGAGGAACATGTCGGCCAACCATTGTTTCATCGGCTGGCGAGAGGATTGGCCCTTACTTCCGAAGGCGCGATATACCTCGCCGACGTCACACGCGCCTTCGATACCCTTGCCGCGGCGACAGCGCGATTTTCCAGCCGACCCGGCGCAGTGACAATCAGCGTCACGCCGACCTTCGCGACCAAGTTGCTCATTCCCAAGATGGCGGAACTCAGGGCCGCATGTCCGAACGTCGAACTCAGGACGATCGCGACCGAGGCTCTGTCAGACTTCGACCGGGACGATGTGGATATCGCTGTAAGAATCGTACGCCCCCCGTTTCCAGATTTTCTCGAGTCCGTCCTCCTCTTCCGTCATGAACTTGTAATCGTCGCCAGCCCGCTCCTCGTGGCCGGCGCTGAACTACCGATGTCCTTGGACCAAGTCGGCAGGTTCCCCTTGCTTCATGATGCCTACGATCACTGGCATGCGCTGTTTGACTCCGGCAACATGCCTTTCGGCGCAAAGTTCAACCGGACAACGCTGGCCCTCGATGCGGCGATGGCGGGGCAAGGCATCGCTCTCGCCTGCAAACCGTTCGTTGCACCGGACCTGGAGGCGGGACGGCTCGTACAGGTTACCGACGACACCTTCCTTGTTAAGCCGGACTATTATCTCGTTCGAAAGAGGAGTGCCTATCCGGGGCGCTATGCCGACTTGGTCTGGAAGTGGTGTGTCGCACAGTGGGGTACGACGGAAGCGAGAGCATAATCCACCAGTCGTTGGCAATCGCTGATCCGATTTCGGCGACTTTCGGGCATCGGGCACCAGAATACGGGAAAGACGAGGACGAGGTTGTCGGTTCCGTCGATCCGCACATGTTCAGACAACGAGGAACGTGCGAGCACAGCGCTCGTGAGTGTCCTCCTCGTCACGCTCCATCAGACGGCTGTAGCCTGCGACATCGGCCGCAAGAATCTCCGCCAGCTTCCTTTGGGGGCCAGCGAAAACCAAGATCGGTTCGTCATCTTCCGGCATTGAACAAGGGTACGCCGCACTAGCTCTGCATTAGCACGAAGGTTTACACCAAACGTGAACGGGGACCGAGGTCGTCTGTGGGCCACAGCAGTCCGGCTTTCCGGCCCTCTGCACACTGCTATACGGAAATCATTTCCGCTTATGCCAGCGATACGCCAGGTACTGAACCTTGGCCTGATGGCATGGAGACTTTTAAATTCTCAGCCTCAAGTCGGCCCGGCATTGACAATTACCGCTTTAGGGTCAGAAGCGGCCATTATGCACGGTGATCTCGCCAGCCGAAATGGGGCCGTGAAGAGACCAGCAGGTTTCGGAGCGGTCCATCGTCAGTTCAAGGCAATGACCGCGATGACACCGGTGCAGTTTCAAAAGCAGATCCGCCTGATGGAGGCGCGCCGGCTGATGCTGTCGCGCGCGGCGGAAACGGTCGCCTTTGAGGTGGGCTATGCCAGCCCCTCACAGTTCAGCCGGGAATATTGCCGGCTGTTCGGGGCTCCGCCACGCCGAGACATCGGAAAGCTTCTGTCGGCCTGACTGTTTCAGCGCGCACGCTGAAACAGCGCATGACCGCTCTCAGGCGCTAAGCGGAAACTATTACCGCTCTCGGCCCATTGCGGACGTAAATCACCCTATATTTCCATGAGATGACGTTCGTTCTAGGCGTCGTACTTTCGGTTATCGCCCCGCATCCGATGCTGCCATCGGCAAATGAACGCCACGGTGTCGACGGCATCGAGCGGTACATTGGGATCACTCAGGCGGATCTGGATGTGATTGTGGTATCATACTGTTGTCAACCATCGTGGTGGAACGATATGGAGAACGCGATGTCGAATGAGTTTGTGGCAATCGCAGTAGCACGAGCCCGTAAGCGTCGGGACGAAGCGAGAAGTAACCTGAGCGAGGCGCAAGCTGAATTGCAGCAGCAAAATGACGCTCGCATTTCCGTTGGAGCGTTAGCGGCGCTCAAATTGCAGGTCGAAATGTACGCCGACCTCGTTGCGAAGTACGATGTCATTATTGCTGCTTATGAGAACGACTAGATGGCGCTGGTGGGGCCTGGCACATCGGCGAACCGGGCGGTTAAGCCCGGCTCTCCATTTCAGGACTGCAGGGCCGCTACCCGTCAAAGTGGGGTGATATCGTCTGGTTACCCTCGCGGTAAAGAAAAGCGCGACGGCAAGTCGAGTGGCTTGCCTTTGGCGAACGCCTGAGCGAATTTCACAGGCAGAGGATTTTTATGGTTGGCATTCGGAATCCATGAGCAAAACAGTATTTGAAACTTTGACTGGCATGTACTTCACGGTCGATGACCCAGATGGAAGCTATGGCACGGGCCAAGTTGTTCGCCTCGCCGCGGAGGGGGTTTACTTTATCCGCTTTGACGGCAACGAGGTGCCGCTCCCCTTGGAACTAGCGTCAATCGGCGAGATGCTGGAGGCCACCGAAGAGGAGTACAAACGCTGGCGGTTCTTCGACTCGGTTGAGGAAAGAGACAAATGGATCGAGTGGCTGGATGCTCCATCCAAGCCTCGCGTCATTTCGCTGGTGAAGCCGACAAAATGAGGGGTCATCTGGCTCGCTCCACCCCGCCACCAGTGAAGGAGACGGTTTGCTATCAGGCTTCTGGCCTCCTGTGGGAGCGCGCTTGCCTGCCGGTTTTTATGCCCCGCACCACGAGTTACCGGAACCAGTATGCAGCTTCGGCCGGGATGATCACCAGTGCTAGGAACTTGGTTGCGGGGGCAGGATTTGAACCTGCGGCCTTCAGGTTATGAGCCACAAACAAACCCCTCTCCTTCTGATTATGAACCCGAAGACCCGCCTGTCCCAGACCGGGACATCCTGCGTCGCCAAAACTCATTTTGCGACCTAAGCATCTGTATACATTTACTTAATAAAAAAACCACGCTTCCCTTGTGGCACAGCGGCATTCCACCCCCTGCTGGTGGCCGAGCCCAAATAGTTGCCCAATTACAACCGCAAAAGGGAAGTGAAAAATGAGAAGAGAATACCTCAGAGACACCTCCGTCTTAATTCTGGAGGGCGAGGCAGAACGCTACGAGGTCCGCGACGTCGATATCAAGAACTTCGCGGTAAGGGTCGGGCCGAAAACGAAAGTCTGCTATCTCCTCGGCCGATTCGGGAAAGCCACGCGGATGAAGATCGGAACCTTCGGCCCGAAGATGAAAACCGAGGATGCGCGCCAGATCGCGAAGGATTGGAACGCCATGATCCGGAACGGCGTCGACATCGTCGAGCACCGGGAAACGGAACGGCACGTCGAGGCCCTCAGCGCGAGAAGCACGTTCAGATCCGTGATGGAAGATTACCTGGCCTTTCTTGACCTGAGAGACAGGAACCGCACAGTCGAGGAAGACCGGGCGTTCGCAAGGCGTAACATAATCAACCCGGAGACGAACCCTTGGATGAACCTGCCAATTTCGAAAGTGACGGACGAGCACATCGCAGACCTTGTCACGCGCATCCAGGCTAGAGGAGCGAAGGTGCAGGCGCGCAAGACGCTCCAGATGATCCGCAGATTCTATAAATGGACGATGCTTCCGAATCGGAGGGGGAAGGTCGGGCTGACCAGCAATCCCGTTGCGGACCTGACGCCAGACTCCATGTCACTTAAAACAAAATCACGAACCAGGCATTTTCGCAGTAAGGAGGTCCGCGCCTTTCTCGTCGCCTCCGCCGGCGTGCTTTTCGAAGGGAAAGAAGGCCTTCGACGAGCTGTTTCTGACCGAATACCGGAAAATCCAGCCGGTTGGGACGCTACGTCATTGGACCTGGCACGACGTCCGCAGGACAATGCGCACGCATTTTTCCGGCTTTGTCCCCCATGAGGTCGCCGAAGCGGCGATCGGGCACGGTAAAAAGGGAATGGGGAAAGTCTATGACATGTTCAAGTACCGCCAACAGCTCAGAGCGGCGTTCAAGCAATGGTCCGCAATCCTGGACGATGTGCTCGCCGGCGGAGCGAACCCTTACGACGATGAGCGTCCGCAGCGGCGAGCAGAGGGAGGCTCCCCGCAATGATCACGCGCGAGGAACTCTACCATATGGTCTGGACCCGGCCGGCACGAGATGTCGCCCGTCGGCTCGGGATTTCCGACGTTTACCTCGTCAACGTTTGCAAGGCCCTCAACGTACCGAAACCGCCGCGCGGGTGGTGGAGCAGCAACGACGTCGGACGCACGCGCCCGGCGCTGCCAGCCACGCAACGGGGTCGCCCCGTCTCGTGGTCGAAGGGCGGGGTGGCAACCAGCCCCATCAAGCACTTTTATGCCTCGCCTTCCGCAGGCCCAATGGTTCGCGGAATGCATCCTCTCGCCGTCTGCGCCATCGAGTATTTCAGAGGGGTCGACGCGAAGGGCGACGGGGCGATACTCGCGCCCCGCGCACACCGGGCGGCGGACCTCACCATCTCTCAGGGCGTCATCGATGCGGCGATAGAGGCATTCAACACGTTGTCCATTGCTCTCGAAGACCGCAGCCATATCGTTTCCATAGAGAGGTGGCAAAACTACATCAGGCCTTCGATCGACTTTCGAGATCCCTCGTCAGCGAAGCGCGAAGACAAGCTCTTGCCGAACTGGACGCCGCGCTGGCCGACCATCGCCAAGATCAACGGTACCGCGTTGGGTCTCGCGATCGTCGAAATTCGGGAAATACGGGAGATGGAGTATGCGGGCGACGGTCGGTACATCCCGGTATCGACCAAGCGCCGCGCCCCCAGGCCGTCCGCCGGGATCACCTGGCGTGAACGCCGATGGATGCCGAGCGGTCGGCTGAAACTGGTCGCCTATTCGCCTTTCCACCGATTTCCTTGGAAAGCGGAATGGGCGTTAGCCGATCCGGACGACGTCGCCACAATGTCCGCACTCGTCCACCGGCTCGAAGATGCCGCCGCTCGGCTGCAAATCAGGCGGAACGAGTAGACGATCGACGTTGCGCCGCCTCCTCGGCTGCAGAAGGCGAATTCCCTGAAACAACGCCTGCGAAGATCCGAAACTGCCGAAATCCTCATGCCGTCAATTCCTCCCCGAACCCATTTTTCGAAAGGAAATCACGATGCTGCAGTCCCGCCGCTGGGAAGACGCCGATTCTCCATATGACGGCGCCGGGATGTGCGAAGAAGAACACCTTCTGGCTGCTGGAGACGACAAGTTTAAGGTTTTTATTGATTGTGTCGGTGATGAACGCGTGGTTGCCTTGCGTGAACGGCAGCCTTTTGATCAGTTTGTCGTTGAGACGTTGCGCCGGCGCCTCAGCTTCCATCGACCGGCTTCGGTCTGCGCGACAAGGCCACGCCGGGTCCTCTTTCCGGCGACGCCTCGATGAACACGACCCCTCCGGCTTCAAGTGCGCGCCTCACCTTGTCGATCGCATCCACCAGCACGTTCGTTTCCAATCGCTCGATGCGGACGACCACTTGGCGGCTCACCCCGGCGAGACCTGCCAACTCGTCCTGACTCAGGTCCAATAGCGCGCGCGCGGCCCGCAGCACGACCATTATTTCGCTCGTCGAATCCATGGAGGTGACGAGGCGGGATTTGTCCGCCGTTGTCAACAATTAAGGATTCGTGCGTGTTGAGCCTCATGCCATCAAGGATACCTTCGCAAGAGTTGTTTGGGATTTCCAGCCTCGAATCCATGGAGGAAAGGAGGGCCTTCATTGTCAACTATCAGGCAAAGGACTCGAGCGATGGATTCGCGTCGTCGGTCCAGCGGCGTACGAACATTAAGTCGGTGGCAGAGCGAAGCTTGATCTTCCGCCCGGTGCCTAATCCTTCCGTTAAGCCAAGGGCCATCCGATTTAAGTATTCAATTCCCTTAACCCAAAAAAAGATTTCAGGGCTTCCGGGTTCGCGAGAGCATTCCTATTTTTTATCGACGGCCGCGCACCACATCGCTCACGGCCCGTTCAACGACCTTGCCGGATTTGGTCCGGGGGCATTCAGAAGCTAGAGGAAAAGCGTACGGCTCAACTTAATCGCACGAGAAGGAGGGAGCCGCCGAGCCCTCGAACTGTGTGTCTGGCAGCGGACCGTTTGTTGTTATCCAAGTCGAAATAATTTCCGCTTTGCGCCCCCATTCCGGCCATTTAATGGGTCTCGTCCAGCTTCGAAAGCCGACGTTCCGCCGGGTCCGAGCAGCGGCCCAGTTCGTGGGCTCCGACTGTCCTTCTGGATGCAACTGGAAGTATTCTCGCAATAGAAGCAAACTCTCAAAGATCGTGCCGTCTCCGCAGACCCTCGGCGATCGCCCGGAGAGTTACTGCCTGCCGCCCCAAGAATTCGGTTACTAAGAAGGGGAGTCGCCGATTGATCTTATCCTCCCGACCATAGAAAAGATTGCGATTGCGAAACTTGTCAAAGTGGCCATCAGTCATGTCCGGCATCAGAATGTACTTTTCCGCTGCAACGCCGTCCTTAATCTCCTCATATGCCTTCGGCATATCATCGAGCAACCCATTGTGAATGATGTGGTTGCGCAAGGTCTCTATATTGACAAGGAATGTACAGTCCTCGAAGAGCGTACCCGCTTCCTTGTTTAGCCCAAGACGCTTGCGGTCGCCGTATTGCGCGTTGAGGCTCGACATTTTAGGGTAGTTGGTGAAGTTGGTCGGGAGCTTTTCAGCCTCCATTGCCACCTTCACGGTGTAGTCGAGCAGGCTGTGCATCCTGATGAACAAGAAGCTAAGGAATGCGAACAGCTTGGTGACTACCGGTGACGTCGAATACCGCAATCCATCCTCGTGCTTCATAGATGGATAGAAGAAGGATTCGAGGTTAAACGTGCGATAGAACTCGCCGTGGATCTGAATGAGCTCCTTAGCGCACTCCTGAATGGCACTGACGAGGCGTTGGCAGTCATATAAGTAAAGGAACCGGTGCAGCTCTGGGATGCTATCTGCAAGCCTAAGCACCTCTTCGAAATCCGATTTGGAACCTGCCGCTTCGGAATTGTGGCCCAATGTCGAGATAAAAGGGGGTACGAGCGGCAACAGTTCGTTGTAAGGGAGCCCTTTGAAGATCGCTCTTGCGAACATCTGATGCAGTTCGACCGCCGCGGCTGACGCGATCTGCTTCGAGATGGAATAATATTGGTCACCAATGACCTTTGTCCGGTTTACCGTCGAGATGGACTTCGAGGGTAGGCCTGCCCCACATCGAAAATGTTTTCATGAGTTGCGGAACACATGCGCTATCAGGTCACAGTCTTGGGTGCCGATTTATTGGACGATGGTGTCCCCGATACCATCGGATCGGTGAGACTCGGTGGGTGTTCCACCTTGCTGCTCTGCGCTTCCGGCAGTCGCAAGCGCGCATTCATGTTCACCAGGTCGGGTAGCGAGCGCGCCTTCATTTTGCGCATCACCTGACCACGGTGAGCCTTAACTGTAATCTCGCTGATGCCGAGTTCAAACCCGACCTGCTTGTTCAGCAGTCCCGCCACAACGAGCGCCATTACCTCGCGTTCGCGGCGACTCAGGGAAGAGTGTCCGTCTCTGATGGACTGAAGCGCACTTTCATCCTCGAGCGCGGTGGCACTCCGGTCGAGGGCATATCGGATTGCCTTGATCAGCACGTCGTCCGGAAACGGCTTCATCAGAAATTCCACCGCTCCGGCCTTCATCGCCTTCACCGTCATCGGTACGTCACCGTACCCAGTGATGAAGATAATCGGAATCTCGGTCCGATCCCCAAGCTGCTCTTGCAGGTCGAGCCCGTTGAGATCGGGTAGAGAGATGTCGAGGATAAGGCAGCTCGGGACAGCCGTGCGCTGCTGTTCCAGGAACTCCTTCGCCGATGCACACATCACCGCCTTCCACCCCTCGAAAGCGATCAATGGCTCAAGGGATTCGCGAACCGAAATGTCGTCATCAACGACAAACACGACCGGCACTATAGGAGGTGATTCCATCCGAGGCATGATGACTTCTCGTTTCACTGTCATGCGCGGATCGAAACTATCACTTCATCTTCGGCGCAGCAAATCGCTAGTTCACTCTCAACGCGGCCTTCAGCGCCGCCAAAAGGCCCGTGTCGCTGAAGGGTTTAAACAGGCATTCGGCCGTACCCAGCTCTCTTTCGTTTGGCGGCGCGCTCTCGTCACCCGTGGCGGTGATAAACACGACCGGGATATACAGTTTACGCTTGGAAAGCTCTCGCTTCAGCTCAGGGCCGGACATTCCGGGCATGGAGATATCAAGGATCAGACAACGGGTTTCATCGACATGGCCGGACGCGAGAAACTGCTCTGCGGACGAAAACGCCATTGCTGCAAAACCGAATTCCCTCAACAGGTCGGGCAAGGATTCACGAATGGACTCATCGTCATCGACGACCGAGACGAGTGGTGGGCGGATCATCATTGTTTTCCTGCAGCATGCTGACCGTTTGGCCCTTGGGTGACCCGGTCGCGAACACCGTGGCCGACACCGGGAGAACTTTCCGCGGAAAGCGGTATGGCGAACGAGAAGGTGGCACCAGGTCCACTGTTGGGCACCGCCCAAAGGCGACCATTGTGCCGTTCGACGATGGAGCGACTGACGGATAGACCGATCCCCATCCCGCGGCTCTTGGTCGTATAAAACGCCTCGAAAATTCTGTTCACTTCGTCAGGCTGGAAGCCAACGCCGACATCCTCCACCGTCAATCGCACACTGTTGTCATCGTCTCTGGTCGTCTTGATCACCAACTGCCTCGGACGATCGTCAACGGAGACCATGGCGTCAGATGCGTTTATCAGAAGATTCATGATAACCTGCTGCAACTGAACACGATCTCCCAGTACAGGGGGAAGCGCGTCTGCGAGCTCGGTTCGGAGCAACACCTGGCTTCTTTGAAGCTCGTTCGACAACAGTGCGGCCACCTCTCGCGTCGCTTCGCTCAAGTCCACCAGTTCTTTGTTAGCGGCGTTTTTGACAAATAGCGCGCGCAATCGCTTGATGACTTCGGACGCACGGTTTGCATCCCGGATCGTGCGCTTTGCCGTTTCGCGTGCACCCTCCACATTGGGAAATTCCGACGCCAGCATCCTCAAACAGGTTCCAGCGTTAGTTACGATACCTGCAAGCGGCTGATTGACTTCATGGGCGATAGAAGCCGTAAGGGTGCCAAGGCTGGTCATCCGAGCAACACGCGCCAGTTCGGAACGCACCTGGTCAAGCGCTTCCTCCGATAGTTGCCGATCCGTGATGTCCTGAATGGCCCCTATGTATTCGAAATTCTCGTTGGCTCCACATTGATGGGCCACGAGATGCAAGTGCTTGACCGACTGATCGCCCATGCGCAAGCGATATTCCTCGTCAAGGTCTTCGCCGCGGCGGGCACGGTCGGCCATATCGAGAAACAGGGGCATGTCGTCGGTATGCGTCATCCTCGCAATGCTTGCAAAAGATACGGGGCCAGCTTCGAACTCATAAATACGATAAGCCTGGGCTGAGAATGTGACAGTGTCTGTAGACACGTTCCAGGAGAAGCTCCCTGTCCGGCTCAAGTGCTGGGCCTCCTCCAGGAAGGTTTCGCTCCGACGTAGGGCGGCGGCCTGAGCATGTCCTCGCTGCGCGAGGAACACCGTCAGACCAAATATCGGCCCGACCACGCACCCGACGACCAATACCACCGTCGGCAACATGGAGAATGGCGCATACCCTCCCAATACGAGCGCTCGCCATAGGCCGACGATACCCGTCAAAACTCCAATCACGACACTGAGGGGTAGCCATGGCGGCGTTGGCATGGGATGTGCCTCGACCCGCCAAGCCAACGCAAGCATTCCCACACCGAGGATCACGAGACCGAATGAAGTATGGAGGGCTGCGAGGGTCACCCCACCCCAGTAGCCGACAACTGCGGCCGCTCCGAAGGCGGTGACGATTGAGCCACCCAGGCCCACCAAGAGGGACGATGTGATCGTGAATGTACTGGGGGCCAGCATCAGCGCCACGGAGCTAAACGCGAAACAGACTGCTGTCAGCGGAGCCATTCTTCCGGGACTTCTCAGGTTCACCGAAATGAAGGAGCTGCCGAGCAGTTCGTCGATACCGGCATCGACCCGGAACACGATCTCGATGATTGTCGTCATGCTGACAAAAGTCACCAATCCAGCGCACAGGAACACAGCCCAACGAGGACCATCGACCGCCAAAGTCAGAAGGGCGACACCACATAGTCCGAAGCACAATGCGGCGTTTCGCGTCATTGGCGGCAGAGTGGGCGAGAGCTGTATCAAAGCCGGGCTTTTGACAGTCCAGCCCAAGAGAACGAAAGCGCCGAGCGTGATCATCAGAACCGCCGAGACCTTAGCCACATAACTGGGCCACGGCCTTCTTGCGACGGTGTCGATCACATTAATATCCTTTGGGGCTTGCTAGGCGGTGTGACACACCATCGCGAAACAGCAGGCACACGGGGCGGTATTTCATGGGCATGGGCGGCGTCTTCGCAAGTGCGGTGCCCACTAGCCATGTGAAAGTCTGCGCTCGAATGTCTCTGTTGTCTATGGCACCATAGTGTTGGTTTCCAGCGACAAGGGCAAAACCTTGGGGTGATGCGGAAGATGAAGGCAAAATCGTTGCCGGATCTGGTAAACATGAACGGACGTTTGCAATGAGCTCGAACGCCCTTTTTCTTCTTTATTGGTATCGCGGGGCAACGTCTTTTTTCGACAAATAAGGAGCCATCGCCAAACGGGCCTCGTTGTACGCAAGCCAGAGCCGTTCGTCCGCTAGAGGTGGGATAGTCACCACCTCACGCTTGTCAAATCCAACAAGGGCGGCGTCGACCAGATCCCCCGCATCCATGACTGCCTCTGGAACGATGGCGTCGACGTCTTTGCCGGAGCGCTCCCAGATTTCGGTTCGGGTCGCTCCTGGGAGGACAACCTGGATCTGAACGTTCCCGGTTGTCATCTTCAAAGCCATCGACAGGCTGAGATTGAGCAGATACGCCTTCGATCCACTATAGACGCCATCCAAGAACTCCGGGGCGAATGCCAGTACCGAAGCTATGTTGATGATGGCACCTGCCTTCCGGTCCATAAATGCTCTGCCTGCGGCGGCGGCCAATACCGTTGGCGCGGTAATGTTGAGGTCGATCAATTGTTTTAGTTCGGCGGCTTTGTTGTCGAGCAACCCTCCGTTCAGATCGATCCCTGCATTGTTGACCAACAGAGTGATCGAGGCATCGGTTTCAATACACCGCTCAATGCTCGCGAGGTCGTCCGAGTTGGTCAGGTCCGCCGCCCGAACCTCAACTTTTTGGCCTGTTTCGGTCCGAACTCGAGCAGCGATTGTTTCTAGGTTCGCAGCATTTCTTGCAACCAGGATCAGGTCGTAACCGCGCCTTGATAGCCTGTCGGCATAAACCGCTCCGATGCCGGTCGACGCTCCGGTGATTAACGCGGTTCCCATCACGGTGTGTTTCACAATAAGCTCCTTTAGCGTCAGGCGATCCCAATCGATTGGAATCCGGCGAACGCATCAAACTACGTTGATAACCACGTCAACATTGCCACGCGTGGCTTTGGAATACGGGCATGTCTGATGGGCGGCGTCTACGACGGCACGTGCCATTTCCGGGGCAAGTCCAGGGAGGCTAACGTTGAGACGTGCCTGCAGGAAGTACTGACCATCAACCAGACAAAGATCGACTTCTGCGTCGATCGCGAGGTCGGCTGGCAGGGCGATTTTCATTTTGCGAGCCGCAAGCCCCATGGCGCCTTCGAAGCATGCCGACCAGCCCGCTGCAAAGAGCTGTTCCGGATTGGTGCCGCTCCCGGCCGTGCCGGGGGACGAAAGCTTCACGTCGAGCCGCCCATCGGAGCTGCGAGACGCACCGTCTCTGCCCCCCGTCGTGTGGGTCTTGCCTGTGTAATAGACTTTTTCAATCTGTGTCGCGGTATCCATTATTTGTCTCCCTTTCTCGGCATCTGTTCATCAAATGCGCGGGTAAGGTCAGACAGAACTCTCCTGGAAACCATTGTACGATAGTATCGACGATACCATCGCATTGGTCGGCGTGAGCGTGCAGCAACGCCGTGCTAGAGCGTTTTCAGATGACCTGCGCTCTGCGGATGGCTCAACGGATCTAAACCGATACCTTAGGACAATGGACTTTTGCACGTACTGGCTGCATGGTGTTCGTTAGAAGTCCTGAAAGGACTGCCATGAACAACCCGCTTAGCCATGTCGTTGACGCGCTCCCCGGACTGGTTTGGACTGCTCATCCCAATGGTCAAGCCGACTTTTTGAACAAACGCTGGCTTCAATACACCGGCCTGGTGCGTGAGGAGGCACTAGGCACCGGTTGGCATTCGTGTGTTCATCCCGAGGATCTGGCTGAATTCCTGGCAAGCTGGGAGCGTATGATCGTATCAGGCGAAGCGGGAGAATTCGAAGCGCGTATGCGGCGCTTCGACGGCGTGTATCGGTGGTTCAACATTCGCGCCAATCCACTTCTCGACCCGGACGACAAGATAATACAATGGTGTGGAATAAACTCGGATATCGACAACCGAAAACGGACCGAGACGATTGGACGCGAACTCCAGGACCGCTATCGCTCGATCGTCGACGGGCTGCCGTCAATAGTCACCCTTTTATCCCCCGACGGTCACGTCGAGCATGCCAATAGGCACATGCTTGAATATCTCGGCACCACCAGCGAGGAGATGCGCGGGCGTGCGGTTGGCCAGGCTTTTCACCCCGAAGATCGCCCCGAGGTATTAAGAAGGTGGGAACGCTCTGCTGCATCAGGACAGCCATATGATTTCGAAGCTCGTCTCCGGCGCGCGGACGGAGCGTATCGGTGGTTTCACACGCAAGGATGCCCGTTGCGAGCCTCAAATGGAGAGATCTCCGTTTGGTACTTTCTGCAGACCGATATCGAGGACCGCAAACGCGCGGAAGCACTACTGTTCGGCGAGAAGCAATTGCTAGAAATGGTCGCAAGAGGTGACTCTTCACCCGCTGTGCTGGATGCGCTTTGCCGACTGGTCGAGAGCACTGCTGACGGCTGCTACTGTAGCGTTATCCTGGCGGACCAGAGCGGACAGCGCGTTGAGCAGGGTGCAGCTCCCAGTATCCCTGCCGAATTTATTGATGCCCTAATCGGCAGACCGATCAACGCCGAGTCTGGACCTTGCGGGATGGCGACGTTTTTAAAGGAGCAAGTCACTTCGGAGGATATCAGCACTGAAACGCGCTGGCCGACCTGGTGTCCTGTCGCTATGGAACACGGCCTTATGGCCTGTTGGTCAACCCCGATTTCATCATCGACCGGCAGGGCGTTAGGCGCCTTCGCAATCTATCACAGGGAGCCAAGCACGCCCACCTCAGTCCTTCGAGAACTGATTGAGCAGTTTGCGCATATTGCCAGTATTGCGGTCGAAGGCTTGCAGAGCGGAGCTGCCCTCAAGCGAAGCGAGGCATGGTTGCGCGAAGCGCAACATTTGAGCTCGACCGGAAGCTGGTACTGGCGAGTGGCGGCGGACACATTGGAATTTTCCGAGCAGACCTGCGTCATCTATGAACTCGATCCCTTTCAGACCATTACGCTCGACGTCATCGCATCGCGCATACACCCCGAGGATCTTCCGATCCTTCAGGAGATGATCGACATCGCGCGAGGCCCGGCCGATGACCTGGACTACCTTTACCGCGCGCAGATGCCGGATCTCTCCGTAAAACACCTTCATCTCGTTGCTCACGGCTCTCGCGACAAAAATGGTCAGCTCGAGTACATCGGCGCAATCCAGGATGTGACGCAGCGCCATTTGGCCGAAGAAGCTCTGGGACGCGCCCGGTCCGAGTTGGCTCATGTTGCACGTGTCACGACACTTGGCGTTCTGACCGCATCGATCGCCCATGAGGTCAATCAGCCCCTACTGGGGATCGTCACCAACGCGAGCACCTGCCTGCGCATGCTGGCCGCCGACCCACCGAACATCGAGGGCGCGCGCAGGACCGCCGAACGGTCCATTCGTGACGGTCATAGTGCAGCCGATGTTATCACCCGGTTGCGCTCGCTTTTTGGCACAAAGGGCACCACGACAGAACCAGTAGACCTCAACGAAGCCGCTAGGGAAGTTATTGCGCTCACATCGAGCGAACTGCAGCGTGCTCGGGTGAATTTGCAAGCCGATCTCGCGGGCAAGCTACCGCTTGTTTCGGGGGATCGAGTGCAGTTGCAGCAGGTTATCCTCAATCTGCTGCTCAACGCCTGCGATGCAATGAGCGAGATCCATGACCGACCCAGAAAGCTCATTATTCGGACCCGACATCAAGCAGACGACAGGGTAGACCTCTCCGTTCAGGATGTCGGAGCTGGCTTGGAATGGCAGGATCTCGAAAAGCTGTTCGAGGCGTTTTACACCACTAAAGAGACCGGAATGGGCATGGGGTTGTCCGTCAGTCGTTCAATCATTGAAAGTCACTCCGGAATTCTGTCTGCAACACCAAATCAAGGCCCCGGAGCGACGTTCTCATTCTCCTTGCCAATCTCGGAGAGCGCTGAATCCGTCGGCAGGACCATCGTTCGTATTCCGCCGTTAAAACTCGTAGACGTCTCAAGGCATCCGCAATGATCGAATATCCGCTTGTTTCCATCGTCGATGACGACGAGTCCGTCAGGGATGCTTTGCCGGACTTGATAATTGAGCTGGGCTTTGCAGCGCGAGCATTCTCTTCCGCAGAAGAGTTCCTCGCCTCAGAGGATCAGGGTAGGACCGGTTGCCTCGTCCTTGATGTTGCAATGCCAGGAATGTCGGGTCCGGAGCTTCAGGAAGAGTTGAGGCGAAACGAGATGGAAATCCCGATCATATTTATCACCGCCCATGGCGACGATAACGTTCGGCCTTTGATGATGGCGCGCGGAGCAGTAGAATGCCTATTCAAGCCGTTCACGGACATCGCCCTGCTTGCCGCTCTCAACGCGGCCTTTGGCAGATCCTAATTTTCCTCGCGGGCACGTATGCTCTGCACGACATGCCATTGTCATGCAGAGCTTACGGTCGTCGTAAGCCGGCCTTCCTTCAAACGATGTCAAAAGCAATGCTTTAGTATCGCCGACACCATCGTTCAATATATTTGGTGCCGTCGCCATGATCTGAATAGCTCAGCGTTTGCATGATGCAAACAGCATTCACATGAGGTGAGGAGCATCAGCATGACTGCGAAAACATTTCCACAAACAAGACGGGATTTTCTTTCGGTCTCGGCAGCCACGTCTGTCGCACTCTTGGCGAGCACGACTGCATTCAGCGTGTTGTCGCCGCAAGTGGCCACCGCTGCAACGAGTGGCGCGATACGTCCGTTTCATATCGACATTCCGGAAGCTGCGCTCGCCGACTTGCGCCGTCGCGTCCAGGCCACACGATGGCCGGACCGCGAGACCGTCAACGATCGATCGCAAGGTGTGCAACTGGCGAAGCTTAAGCCGCTCGTCGAATATTGGGGAACTGGCTACGACTGGCGAAAAGTTGAGGCGAAGCTCAACGCCCTGCCGCAGTTCATCACGGAGATCGACGGGCTGGACATCCAGTTCGCACATATCCGCTCGCCGCACGAACAGGCTATGCCGATGCTCATGACGCATGGTTGGCCGGGCTCAATCATCGAACTGCTGAAGGTCATCGAGCCGCTGACCAACCCAACCGCTCACGGCGGCCGCGCCGAGGACGCCTTCCATCTCATTCTTCCTACGATGCCCGGATACGGCTTTTCCGGCAATCCGACGACCACGGGTTGGAGCCCGGCCCGGATGGCAACCGCTTTCCACGAACTCATGCTGCGACTTGGCTATCCGAAGTATGTTTCTCAAGGTGGCGACTGGGGTGCAATTATCTCGGAAATTCTTGCGGTCCAGGCTCCTGAAGGGCTGCTCGGCATCCACATCAACATGCCAGGTACCTTGCCGCCGGACGTGCTGCGACACCTGCTTAACTTCGACCCAGCGCCGACTGAACTCTCTGATCGGGAGAAGATCGCTTATGACCGACTGCTGCATTTCTACCGCGATGGCTTCGGATACGCCGCGATGATGAACCAGAGCCCGCAAACAATTGGTTATGCCCTGGCTGACTCGCCAGTGGCGATGGCGGCATACTACTACGACAAGTTCGCTGAGTGGACCGACACGGGCGGCGAACCTGAAAAGGTCCTCACCAATGACGAGATGCTCGACGCGATTTCCCTTTATTGGCTGACGAACACGGGGACATCCTCATCACGGTCATATTGGGAAGGCGCCCAAGCCGGCGGGGGTCCATTCAATGCGTTTGACATCCCAACGTTGCCAGTTGCGGTCACAATTTTCCCTGCGGAAATATACCGTGCGCCAAAAAGCTGGGGCGAAAAAAGCTTCGGCAATATCATCCACTGGAACGAAGTCGAGAAGGGCGGTCATTTCGCCGCATGGGAACAGCCAGAGCTTTTCTCAGCCGAGCTGAGGACCGCCTTCAAGTCCCTCCGCTCATCGATCTGAGCACCTGACGGCGCCTACCTTGGTGGGCGCCGTCGAACAGGTAGCCGCTCTGTCGCCGCGAGCATTTCAACGCGGATTTGTCACTTCGACGAGCATGGATTGATCTTACGAGATTCCAGAGGAAGTAAAATGGACAGATTGTTGACGAGCGTCCTTGACGCGCATGGCGGATTGCAGAATTGGGCGAAGGTCACAAAGCTAACGGCTGAAATGACGCTCGGAGGACCTTTTTGGGGAGCCCGTGGATGGCCTGGCGTTTTCGATAGGCAAACTGTCACGGCAGATCCACATCGCCAGCATATTACCTTTTCGCCCTTCACTGCGGAGAGGTACACGTCCGTGCTGGACGTGGCGCCTGAGCGTGTTGCACTGACGACGTCGGATGGTCGCATGGTTCAAGAGCGCCTCAATCCGCGCGAGTCCTTTCCAACAGTCTTTGACCCCTTCACCACGCCATGGGACGCGATCCAGGTCGCATACTTTACCAGTGGGGCGGTATGGAATTACCTCACAGCGCCGTTTGTGTTTGTGCAGTCTGGTGTCATAGCCACAGAGATCGATCCTTGGACCGAGGACGGCCAGATCTGGCGACGGCTGGCTGTCAGTTTCCCGACGTCTATCGCCAACCATAATGCCGATCAGACATTCTATTATGACGAGTCTTTTCTTCTTCGGCGGATGGACTATTCACCGGATGTGACCGGTAAGCCGCCTGTGGCGCACTACGCCTTCGATCACAAAACGTTCGACGGCTTCGTTTTTCCAACCCGTCGCCGAGTGTTCCTTCACGACGCGGATGGAATAGCCGACCAGGGATTCGCGCCGATCACGATTGACCTGGCTTCCGTCAAAGTCGAGCGGCGGTAGCGCGCAGCGACCGTCGCCACGAAACGTCAATCGCAGAGAGTTGGAGAAGTTTCGATGTTCACCGGTTTCAATGCCCAACGCCGCCAATTTCTCGCAATCGCAACTGGGGCGTTCGCTCTAGCACCAGCCGTGACGATCGGTCCTGCGCGCGCCAAATCCAAGGAGGTGAATTTGACTGCTGACACCGCCTCTACATTGCGAAGTAATGCCACGTTTGCCGCGCTCAAGCAGATCGAAGCTGGCGTCCTCGATATTGGATATGCCGAAGCCGGTCCCGTCGATGGTCCCGTAGCAATTCTGTTGCATGGGTGGCCCTACGATATTCACACCTATGTCGACGTTGCTCCTTTGCTGGCATCGAAAGGTTTTCGGGTGATCGTCCCCTATCTGCGTGGCTACGGTACAACGACATTCTTGTCGGCGGATACGCTGCGCAACGGTCAGCAGGCAGTGCTTGCAATCGACATCATTGCATTGATGGACGCCCTCCAAGTTGACCGGGCCATTATTGCTGGATGCGACTGGGGCGCAAGGACCGCATGTATCCTTGCCGCGCTATGGCCGGAACGCGTTAAAGCATTGGTGTCGGTGAGCGGGTATCTGATCGGCAGCCGAGAAGCAAACAAGATGCCTCTGCCCCCTAACGCCGAACAGAAGTGGTGGTATCAGTTCTATTTCGCGACCGAGCGCGGGCGTGCTGGATATGCTGTGAATCGGCAGGACTTCGCCAAACTAATTTGGCAGACCGCATCGCCAAGCTGGAAGTTCGATGATGCAGCTTTTGAGCGGACCAGTGTATCTCTCAACAATCCAGATCACGTCGACATCGTGGTTCATAATTATCGCTGGCGCCTAGGGTTGGCAGACGGGGAGTCGAAATACGATGACTTGGAAATGCGGCTCGCCCGAAGCCCGGTTATTACCGTCCCGACTATCACTCTTGAGGGGGATAACAATGGTGCCCCACATCCGCTCGCGACTGTCTATGCAAAGAAATTCTCGAGCAGATATGAGCATCGGATTATCAGCGGTGGCATAGGACATAATCTGCCACAGGAGGCGCCGCAACCTTTCGCTCAGGCCGTCATCGATATCGGGGGCTCTTGACACTCCTGGTAGCGTTGTCGGTGCGGAAGGTTAGGCATAGGCTGTGTCAAGAAGGCTGAAGCGCATCTCGACCTTCACTCGGGCTAACCTGCTGTCTCACAATCGTTTCCCCCCATCGCCTCGTTCTTGCCTATGCATCGACTTCGACAAGCTTACGGACCGCGAACGGGCGGGCACATCCCCTGAAGGAGGCAACATCACGCTCGGACGGAGCCAGGAAAAACCCAGCCTGATGGCTGATTTGAGTTAGTCCAGACTTCAGCAGTCACGCCTTGTCTGTCTGCTCTTCGCAATGACCGTCCAGCACCGGACGGTCCGCCTCCGGCCCCATTGCAGAAAACGCACCGTTTCAGGATGACCGCGCCAACTTTAGCTCGTGGTCGATCTATGAATGGAGTATAGAAGGATTGCTGGGCATGCTGGTCAGCAGGACCGGAGCCGTTGGCTTGGATCGATGCTCGCCATAATGCGCGTTCACATAGTGAACGCTTACGCACCGATGGGAACTCCGATATGGACGTCGTTGTAAGAACTTACTCAGGTAAAGGCGCGAACGAGCTATTTTCATTGCTGGAGGAGCGCAAGGCGGAGATTGAAAAGCTTCTGCGCTCAACGAAAGGATTTGTGAGCTACACTCTGGCTCGGAGTAGTGAAAGTGACGGAGGGCTATCGATGACCGTTTGCCAGGACAAGGCAGGCATCGATGAGAGTGTACGCATGGCTAAGGACTGGATTGCAAAAAACGCAGCACACATTGGCATAGAAGCGCCGAAGGTATCTTTTGGAAAGATAGTCATCCACGCCACAAATTAGCAGTCTTATATTGCCACCCGGTTGAGCGAACCTGCCCGGCCGGTTGGCAACCCGCCCATCAGTTTCCGACACCCGTCTCCTGTGCGTGCTTGAAGGAAAGTGATCGAGCGTCTCCGCTTGGCGCGATGCAGCCCCGGCGTTGGTCGCCTATCGGCCCATTGCGGACCAAGCGACATATTCAGTTGCGGTTCCAAGTGGGCCGCCTTGGGTTTGATGACCTGTGATCTGCGGAACGCAATTCGAGACGCTACCAAGTGTCTTTCGTGATATAGTCTTCTTAGGCTTGAGGAGCCATCAACGGACAAGTCCAACCACTGGCATTTGAGCCGAGTCCCTTTCATGCCCCGCTGTGCTGAGGAGCGAGCGTCGGAGCGGGGTGTGGTCCCTACCGCAGCAGAGTTGGCTCTGGCTTGTAGCGGGCATCGGTTGCCGGCGTCGACGGCAAGAATTCTGATCCAACTAACGACGAACGCCAGATTCGCAGTAAGAAGCGCTACAGGGGAGGATGACATGACGACATTGTTCGTGAGGCACGCTGTCTCGGACTACAAGACTTGGCGGAAGGTCTACGACACGTTTTCTACGATCCAGAAGGCGAACGGCGTAACAGCGGAGGCAGTATATCAAGCCATCGACAACCCCAACGACGTCACCGTGACCCACGAATTCGCTACGCTGGAGGCGGCTCAGGCCTTCACCAGGTTGGAAGAGTTGGGCAAGGCGATGCAGAGCGGAGGAGTGGTCGGGACACCGACAGTCTGGTTCACGCACAAAGTGTAACGTCGCAAGGGGAGATGGAAAAGGTGCCCGTTAGAGGTCCATTCCTGGCCCAATGCGACTGCACCGGTTCAAGAGGGGGTGCTCGTCGGCCGTAGTCCCAGGCTGTACCAAGGGAGGACGGAATGAGCGAGACGCTTGCGCTGCGCCATCGAAGTGCAGAACGGCATGGTCGAGCGCAATGCTGGCCTACCGCCTGAACGACGCATCGAGTTCCGCGTCGGTATCCATCTCGGCGACGTGGTCGAAGAGAGCGACGGCGATCTGATGGGCGACGGAGTCAATATTGCCGCGCGCCTCGAAGGCATTTGCGAGCCTGGCAGTATCTGTCTCTCCGAGCAAGCTTACTGGCAGGTCAAGGCAAGGCTCGATCTCGCGATCAACGATCGCGGCGCAGTGCAACTCAAGAACATCGCCGATCCGGTCCGGGTTTATTCGCTGCAAGTCGGCGTCCCCGCCCAGGCGAAGTCGGCGGTGTCTGCGGACCCCGCCAAGCCGGACAAGCCTTGGATGCGGCTCGCGTTGCCCGACAAGCCTTCGATCGCGGTCTTGCCGTTCCAGAACATGAGCGGCGAGGCCGACCAGGAGTATTTCGCCGACGGCATGGTCGAGGACATCATCACCGGGCTGTCGCGGATCAGATGGCTGTTCGTGATCGCCCGCAATTCCAGCTTCGTTTATAAGGGAAAGGCCGTGGACATCCGACAGGTCGGCCAGGAACTCGGCGTGCGGTATGTTTTGGAGGGTGGCGTGCGAAAGGCGGGCAATCGATTGCGCATCACTGCACAGCTCATCGAAGCAGAGACCGGGGCGCATCTGTGGGCAGACAGATATGATGGCGCGTTGGAGGATGTTTTCGATCTGCAGGACCAAATTACCGACAAGGTGGTCGGCATCGTCGAGCCAAGTTTGCAGCGGTCGGAGATCGAGCGCTCGCGACGAAAGCGTCCGGAAAATCTCGACGCCTACGACCTATACCTGCGCGCGGTTCCCCATATGGCAACCGTGATGCCTGCCGACGCAAGGATCGCAGCCGAGCTTCTTGAGGATGCGCTAAGGCTCGAGCCGAACTACGCCGCAGCCCATGCGCGGCTTGCCTGGTGCCATGAGATTTTCTTCACCCGCGCTGGATGCAATGCGGCCG
>NZ_JAFCXE010000008.1:0-261996 GCF_049897905.1 Pararhizobium sp. PWRC1-1 | reverse complement strand
TTCTCATTGACGAGCAATGCGATCCTGAAATGATCGAGCGCGTGATGGCCGACGAGACAAAGCGCTAGACCGCTAACTCAAAGGTCGCGATACGAAAAATCCGCTCGCCGGACGCTTACCTTCAAGACGTTGCTCATTCTGGCAATCGAGACTGGGATGCGCCGTGGCGAGATCCTTGGTTTACAGTGGAGCGATATCTCTCATAACCGTCGTGTGGTCACGCTGACGATGACGAAGAACGGGTCTGGACGCGAAGTGCCGCTGTCACAGCGAGCATTCGACGCGCTGACCGAATGGAAGGCCCGCGCCAACGCCGATGAGCTCCAGGTTTTCCCAATGAACGCTGGTTCGCTTGAACAGGTCTGGCGCCGTCTTTTGATACGTGCCGGGATCAAAGGTTTGCGCTTTCATGATCTACGCCATGAGAGTGTCAGTCGTCTATTCGAGCGCGGGCTCAATGTGATCGAGGTCAGCAGCATCTCGGGTCATAAGGAGCTTCGGATGCTGAAGCGATACACACACCTAAGTGCAGACGATCTTGTGGGTCGCTTGGGATAAGTCGAAGTCCTAGAGAAAACACGCCACGCTGAGCATGATGCCGTCTGTTGGCTGAGCAATTTTCCAACCAGACTACCCATCCTTGTAGGTGCCCGGCACAACTGGGACGTGAGAAAAGAACGTCCCGGCGCGCAGCATTAGCAATTGCTTAAGTTGACAGATGTTGACAGACCGTCAACATAAAGTGCCGGGTTTTGTCTAATGGCCATGTAATCAAGGGCTCTGATGTTGACGTAAGTTTACGCTATGTTGACAAAGCGATGCTGGATTTAAATTTTCCCAATCTGTCAACATGACTAAGCGTTCTCTTGAGCGTGCGACATGCAAGGCCATCGCCCGTCAGGTAGGGTCAGCTGCAACCTGTGAGTATCGTCGTATGAACCGCGCATTGATAGCACGGAACCGCGCTCGACCAAAGACATACCACTCATGCTTCGGATCGCACGAAACCTCGGCCAGCCAGTGGATGAGAGATAGTTGAGCTGACATGTGACGGAGTGCCCATAGCGACGCGTTGGGGACTGCTGGCTAGCGGCAGGTTGATATTTTTTGACAGAAATCAACTCGGTGGCGACTGTGATTGCGTGCGGTGCCGGAATGATTGGCACTACCATCAACACTCAGGCCGGTCGCGAGAAGGAGCGCGGGACTCTTCTTCGGCTTCGAATTTGACGACGGACTACCCAATGTTCTGGTCAGGGCGCAGCAGAACGTGCCGGAGTGGTGAACCCGACTCCGCCGTCGATTCTTTGCGGGACGCTTGAAAAAAAAGGTCCGGACAGAGATCGCCGGCTCCCTTCATAGTAAGTAGTTTGTAAGAGCATAGACTACTCAGAAGGGAGACGGACCGGATCGAGAGGGAGCTGACGAGGTGCAGTTGTTTGCCTGTTCAGCCACCTAGTCGGCCGCTTCATAGCCGCCCACTGGCTGCGTCCGTCGTCTGGCCATAGCGGAACTCGCGGAACGTCCACGGAGCGCACCGGTGACGATCCTCGAGTCAACCTGAACATGCTGCTTATCACCCTCTCGCCGGAGAGGGCGTTTAGTAGCAATAGCACAAGGTGAGGCGTGCCTTTCTACGAGAAAACTAAATCACGCCGGAGTGCGCTTAATCTTGTCGGACGCCGAAGGCGGCTGGAAAGCCCGAAGGGCGCGCAGACGAGCGAAGCGAGTATGGCCAGCTTCATTGTGTCTGAATTTTTGATGTTCTTCCAACATATTAGATATATCTACAGATTACATATATCAAATGCCACATAGGGAAAACGGCAAGTTTTCGGACAAATCACCGCAATTTTAAAAAGATCACGCATCCGGACCTCAAGCTGACTATCTATGCGCAGACCGGCTAGCAAAAGGATGCCATACGTGACGTTGAGTGAGACCGATGACGACCGGAGTCGAAGAACCTTCTGTAATCTAGTTGATTACCATAGCGGCGGAATGAAAGCCGGTGATGAAATTCGGTTACCGACCGGCGTCGCATTTCAGCTCGACGAACTCCTCGCTACGATCGATGAAAGCCCGTCCCAGGTGCTCATGCCCAGGCGCCCATCGATGTCCAACACGCAGCGACAGAGAATCGCAGCCAAGTTAGTCGACATCAAGCAAGACCTAAAGGACAATCAAGGCCCTTACTATGACGCCCTGCGTATCCAGGCCCGGAAGGATTATGCCAATGAGCGAGCCGCTGAAGGTCGAAGCGTCCGTCCATACCAAAAGCATCCGCTAATTGTGGGCGAAACCGAACTCGAGCGTGACAAGCGACTCCATCGGGAAGGTAGTCGTCGTCGTGTTGGCAAGGACGCGAGCACCACAAGAGGCTACCTCGACCGCTCCGAAATGACCGAAGCCGAGAAGAGTAGCCGGAAACGTCAGCAAGACGCCGAGTCGAAGCGACGCCGGCGAGCTGAAAAAGCTGCAAGCCAGGGCGCAGAACTGAAAAGTAGAGCCGCGCAATGACCGTGCCAAGCGAAAGCTACATTTACTACCGGATCGGCGATGACGGCGAATGGGAGCAGTGCCGGACGAGCGACCCGTCACCATATCAAGCCGCGAACCCGCCTATGGATATGATCGACGCCACAGTTAAAAGAACCACCACTCTACCGATCGCCGATCGTGAGATAGAGCTAGAGCGGGTCTTGACGCTGGTAGAGCATCTCTGACCACTGCGCCTGCAGCGATTGGTTGGCCACTGCTAACCGGCCAGTTTAGCCTTCGACTGCGCGAGGGAGGAGGCAAGCTCGGCAGCCTTCTTTCGCAATTCCTCTTTATCGTGCGGCTCGTCTGAACCAAGGTTATTCCGTCGCGAATCTCTCGCTGATTCATCCGCCGGCGTCAGCACAGCTATCACGATCAGCGCGACGAGGTTGAAAAGGAAGCCCAGGACGAACCAGCCGAGAGGATCGCGCTTCTTGTTCGACGCGATAATTGCGCACCCACCTCCGCACACAACACTGGTCAGTCCGACGATCAGAAGCAGCTCCAAGTTCAGTCCTTTACGTTGGGGCACCGAGGGAGCGAAAGGGAACCGTTGTCCGATACAACGGGAAGGTGAGGACGTCGACCGGCAACCGCTGCGTGGTTGGGGTTTGCGGCGCTTCGCCATTTTAATCCCGACAGCGCGAAAAGGTTCCTTTATGTCAATCGCTTAGCGGGCGATGGCGCCCGATGGAGCTTAGAGTAGGACCATGAGGTGAAGCGCATCGGATATGCCCGCGTCTCAACCGTTGAACAGAATCTCGACATGCAGCTGACTGCGTTGAGAGAGAGTGGTTGTGGCGAGATATTCAGTGATCAGGGTATTTCCGGTGCGGACTTTCAGCGTCCTGGACTGAAGAAAGCAATCCGTCATCTCGAAGCAGGCGACATGTTGGTTGTGTGGCGATTGGACAGGCTAGGCCGCTCCTTGATGGACCTGATTGCTACCGTCAATCGGCTGTCAGCGCGCCGATGTGAGTTTCGATCTCTGACGGAGGCGATGGACACCTCAACCTCTGGCGGCCGCCTTCTCTTCCACATGATGGGCGCCATGGCTGAATTCGAGCGGGCAATCATCAGCGAGCGCACCAAGGCGGGAATGCTTGCAGCGAAGGCCAGAGGTGTTCAGATCGGACGTAGGCCATCAATGTCGTCCGAGCAGATTGATCAAGCACTTCGATCAGTCGACGGAGGAAGCGAGTCGGTCACGACTGCTGCGTCATTCTACGGCGTCCATCCTAAAACGTTGAACAGGATTTTGCGGAGTGCACGCTCCGGCCTAGCTCCGCTAACGTAGCCGATAGCGCTCGACGCCATTGAATTCGTGATCTTTCGAAAATCGCCAGGCTGACTCGCTGACGCGTTTGTAATATCGGACGCTGTAAAGCAGTGTCGGATGCTCGAAGCGAGCCAGAGAGCTTTCATGAGTCAATGGCTTGCTATCCGCGATAGCGCCAAGCGTTCTGGTAGGCGTTATCGTCCGACATCATCGAAGGCATACCTTTCTCGAGCGGGTCAAGATTTTGGATGGAGTGCTCAGCCCAATCGATCCATGCCTGAACTTCTGTTCGATCCTTCTCTGAGAGCTCCCCCAACTTCGAGCGAACCGCCATAATGTAGTTTCGTAGCGCCTCGGCTTCCTGGTGCTTCAGGGCCTGCTGTTTCAGATCGCCCCACCGAGCCGACTGAATTTGCTCTCGCCGCCGACGTTCGGCCTCTTGCACCTCCCAAAGCTTCTGCTGTCTGGCCCGCTCCTCTCGTTCAAGACGCCGAGCATGCAACGCTGCCCCGGCAGTCGCGATGCCCTCGATGAAACTGGGCAAGATTGTTTCCATCTTTTGCTTTTTGCCGTCAGCCCAGTTCATTCTAATGCCTAGGTAGGACGCATTTGCTATTGTGAACTTTATCTCGCCGGATGGAGCAAGATCGAACTCGGGAATGGTCTTCCATGAGAACATTTGTGCGTCCCGGAGCTCAGCCCTCGTGGGTGTATATGGCACTCGCGTCGTGCCTTCAGTAATCGTGATGGTGATCTCCTCTTCGTTCACCAGAAGTTGCCAGGCATCTGCTTCACGCTTTTGCAGAATCCACCCCTCAACTTCGAATGCGTTGAGCAACTGGCCGATCAAGGATGTAACCCGTTCAGTGGTCAACGGCGACGCGGTGATTTTGAAGGGGGTGACGGTGACGTTTGTGAATTCGTTCGCCACCTTTGCTTTGCTGAATTTTTTCTCGATGGCTGAAACCAGGGGATGTCTATGCGACGGCGTTGGTAGCGCAGAATTGAGCGATAGACGCTTGTCAAGACTCGCAGCCGTGGACTTTTCCTGCTTAGGTCGCATTTTCACGCCTGGAACGACCGACACTACAACATCATCCGCGAGCTGGTCCCTCGGCAAATCCGGATGTTCGACGGCCTTTCCATGCGCGAGCTTCTGCCAGTATCCTAAGGGAGGCACCGGAACGTCGAAACGACGACACGCTTTCGCCAAGCCTTGATCCGAAAGACCAAGCTCAACGGCGATTTTGCTCAGAGGTTTTGACCAAACCATGTCGTAGATTTGTCTACGCGTGAAATTCATTTTAGCCCTCTCTAAACGAAAGGCCTGAGCCTATCGGCTCATTATGACAGCGGTCTGGCGAAAGATGCTTCGTTGCGCATCGTCGCCAATCAGCCAGGTTGACTCGCTGGCGCGTTTCTCACGTCGTGAGCTGTGAAGCAATGTCTCAGCGTGCGGTGCCAGCCAGCGCGCATCCTCGAGTCATACCTTTTCCCACCCCAGCAAATGCTCGTTCTTGTCGAGCCAGACCTTTCGCACCTCCCAATCTGGCAGCACTCGCCCGACCAGATCCCAGAACTCTGGCTCGTGATTGCGGTGCTTCAGGTGGCACATCTCGTGGACGACTGCGTATTCCAGCACGGGCTTGGGTGCGAAGATCAGGTGCCAGTTGAGATTGATCTGGCGGTCCTGGCCGCAGCTGCCCCACATGTGCTTCTGGTCCTTGATCTGGACGCCGCGCGGCTTCAATCCGTGGCGCTCGCCATGCCGGCGGACAAACTCGCGGGCGTCGTCACGCATGCGGCGCTTCAGCCAGAGCCGGAGAGCGCTCTCGATGATGGTGTCGGATGACTCCGGCGATAGGTCAGAGGGTTTGCGGATCTGGAAACCGTTACGGAAGCTGACCTCGACCAGGGAGCCGTCGAAGGGTTCGATGGAGAGCCTCGTCATCCGGCCGCGATAGGGGATCTTGGCGCCGGTCACAAACTGGTAGACGCGCGTCTGGGCTTTGGCACGCTCGGCCATGTGCTGCACGGTCTCGATGATCCAGGCGCGCCGGCGGTCCAGCACGGCGCTGATCTGCTCGTCGGTGGCGCTCTCCGGCACCAGCAGTTCGAAGGATTTTGGCGTGACGCTGAGGCTCGCTTTGCGGGCCTTAAGCGATCGGCGCAGCGTGTATTCGATCTCGCGGCTGCCGATGCGATAGACGGCCATGTCACTGCCCCGCGAAATGCTTGAGCGCGTAGGTCTCGACTTCTTCCGGGATCTCCCTGAGCTGCGTCAGGCCGGCAAGATGCGCCATGGAGCGAACCTGCTGCCGTAGGCTTTTGCGCAAGCCATCCTTCTGCCACCAGCCTGAGGGCGCGGTCAACGGATCGGTGTAGAGTCCTTCCAGCCGGATCGCTAGATCCTCGCCCTCCGGTCCCGAAGTGAAGCCGTTGAGGATCTGCAGAATGCCATAGGCGCCGGGAGAAAGACCCGCCTCGACATGGGCGGCATCCTCAGCGGTGATGTCCTTCGCCAGCTCTTCCGCTGCCTTCAGCTTCTCCGACCAGGAGAGCTGCGCGTTTTCGAGCTTTTCCAAGAGCTGGCGAAGGCGCTCGGAGAATTTGCCGTATTGATGCGGGCTGTCGTCGATCCGCTCGGTCACGGTCTTGCGCAGCTCTGTCGTCTTGCGGATGGCGGCCGTCATCAGGTCTTCTTCGGTTTTTCCGGCGGGATCGAAATCTTCCCAGAAGTCCGGATCGGTGATGTGGCGCAGCTTGATCGTGACGCTCAGCCCCGTCGCTTCAAGATGCTTCTCCAGCATCTCGCGGATCTTCTCGCTGTAGTTCATCTGATCGAAAGCCTGGCGCTTCTCGAAATGCTGGGTTCCATAGAGCAGGAAGTTCGCGACCCATTTCAGGTCGGTGGTGAACTCCAGAACGCTCGGGTCCGGGCTCAGCGTCTCGTAGAGCGCGATGAAGCTGCGCGCCTTGGCCTTGAAGTCGAACCACTTGTCCTCAGTGCCGAGCAGCTTCACGAAGGCATCATATTCCGCTTTCAGCCCGTCCATGTCGCTCGCATTGCGTTTCAGCGGCTTCATCAGCGCGGCAACGGCAGAATGCGCGGCTCGCAATTGATTGCGCAAATCGTCGAGATCGCGCATGGCGTTCTTCACGTCATCGGCGCGATAGGATGACAGCGCGGCCTCTAGATGGCCGGAGACGCCGATATAGTCGACGATCAGCCCGTTGCGCTTCCTGGCGTCGGACACGCGGTTGGTGCGGGCGATCGCCTGCAGAAGGCCGTGCTCCTTCAGCGGCTTGTCGAGATACATCACGCTTTCAATCGGGCAGTCGAAGCCGGTCAAAAGCTTGTCGCAGACGATCAGGAACTGCGGATCGTCGCCTTTGCGGCCAAAGGCCTTCTTCGCCAGCTTTTCGGCCTCGGCATCCAGGTAGTGCGCCTTCAGTTCGGTGCGGATCTCCTGCTTGTGGGCGTCCTCGCTCGGCTTGCTGTCGTCCTGGTTGATGGAATAGACGCAGGCCGACATGGCATCGGCCCATGCCAGCGCATCGGCGGGCTCCATACCCTCGGCCTGCAGATCCTCTGCAATCACCTTGGTCAGCGCCTGCTTGTAGAGGATCACCGCCTCGCGATCGATGGCGACGATCTGCGCCTTAAAACCATCCGGCCGGGCATATTGCTTGAAATGCGTCCAGATGTCGTAGGCGATCAGCTCGATTCGGCGCGGATGCTTGACCAGATCCTCGATCTGCAGGCCGCGCTTCTTGATCTCGTTCAGCTTGTCGTCATCCAGTTCGGCAAACCAGGTGTCGAAGAGAATGTCGATCTTCGCCTCGTCGATATGCCAGTCGGTTTTCCGGCCGGTATAATAGATCGGCACGGTCGCGCCATCGGCCACGGCGTCGTCGATGCCGTATTTGTCCAGATAGCCTTCGCCCGGCACACCGAAGTTCTCGTAGGTGTTCTTGTCGTCCTTCTTCACCGGCGTGCCGGTAAAGCCGAAGAAGCGGGCGTTGGGAAGCGTCGCGCGCAGATAGGCGCCGAGATCCTTTTCCTGGGTGCGGTGCGCCTCGTCCACCATCACGATCCAGTTGTCCGAATTGGCAATTGCCTCCTTCGACCCCTGGAACTTGAAAATGGTGGAAAGGGCAGTGTGCCCGTCCTTTCCGCTCCGAATGAGTGCATGCAGGTCCTTGATGCTATCGATAGCCGTCGGGTTTGGCAGGCCGCAGGCCACGAAGGTGCCGCTGATCTGGCTGTGCAGGTCTACACGGTCGGTCAGCACAACAATATTCGGATTGGTCAGCGCCTCGGATTGGATCGTCCGATGCGTCTTCAGCTTCAGCGCTGCGAACACCATGGTTAGCGATTTGCCGCTGCCCTGCGTGTGCCAGATCAGTCCCTGGCGATGCTTGCCCTCGATGACGCGGTCCACGATGCGGTTGACGGCGCGGAACTGCTGGTAGCGGCAGATTTTCTTGATCGTGCCGGTCTCGGTCTTTTCAAACACCACGTAATGCGCGATCAGGTCGAGTAGGCGGCCGGGCTCCAACAGACACCAGAGACCCTTGGCGAGCGTGTCGGGAAAGTCGGCCTCGACCTTCGGCCAGGGATCGCGCCACTCAGCGTAATATTTCGATCCCGAGCCGGTCGCGCCATAGAGCACCAGCGCGCCATTGGTGACCACATTGAAGACATTGGAAAAGAACAGGCGCGGAATGTCCCGCTCATATTGCTTGATCTGTTCGAAAGCCTCGCCGGTCTTATCCTTGACGTTCAGCGGGCTTTTGGCCTCGCTGACCACCAGCGGGATGCCGTTAACGTAGACGACCACATCCGGCTTACGCGTGTTCTCCGCTTTCACACGCAGCTGATGTGTAACGGAAAACTGGTTGTTGCCGGGCTCAAGAAAATCGATCACTCGCAGCGTCTGGCGCGTCTCATGACCGGTCACCTTGCGCGCGTAATCGCCACGCAGCACCTTCAGCCAAGCCTCGTTGTCGCTGATAGCCGCAAGCTCCCCGTAAGCGGCCTCGGCGGACGCGCGGTCGATCCCGTTGATACGCATCAGCGCGTCAATGAGGTGCGGGCGAAACAGAACCTGGTTCTCGCCATCTCGCAGGGCGGTATGCTCCGCCGGCGCCACAAATCCATAGCCCATGGCCTTGAGATGCTCGATCGTAGGGAGCTCGGCAAAATGCCATTCGGGGCCGTGGCTCATGGCGCGCTTACTCCGCTGCCATGGGCAGGGCGTCGGTGACCCGCATGCGGCCGGTGAGGAGATCGGACATCAGGGCGGATTTGAGGGATATTAAGTTCGCAAGCTTTTCGAAATTGTTGCTTATAGCGCCGTTCAATGCTTCGACACGCCTGCCTATGCGCTGTTGTTCATCCGGCGACGGGACGGGGACCCGTAGTGGCCTTAGATGCTGAAGATTGATGTTCTTCTGAGCATTTTGAGTAGCTTGACGGTCCAAAGACGCTTTCTGCAGCACTAGATACTCCCTTAACCAGTCTGCGTTCATGCCGTCGTTCGGAACGATCCCCACCACACTGTCAGGGCAGCAAACGGGATAGGTTGTAATCGCTGTGTCGCCGATATTAGCAGCAATGGTGATTAGAATTGTTCCTGTTGGAAATTCCTTACTCACGCCTCTGCCCAGCTGATTAAGTGTCTGCGAATGCTTGATAAGCCGACCGTCAGCGGAAACCACATCGCCAGTTTGAACAAACGGAATATCGCCGCCAAAGTAACGAGGATCATTTCGGGGGCGGACCGAGAACTTGCCTCTATCAATTTCGGCAATCTCCTCAAGGCACAGCACCTCCCACCCCTCCGGGATTTCCCCGATTTCTGTCTGCTTGAAGCGCGTGTGGCCGATGCCTTTGGTGAGCAGGCGTTCCAGCACGCCCTGCTTGACCTTTCTGGTCTGCTCGATCACCGCCCGCGTTGCCGCAATGGCCTCATCGACGCTGGACAGGATTTCTGCAATCCGGCGCTGCTCGTGGAGTGGTGGGAGAGCAATAGGTAACGAGCAGAAAGAATTCCAATCAGTTTTTTTGCGCTTGCCGTCTTGGTTCCCGCCTGTAGTCACCTTGTTAACGTGGACCAGGAAGTCCCTTGTCTTGATGTAGAGGTCGAAAAAAATCGTATCGAGGGCACCCTGGAGGCGAAACGTTATGTAAGCTGGACTGACAATTCCGACATCACAGACCTTAAGCCTACCAATCGCTCCATAGTATAGAGACATAGGGTCATAGGAGTATTCACCGTTCTTGATAACCTTGTAGTTGCCGGATGAAGCGTTCGCGATACGTTTGTTGAATTTATCTGATTGGAAGACAATCCCGCTGCTCTTTGTGACGCTAAGCGGTGGTAGGTCGCCAGCACTGTCAAGCACCTTGAATTC
This sequence comes from Pararhizobium sp. PWRC1-1, assembly GCF_049897905.1. Classification (NCBI taxonomy): domain Bacteria; kingdom Pseudomonadati; phylum Pseudomonadota; class Alphaproteobacteria; order Hyphomicrobiales; family Rhizobiaceae; genus Pararhizobium; species Pararhizobium sp. PWRC1-1. The sequence goes on along the minus strand of NZ_JAFCXE010000008.1, from coordinate 251,756 downwards.
TTCTACGAACGAGCCAAGCTTCTCAAGCTGCCACCCTTCAGGCACCTCACGCGACATAACCGAGCCCCCGCAGAAAGCCCATCATCCGCGCTTCCCCCGCATCCCGCTCGGCCTGAAGCTCGAGTAGCTTTTCCACCTCCGCCGCGACATCGAGCTCTTCGGCCTCATCGCCCAGGTGCACATAGCGGCTGATATTGAGGTTGAAGTCATTCGCCTCGATCTCGCTAAACGGCACTACCCGCGCCAGCCGCTCAACATCGACAAAATCGCTGTAGGCCGTGGCAAGGGTCGTCACGTTGGAATCCGAAAGATGATTCTGGTTTTTGCCATCCACCTTATGTTCCGTTCCATTGACGATCAGGATCTGACGCTTGCGCGCCGCAGGCTTCTGTTTGCGCAGAATGAGGATGCAGGCCGGAATGGCAGCGCCATAAAACAGGTTGGGTGCAAGACCGATGACCGCCTCGATCAGATCGTGCTCGATCAGCCCCTCGCGGATCTTGCCCTCCGCGCCGCCGCGGAACAGCACGCCATGGGGCAGCACCACGCCGCAGACGCCGTCTTCTTTCAGGCTCGCCACCATATGCTGCACGAAGGCGAGGTCGCCATAAGACTTCGGTGGGCAACCATAACGGTCGCGGCCATAGCTATCACCCTTCGACCAGACATCATGGCCCCAGCTTTTCAGCGAAAACGGCGGGTTGGCCAGCACCCGGTCAAAGGTGCGGATCGCCTTCACGCTGTCGCCCGTCAGGTGCTTCGGCTCCAACAGCGTATCGCCGCGCGCCACCTGTGCGTCGTCGATATCATGCAGGAACAGGTTCATCTGGCAGATGGCCCAGGTGTTGAGGTTTCGCTCCTGGCCGAACAGCGACAGGCTTTCCGGGTTCTTACCCTGCCGCTCCAGGTGGTGCACGGCCTCCAGCAGCATGCCGCCCGAGCCGCAGGTCGGGTCATAGATCGACATGCCTTCTTCCGGCTTCAGGCATTCGACGATCAGCCGCACGACCATTTTCGGCGTGTAGAACTCGCCACCCTTCTTGCCGGCATCATCGGCAAATTGGGCGATCAGATATTCATAAGCCTGGCCCAGCACATCCGGCTCGACATCAGAGTTGCGCAGGCGATAGGTCTCGAAATGCTGGAGCAGCTTTTCCAGCATGGCATCCGGAAAGCGTTCCTTGTTGTTGAAGTCTACATCCTGGAAGACGCCGCGCAGCTTCATGTTGGCGTCTTCAATGGCGCGGAAGGCGGCGTTTAGATGCGTGCCAATATCGGTCGTGTGCTTGCGCATATCCTTCCAGAAATGGCCCTTGGGAATATCGAAGCGGTGCTCGTCCGGATCAGCGGCCAGGTCGGCATCATGATAGCGCGCCAGCCGCTCCTCATACTCCTCCTCCCAGACATCCGAGAGACGCTTGAAGAACAGGAGACCGAAAATGTAGTGCTTGTAATCGCCGGAATCGATCGATCCCCGCAGGATATCCGCCGCCCGCCAGAGATGGGTTTCCAGCTGCGAGAGGGTGAGTGTAGCCATCATTCAAATCCAAATATCTGTGCAGGCAGTCGAAAATACATTACGCGGCAATCTCCTGTGAGACCCCTGCTTCGTCCAGCCATTCATTCCAGGCATACAGGAAATTGCGGAAGTCCTTGGTCGAGATTCTCAACAACCGCAGCGCTTCGGTGACGGGCTGCGGGACCACAATTTTCCTGGTGCTCTCATTAACGAACGGCTCAGGGCGTGATTGTCTGGCGCTGACAAAAAGCAGCATCTCAGCAGTCGAGCGCGAGGTGTATCCGTCCCCGTCGAGATACATCACGCCTCCGTGCGCTAGCGAATTCCGCAAGCAGGACACGAACTGATCCATGGACATACGTTGTGCGGCCTGGTGAGAAGGCTCCCCGTTCAATAAATCCGCTACGTCGTCCGGGATCCCTTTTGAGGTTGGGAACACTTCAGCCTTAGGTATGAATGACCAACTGAATTCCGCGAGCCGCGCGTTGTCCCGGAGACTTCGTCCGCGGATCTTCTCCCGGAGAGCCTTGCTTACTTTCGGCGATAGCTGGCGATCATCTGTATAGCCTACCACCTGGTCGCCCAGATGTTTCACAATGCGCTCGATCGGTAAGAGTATCATCTGAGATGCAAGCGCAATAAGAAGCGTAGTATCCAATGGCCCACCATATCGACGGGCATGCGCTTCGTTTACTGCAATCTGTTTTTCACATGCATCAAGCAGAGCAAGGCAGCGTGTCGGAATGTCCAAGCTATACTGTAGTGGTATCCCCATTGATTTCTCCCCAAGCGGTATCGTCATAAGCTATGAATGCGAAAACATCCATCATCGGGTTTGATTCTGCGTGGACCGACAATCCCAAAGCTCCCGGGGCAGTATGTGTCATCCGTCTGGATCATGGCGGCATCGATCTTCATCTTGCGCCTAAGCTTGCCTCGTTTACGGAAGCGCTCTCGGTTATCAAAGACGAGAAAGATGAAGCGCGAAAGTGTGTGATAGCTCTCGATCAGCCGACGATAGTTCCGAACCTTACCGGCTCGCGCCCGGTCGACAAAGTCGCGGGGTCGTTGATTTCATGGATCGGAGGTGGCGTCCAGCCTGCAAGCCGGGCGAAAATAGGTATGTTTGATGACGCTGCACCAATCTGGACCTTCAAGCAGGCTTTGGGTGCGGCAGAGGATCCTGAGCTGGCACGAATTGCGCCGAGCGGCACGTTCCTGCTCGAAGTCTTCCCGGCTTTGGCGCTCGCAGCTGTCGAACGCGCTTTTTGTTCTCGGCTAGCGGCCCCGAAATACAACCCCGCCAACCGCAAGCGTTTCAAGCTCACGGATTGGCAGGCAGTCGTTGAGGCAATCCGTCGGTTCGGTTCATCAACCTCTTTGCGGCACCTGGATGAATGGTGCTCGATTGCGGCGAGACGCGAGACGCCGAGCAAGAGCGATCAAGACAAGCTTGACGCATTGCTCTGTGGTCTGATTGGGCTGCATTGGCTGGTCGCACCTCGCGATCAATCGGTGATGATCGGAGATTTGCAGCGTGGCTACATGATCTCGCCGGCGATCGGTGGCGTTCATGAGCGGCTGATTGCGGCTGCAAAGCTTCGAGGTGTTCCTCTTTCTTGAGACGGCACGCTTCGGCCACATCGCCGGTGCCGGAAACACAAATTGTCATTGCCGAAAACTGCCGCTATGAACCGCCTCGCGCTAACGGCGCCGACCAGCATATCCGGAGAGGTGGCAGAGTGGTCGAACGCACCGCACTCGAAATGCGGCATACCTGCAAGGGTATCGTGGGTTCAAATCCCACCCTCTCCGCCATTCCCTCATGACATTATCACGCTCATATGGAATGCCGTTCTGCGGCCCAGCCCGATGGCAGATATTGCATTTCGTTGTGTCGCCGTAACCTCCGCAAGATCAACAATCCGCCGACTGCGCAAATTCCCTTTTCTGCGCTCTATTTTTCTCCGATCCTCGCCACATATGGCAGTTTATGCCCCGACGAATGCGGGCGGGCGTGGGAGAAAATGTGAACAGTTTCAAGGGAGAACTATCGTGCGTCTGAAAACAACATTGATCGGGGCCGCTTTGGCCGTGCTCGTTTCCACGGCTGCGGCCAATGCCCAGGTCGTCGTGTCCTCGAAGATCGACACCGAAGGCGGCGTGCTCGGCAATATTATCCTGGCCGTTCTCAAGGCCAACAATATCGAGACGACCGATCGGGTACAGCTTGGCGCGACACCTGTCGTGCGCACGGCGATCGCTGCGGGCGAGATCGATATCTATCCGGAATATACCGGCAACGCTGCGTTCTTCTTCGAGAAGGCCGACGATCCGCTCTGGAAGGATGCCGCCAAGGGGTATACCGAAGCCAAGAAGCTGGACTACGATGCCAACAAGATCATCTGGCTGACGCCGTCGCCGGCCAACAATACCTGGGCCGTCGCGGTGCGAAAGGATCTGGCCGATGCCAGCAGCATCAAGACCTTCAGCGATTTCGGCAAATATGTTGCCGGCGGCGGTACTGTGGTGCTGGCGGCTTCCTCGGAATTCGTCAACTCTGCCGCAGCCCTGCCGGCGTTTCAGACCGCTTATAGCTTCACGCTGAAGTCGGACCAGCTGATCACGCTTTCGGGCGGCGACACCGCAGCGACGATCTCGGCAGCGGCCAACCAGACGAATGGTGCCAATGCCGCCATGGTCTACGGCACGGACGGCGGCATCGCACCATCGGGCCTCGTCGTTCTGGAAGACGACAAGTCGGTGCAGCCTGTTTACCAGCCGGCGCCGATCATCCGTGAGGCGGTTCTGAAGGACCATCCGGAAATCGAAACCTTGCTGAAGCCTGTGTTCGAGAAGCTTGATCTGGTGACCTTGCAGGATCTGAACGGCCGCATTCAGGTTGGCGGCGAGCCGGCAAAGGCGGTCGCTGAAGACTTTTTGAGGAAGAACGGTTTTCTGAAATAAGCCATTTTAAATAGGCTGCCGTAAAATGGCCGGTTCCCGAAAAAGGAGCCGGCCTGAATGGGATGGGGATGGCAGTTTGAGCATTCGCTTCGACAAGCTCGGCGTGGTCATTGCGCTGCTGATCGCTTACGCGGTGGTGGCCGCGCCGTTTGCGACCTTTCGCGCCAACCGCATTGTACCGGGCGATGCGAAAGGCATTCTTGATGCCTTGCCTACTGTAGCAGGTTTGCTGCTTCTGGGGCTGATGGTCGGTGCTGCGCTAATCGTTCTTCTCAAAACGCCGACGCATCTTCGACTGTTTGTCGCAGCAGCGGGGCTCGCTGCCATTGCCGTATTCATCGGGATGGCTGCGACTTTTCTGACGCCGCCATCCAATACCTATGCTCGGGTTTCTCCGGCTTCCGGCTTCTGGATCCTGTTGTTTTCCTTCGCCCTGCTGGCTGCCGATTCGATCACGCGGCTGCGGCCTTTGCCGCTGGTCAGGGTCCTGCTTCTGGCGATCACGCTGGGTGGGGCGGCGGCGATCCTGATGTCGGGCCTGTGGGATGGCCTGTCTATACTCAAGGAATATGCCGGCCGGGCCGATGTTTTCTGGCTTGAGGCCGGAAGGCATGTCACGCTGGCGCTTGGGTCGCTGTTTGCCTCGGTTCTGGTCGGGCTGCCGCTTAGCATTCTTTGTCACCGGGTGGCGCCGTTGCGGGCGGGCGTGCTCAACACGCTGAACCTGATCCAGACGATACCGTCGATCGCGCTGTTTGGCATTCTCATCGCGCCGCTTGGCTGGATCGCCGTCAACGTGCCGGGGGCTGCCGCCATCGGTATTCGCGGTATTGGAGCCGCGCCGGCCTTCGTCGCACTGTTTCTCTATTCACTGCTGCCTGTGGTCGCCAATACCGTGGTTGGCCTTGCCGGCGTGCCGCGCGAGGCAAACGAGGCTGCGCGCGGCATCGGCATGACGGGTCGGCAGCGGCTGTTCGGTATCGAGTTTCCGCTGGCAATGCCGGTTATTCTCACGGGCATTCGCATCGTGCTGGTGCAGAATATCGGTCTTGCGACGATTGCCGCACTGATCGGCGGCGGCGGTTTCGGCGTGTTCGTCTTCCAGGGCATCGGTCAGACGGCGATGGATCTGGTGCTGCTTGGCGCGGTGCCGACGGTGGTGCTGGCCTTCGCAGCGGCGATCGTGCTCGACGCGCTTATTGATATGAACGCTCCTCAGCGAGAACAAAGCAGGGCCGCATGATCGAAATCGACGGGATCACCAAACGCTACGACGACAACACGGTCGTCAACAATGTGTCGATGACGATCGAGCCGCGCACCGTGACGGTTATCGTCGGCACTTCCGGCTCAGGCAAGACGACGCTTCTGCGGATGATCAACCGGTTGGTCGAGCCGACCGCCGGAGCGATCCGTCTGGATGGCGAGGACAATCGTTCGATGCCGGGTTTCGAACTGCGCCGCCGGATCGGCTACGCCATCCAGGGACATGGGCTGTTTCCGCATCGCACCGTCGCGCAGAACATTGCCACCGTGCCGGTGCTACTCGGCTGGGACAAGGCGCGGATCGATGCCAAGGTAACGGAGCTGCTGACGCTGTTTCAGCTTGATCCGACCGCGTTCGCCGCCCGGTTTCCGCATGAACTTTCCGGTGGTCAGCAGCAACGCGTCGGCGTGGCGCGGGCCTTGGCGGCCGAACCGAACGTGCTCCTGATGGACGAGCCCTTCGGCGCTCTCGATCCGATCATCCGGGCAAAGGCGCAGGCCGACCTGCTGGCTATCCAGAGACTGCTGGGCACGACGATCGTGCTGGTGACGCATGACATGGATGAGGCCTTTCACCTCGCCCACAAGATTGCCGTGATGGATAAGGGCGCGCTTGTTCAATATGGTAAGCCCGCCGAACTGGTGAAAGATCCGGCGACAGAATTCGTCCAGACGCTGATCGGCACCAGCGAGCGGCCGTTCCGCCTGTTGTCGATCGAAACCGCAGGGGATGCCGTCGAGCCGGGAACTGCGGATGGAAAGCCATTGGCGGAAGCGATCAGCCAGCGTGATGCGCTCTCCGAACTGCTGTGGACCGGGCGCTCCGCATTGCCGGTCGCAGCCTCGGACGGGACGATCCTTGGCAGGGTAACCCTTGAGGGGCTGACCAGACGGGCGGCAAAACCGCAATGAGGACATGGATCCCGCATCTTCTGCGCGCAGCGCTGCTGGCTGTCCTGATCGCCTTTCTGGTATCGCCGGGCTGGTTTGATCCGTTGTTGAAACCGTTGGTGCAGGACAATGCGCCGGCGATCTACAATCAGGGCAGCCTGCTGACGCTGACGCTCCTGCATCTGCGCACCGTCGCCATCGCCACGACCGGCGCCATTATCGTTGCGGTGACACTTGCCATCCTTGTGACGCGATCTTTCGGGGCGGAATTCCTGCCGTTGTCGCGCAGCCTGGTGAATGTCGGCCAGACATTTCCGCCGGTCGCCGTATTGGCGCTGGCAGTGCCGATCCTCGGTTTTGGCGAGAAGCCAACACTGGTGGCGCTGTTTCTCTACGGGCTTTTGCCGATCTTCGAAAACACGCTGACGGGACTAACGACCTTGCCCTCCTCGGTGATGGAGGCAGCGCGCGGCTCCGGCATGACGGATCGCCAGCGGCTGTTCAAGGTGGAGCTGCCGCTGGCCATGCCGGTGATCCTGGCCGGTATCCGGCTATCCGTGGTGATCAGCCTTGCCACCGCAACCATCGGCTCAACGGTGGCCGCAAAGACGCTGGGCGAAGTCATCATCGCCGGGCTGCAATCCAACAATATTGCTTTCGTTCTGCAGGGCGGCCTGATCGTCGGGGCCCTTGCCGTGCTGATTTATGATGGTTTTTCCGCAATCGAGCGCATCCTGGCGCGGCGCGCAGGCCTGTCGGCACGGGCCTGATCCCGCGCCTCCACTCTTGCTAAGTCAGTTGATCGACAGCGGCGATGACGCCGCGCAGTTCGGCGAGACCCTTGAGGCGGCCGATGCAGGAATAGCCGGGATTGACCGTCTTTTTCTGGTCGTCGATCAACAGGTGCCCATGGTCTGGGCGCATCGGGATGACGCTATCGCTGTGGCCTTCCTTCTCGCGCCGCCGCTCCTCGGCGCGCAAAACCGAGATCAGCGAGACCATGTTGACGTCACCGGCCAGATGCTCTGACTCGATGAAGGAGCCGTCCGGTTCCTTGGTGACATTGCGCAGATGGGCGAAATGGATGCGACCGGCGAAGCGTTTTGCCATCCCGACGACATCGTTGCCGGTGCGGGAGCCGTAGGAACCGGCGCAAAGGGTGATGCCGTTTGCCAGCTCATCGATGGCATTCAGGATGGTTTGAACGTCGTCCGCCGTGGACACGACACGGGGAAGACCAAACAGCGAAAACGGCGGATCGTCGGGGTGGATGGCAAGCCGAACGCCGTTTTCGGCAGCAACCGGTACCACTTCCTTGAGGAATTCTATGAGATTGGCGCGCATGTCGTCAGCGGAGACGCCGTCGAACGTGGCGATCTCAGCACGGATTTTTTCGCGCGTGTGGCTGTCTTCGCCGCCGGGCAGACCGGCGATGATGTTCTTTTCGGTCGTCAGGATTTCGTGTTCGCTTTTTTGCGCCAGACGTTGCCTTGCAGCCTCGATGACATCGGGCGCGTAGCTGTCTTCGGCGGCGCGGCGTTTGAGCACGAAAACGTCGTAGGCGACGAAATCGATCATGTCGAAGCGCAGCGCAAAGCCGCCGGCCTCAGTCGGATACATCAGGTTGGTGCGGGTCCAGTCGACCACCGGCATGAAATTGTAGCAAACCACGGGCACGCCGCCCTTGCCGAGATTGGCAAGGCTCTGTTTCCAGGCATCGAGAGTGCGCCGCCATTCGCCGTCGCGCCGCTTGATCGCCGAATTGACGGGAATAGATTCGCAGACGGACCATGTCATCCCGGCTTTCTTGACCAGGGCCATTCGCTCGGCAATGTCGTCCGGGGTCCAGATGCGGCCGTCATAGATATGGTGGAGCGCGGTGACGACGCCGTGCGCGCCGGCCTGGCGCGCATCCGACAGGGTGACCGGATCCTGCGGTCCAAACCAGCGCCAGCTTTCGAGCATGCCCATCTCTCCCGTTATAATGTTGGACAATTAATGCCGTAATGTGCAGAAAATCAATACTAAAGAGTTGATCCGGTCATTATGTCGGACATATGCTGCCGGAACGCGAGGCAGGGAGAATGACATGGAGAACGGCGTGCGGGGTTCCGCCGTTGACGGAATGGTCGATCACATCCGCGATCTTATCCGCGAACGCGGACTGACCGTCGGCGATGTGCTGCCGAGCGAGGCGGAACTTGCCGTCATGTTCGATGCCAGCCGCAATACGGTGCGGGAAGCCTTTCGTACTCTCAAAGCTTATGGCGTTGCCGAATCCCGACAGAAGGTCGGTGCCGTTCTGACCGATCAGCATCAATCGGCGATGCGCGACCTGTTTTCCTTCGCGATGGACATTTCCGTCGATGCCTTCCGCGATATCCAGGGCTACCGGCGGCTGACCGAGATGAGCCTGTTTGATCTGCTCTCAACGCGAATCACCGAGGAAACGCTTACCGGGATGGAGGTGCTCAATGCGCGCATCCGGCAAGCTGGAACGCCTGAAGAGGCCTCTGAACTCGATTATCAATTCCACAAGCTGATGGTCGATGCGGCCGGAAACCGGACGCTGTCGGAAACCTATGGCATGTTGAAGCCGGTGATCGGGCGGCTGATGTTGGCGGGCAAGTCGAAGAGGGGGGTGCTCGAGGGCGTCGCTGCCGAACATGCCGATATCGTCAAAGCGCTGCGCGAACGCGATCGGATCGGATTTGCCTATTATATGGACCGGCATCTCGATGCGGGGCTGGAGTTCATTCCGGCGGCGGAGGCAACGCGGGGCGGGCGGGCGGCCGGAACGTCAAAGGGACGGGAGACAGGCAATGCATGAATTTGCCGGAAAAATCGCTGTTGTCACCGGAACGACGGGCATCGGCCGGGCCGTCGCCCTGCATCTGGCCCGGCAAGGCGCGGCCGTTGCCTCGTTCGGCATCGATCAGGCAGCCAATGCCGAGCTTGAAACGCTGGCCGCTGCGGAGAACCTTGCGCTGACCGTCTTCCACGCCGATGTCTCCGTCCCCGCCGATGTGCAACGTACCATGGCGTCCGCCTTGGCGGCGTTCGGCGGCCTAGACATCATCGTCAACTCGGCTGCCGTTCACCCCTACGGCACGGCGGAGACGACACCGTTCGAGATTTTCATGCGCTGCATGGCCGTCAATGTCGGGTCGATCCATCTGACGGCTGAGTTCGGCGTGCCGGAGATGCGGCGGCGCGGCGGCGGCGTCATCGTCAATCTGTCGAGCGTGCAGGGACATGCCTGCCAGAGCGGCGTTTCGGCTTATGTTGCCTCCAAGGGGGCGATCCATGCGCTGACGCGGGCGATGGCGCTCGATTTTGCCGCCGATCGCATCCGGGTGGTGTCGATCAGTCCGGGCTCTGTGCGCACGCCGATCCTTGAACTGGCGGCGCGGACATTCGAGGGCGAGGATGCTGATATCGACCCCGTGTTCCAACGGTTCGGCGCTGCCCATCCGCTGGGGCGAATCGGTGAACCGGAGGAAGTGGCGGCGCTTGCAGCCTTCCTTGCCTCGGACAAGGCCGGCTTCATCACAGGATCGGATCACCGGATCGACGGCGGCCTGACGGCCGGCATCGGTGTTCGCTGAAGGAGAGACCATGAGCATTCCGATGAAACGCAGCGCCATCAACGCCATCATGCGCGAGAGCGAGGCCTTCATGCGCTCGTTCGGCTTCATCCTGCCGCCGTTTTCGCGTTGGTCACCGGACGAGATGCGGGCGCGCAAGGGCGAGATCGACGGCATTACCGGCGCATCGCTAGGCTGGGATATCACCGATTTCGGGCTTGGTGATTTCGAGAAGACCGGACTGTTCCTGTTCACTGTCCGCAACGGCCGCTTTACCGATCTTCAGCGCGGGCGCGGCATGCTCTATGCCGAAAAGGCGATGATCGCCCGCAAGGACCAGCTGACCCCGATGCACCGGCATCTGCTGAAGGCCGAGGACATCATCAATCGCGGCGGCGGCACGCTGGTGATCGAACTGTTCGGCGATACCGGCGGCCAATGCGACCGTGTCAAAGGCACCCGCGTGGCGACCGACGGCATCTGGCGCGATCTGGCGCCCGGCCACAAGCTGAGGCTTGCCCCCGGTGAAAGCGTGACATTGATGCCAGGCGACTGGCATGCCTTCTGGAGCGAGGGCGCCGACGTCTTCGTTGCCGAGGTTTCCACTGTCAACGACGACAATACCGACAATATCTTCGAGGATCCGGCGGTAACGCGGTTTTCCGGCATTGAAGAGGACGAGGCGCCGCTGCATCTGCTGGTGCCGGATTATGCGGGATGGTTGCGGTAGGCGGTTGGGCCTTTACCGGGCGTTTTTGTTCGGCGCGACACTCCCAGTTTCCCCGTCATCCCGGACTTGTTCTGGGATCCAGCGCGCCGCGTCTGCGGTGCAAGGGATTCTTTATCCTTGGTTGGTGAGTTCTTTCACCGCGCGGACGCGCGGTGGCTGGATGCCCGCCACAAGGGCGAGCATGACGGAGTGCGAGGGAACCACCGGGTCAAACAATGGGCCTCAATAAGGCTTCACCAAAATATCAAAGAACACGCAACAGCGTCCGTCCCCGGGGAAACCGGTACGGTTGATCGCGTCAGTCGGAGGGCGCACGCAAATGCGGAACCTCGGTTAGTTTATAATAAATGGCTCCGCATCTGCGTGGCCGTCGGCGTTTTTCGAGGCTTCCGGCCCCTTCAAATGCTTGCACTGTCTCGCTGCGCAGAAGAGAATTCTCCTGCTTGCATGGCTCAACCAAACCGGACCTGGCAGCCCGGGGGAGACATCTGAGGAGGCTCATTGACGAACCACCCGGCACGCATCACCCTGACCTTGACCGCACGTTACGGCTTTGGCACAGGGCGCCGGCTCCCACCTGCCCGCGACCGTCTCGCGAAACACTCCGGCGGTGGAAACAGGATCATCATACGCCAGGATTTCAGAGCGGGGATAAACGGGGATGATTTTTTGAGACTGATGCTGATTGTGGGGGGCGATGTATACCGTAACAGCACAGAAACGTGCGGCAGTTGGGACGTGAAGCAAGTTTTAAATGATAGCCAAGCCATGCTACCTGCGCCGAAGGATTTTATCGCGCCGAATCTGCCGCTGCAAAGTGGGCCATCTGGTCTGCATGCGCCTTTTTAAACGACGGGCGGGCCGTGGCGCGGGCGACATAGTCGCGACAGGCGGGATATTTCCCCAGCCCATCGAACCGATCGACGAGGCGCAGCACATCCGCCATCAGGATGTCGGCCACGGAAAAGCTTCCGGCAAGCCATTCGCGTCCCGCCAACACGGGCTCCAGGTGCGTGAGCCGGTGCTGGTGGAGGAAGCCGTCAAATAGCTTCCATACGGGCGTGTCACCGGTGTTGCCGGAAAAGATAAACAGGGACCATGGCAGACTTGCTGCCTCGACGGAATTCAGACCCGCGAACAGCCATTCCTTAGCCTTGCTGCGACCGTGCGGATCGGCAGGCATCAGCGCGTCACTCCGCTCGCCGAGATGAAGGAGGATCGCGCCGCTCTCGAAGATGGAGATGTCTCCATCGGTCAGCCACGGCACCTGACCGAACGGTTGGTGGGCGAAATGTTCGGCAGTCCGATCGTCAAATGGAACGCTTTCGACCCGATAGGCCAATCCGGCCTCTTCCAGGGCCCAGCGCACTCTTATGTCACGCACATAGCCGCGCGGCATTTCGGGAACCCAGTTGAAGGTGGTGAGTATCAACTCGCTCATTTGGCATCTCCAAGAAAAACTGGCAGTTTGTCGAGGAGGCTGTTCCAACCTGCCTCATGACTTTTGCGCGCTTCTTCGTCGGGGAGCTGCTCGTGGATCAGGGTTAGCTCGGTGCCGCCGTCAAATGGCTCAAGCAGAAACGTGACCAGCGACTCGCGCTCTGGCATCCCAGGCCATTCCCAGGTGAAAACAAGCTTCTTGTCTGGAATAACATCCTGATAGACCCCGGTGGGGTTATGCTCATCGCCGTTCAGCAGTCGGAATACCACACTAAAGCGACCTCCCGGTCGCACGTCCGCCTCAGCGCTAATCGTTGGCCCTGCATCCGGACCCCACCACTGGATCATGAGTTCGGGTTGTGTGATCGCCGCGTAAACCTTGGCAGGCGGGGCCGTAATTCTGCGTACAATGGTTACACTTGCAAGATTTTGGGTCATTGCTCGCCTTCCTCTTCCACAAGCGCAACAAGTCGATCGACGCTCACCGTCCACAGGCGCTCATATCGATTGAGCCATTCCATTGCCGCCTGCATCGGCTCGACGGAAAGGTTCACCGAGACCGTGCGACTGGTTTTCGCCCGTGTGATCAGCCCCGCCTCAGCCAAAACATCCAGATGCTTCATCATTCCAGGAAGCTTTTGCGAAAATGGCTTGGTCAGTTCACTTACCGAAAGCCCGGGTTCATCCTTTAGCCGCAGCAGAATGGCTCGACGGGTGGGATCGGCGAGCGCTGAAAATGTCCGGTCCATCTGTGATGCTTGATAGTTCACCATGTAGTGAACTATCACTGACTGCGCGGGTAGAGTCAATGGTCTGAAGGCTTCCCGCTCGAAGCTTCAGGTTTTTTTTGGGGGGTCGTCAGATAAAGCCGTATCAATCCTCCCGCGTCGATGCCGCGGTGACCGTCAGCGTCGTAAACCCGCTGATGGCGATAGCCGCGCGGGCGGGGGTCGGGATGGCGCCGCACAGGCTGCCGGTGGTGATGATGCGGCCCTTGGCGACGGGTTCGGTCAAGGCGTTGGCGAACAGCAGGAAGGCGGCGACGGGGTCGCCGTTGGGGTGTTTTCCGGGGCCGCTAAAAACGGTGTCGCCGTTGATGGTGATGATGAGCGGATAGGCCTGGCCGGGTTCGATCATTGTCGCCGGCAGTTCTTCGCCCAAGACATAGCCGGCATTGCCGAGACGGTCGGCGAGGAATAGCAGGGCAGGCGACTTGCCGCCGTCGTCCAGGCGGTGGCCGAGGAACTCGACGCCGGAAGAGATGGTGGCGACATGATCGAGCAAGGTTTCGCGGGTGTAGGGGGTACCGCCGGGGACGGCGAGATCCTTGCCGAGCACGAAGCAGATTTCCACCTCCAAGGCATCGACGGCGGGGCGCTCGAAGCCGGCGGTGCCGGATTCGCTGGCATGGGTGATATGCGCCATCGGCGCCGACACCGAGCTGCCATCCGGCCGGATCGCCACCTTGTAGCCGCCGGTCAACCAATTGTTCAGGGAGAGCGTTTCGCGCTGCACGGCAAAGGCTTCCGCTGAGGTACTGGGTTCGGTCAGCGATGCGGAAGACAGCCGGATTCCCTGGCTATCGGCGTCCAACAACTGGCGGGCAAGCGTTTCGATGGCGGAACTGACGGGCATCTCTGTCTCCTGCTGATGTCGGCGGTGCGTCATCCTTTCGACCACAGCCGGCGCAAAAGGAAAACCCCGGAATTGTTGTTCCGGGGTTTCCTTGTCACGTAACGGGGAGAAACGTTACGCGGCCTGGACCTTCTTCGACACGCGGGCCCATTCCGGGATCCAGGTGCCGTGGGCGGCGAGCAGGTCGTCGGTGAGCGACCAGATCTGGTCGAGATCAAGTTCGGCGGCCGTATGCGGATCCATCATGGCGGCATGATAGAGATGCTCACGGTTTTCGGTCATCATGGCTGCGACCGTCAGCTCCTGCACGTTGATATTGGTGCGGATCAGCGCGGTCAGTTGCGGTGGCAGGGCGCCTATATAGGTCGGCTGGATGCCGTTTTCATCGACCAGGCAGGGCACTTCGACGGCGCAATTGTCCGGCAGCGAGGTGATGCAGCCGTTGTTGCGCTGGTTGCCGTAGATCACCGAGGGTTCGCCGGTCCACACCGAGTTCATGATCGAGGAGGCGTATTCCTTGGATTGCTTGACCTCGATCTTGTCGGCGGAGCGATAGGCGGCGGCCTGACCCTTCCATTTTTCCACCTGCTCGATGCAGCGCTTGGGATATTCATCCAGTGGGATACCGAATTTCTCGATCAGGTCGGGACGGCCTTCCTTGATGAAATACGGCGTGTATTCGGCAAAATGCTCCGAGCTTTCGGTGACGAAATAGCCAAGCCGGGTCAGCATCTCGTAGCGTACCTTGTTGGGGCAGCGCGGGTTCCAGGTCGGTTTTGGCGCCCGGCCTTCGCGGTAGCCGCGAACGAGATCCGGATAGAGATCGCGATAGGAGCCGTCGGGCTGGCGATGCTCGAATTTCAGGAAGAAGGCCATGTGGTTGATGCCGGCCGAGCGATAGCGGATTTCCTCATATGGAATGTCGAGATCAAGCGCCAGTTCCATTGCCGTGCCCTGGACCGAATGGCACAAGCCGACCTGCTTGATCTTCGGATATTTCTCCGCGATCGCCCAGGTGTTGATCGCCATCGGGTTGACGTATTGCAACAGGATCGCCTCGGGGCAGACCTGCATCATATCCTCGCAGATCGACCAGAGATGCGGCACGGTGCGCAGGCCGCGCATGATGCCGCCGACGCCGAGCGTATCGGCAATGGTTTGCCGCAGGCCGTATTTCTTCGGCACTTCGAAATCGGTGACCGTGCAGGGCTCGTAGCCGCCGATCTGGAAGGCGACGACGACGAAATCTGCGCCTTCGAGAGCCTTCCTTTGATTGGAATGCTGCTCGATGGTGGCCTTGGCACCGAGCGTCGAAATCAGCTTGCGGACGACGATTTCGCTTTCCTCCAGCCGCTGCGGATTGATGTCCATCAGGGCGATCCTGGCGCCCGACAGCGCCGGGCGCTGCAGCACGTCGCCGATGATGTTTTTCATGAACACGGTCGAGCCCGCGCCGATAAAGGTGATCTTGGGTTGTCTCGTCATGGATAGGCCTCTTTGCTTTAAGCGGCTACTTCGAAGGCGGCGCGGACGAGCCGTTCGGTGTAGGCGGTCTTGGGATGGGTAAGCACGTCTTCGACCGGGCCCTCTTCGACGATCCTGCCATGCTGCATCACCACCACCCGGTGGCAGAGCGCGCGCACGACCTTGAGATCGTGGGAGATGAAGAGGTAGCTCAGTCCTTTCTCGTCCTGCAGCTTGCGCAGCAGCTCGATGATCTGGGCCTGCACCGAGAGATCGAGCGCCGAGGTGGGCTCGTCGAGCAGAATGAATTCGGGCTCCAGTGCTATCGCACGGGCAATGGCGATACGCTGGCGCTGGCCGCCGGAGAATTCGTGCGGGAAGCGTGACAGGATGTTGTTGGGCAGGCCGGCGCTGTTCAGCGCTTCCTTCACCCGCTCCAGACGCTCGTTGCGGGTCGCTCCGAGCCTGTTGACGATCAGGCCTTCCTCGATGATCTGGCCGACCGACATGCGCGGATTGAGCGATGAGAACGGGTCCTGGAAGACGATCTGCATGCGCGAGCGCAAGGGACGCATTTCGTTGCGGGTCTTCTTTTCGATCGATTGGCCATCGAACAGGATTTCGCCGCCGTCTGCAGTGAGCAATTTTACTAGCGCCTGGCCGAAGGTGGTCTTTCCTGAGCCGGATTCGCCGACAATGCCGAGCGTCTCGTGGCGGTGAAGCTTGATCGACAGGCTGTCGACGGCGACCAGCTCCTTCAGCTGCGGCTTGAAGAAGCCACCGTGCTTGAGCATGAAGGAGACGCGCACATTGCGGCCTTCGAGGATGGCGGCGGAATCGACCGGCATCGGGTTGGCCATGCCTTTCGGCTCGGAATTGAGCAGGTGGCGGGTATAGGGATGCTGCGGATTCTGGAACAGCGCCGGCGTGGTGTTGTGTTCCTTCACCTCGCCGTTCTGCATGACATAGACATAGTCTGAGAACTGGCGAACGACGGTCAGGTCGTGGGTGATCAGGATCACCGCCATGCCGAGGGTCTTTTGCAGGTCGCGGATGAGGTTGAGGATCTGCGCCTGCACGGTGACGTCGAGTGCGGTGGTCGGCTCGTCGGCGATCAGAACGTCGGGGCTGTTGGCGAGCGCCATGGCAATCATGATGCGCTGGCGCTGGCCGCCGGACAGCTGGTGCGGATACTGGTTGAGACGGGCTTCCGGATCCGGGATCTGCACCTGGCGCAACAGTTCCAGCGTGCGTTCCATCGCCTGTTTGCGGCTCATCTTCTGGTGCACACGGATCGCTTCGATGATCTGGGCGCCGATCGTGTAGACGGGGTTGAGCGAGCTCATCGGCTCCTGGAAGATCATCGAGATGCGGTTGCCGCGCAGCGCCCGGCGCTGGCGGTCGGAGAATTTCAGCACGTTCTTGCCGTTATAGGCGATGCTCGATTTGTCTGAGACCGAGGCGCGCTTGGTGAGCAGGCCCATGACGGTGCGGGCGGTCACCGATTTTCCCGAGCCGGATTCGCCGACAACCGCGATGGTCTCGCCGCGATAGAGCTGGAAGGAGACGTTCTTCACCGCATCGACAGATCCGCCCTCGACCTTGAAAGTGACGGCGACGTGGCGGGCGTCGATGATCGGCGCACCGATCGATGCGGCATGGTCGTGCCGTTGTTCGGGAGCGAGCGTGCTGATGTCCACGAGTGCCATGGTCGTCTCCTCAGTATGGATCGACGGCATCGCGCAGGCCATCGCCGAGCGCATTGAACGCAAAGACGGTGATCAGCACGAAGGCCACGGGGGAAAGGATCCACGGATAGGACCCGATGACGGAATAGGTGGCGGTATCCTGCAGCATCAGCCCCCAGGACATCAGCGGCGGTTTGACCGCAAAGCCGAGGAAGCCGAGGAAGGATTCCAAGAGAACGACGCTCGGGATTGCCAGCGTTACCGAGACGATCACATGGCTCATCACATTGGGGAAAATGTGCTGGAAGATGATGCGCCGGTCGGTGGCGCCGATCGCCATGGCGGCCCGCACATATTCGATCCGGGCGAGCGCCAGGGTCTTGCCGCGCACCTCGCGCGACATTTGCGCCCAGCCGAGCGCCGACATGACGAAGATGACGAAGGCAAGGAAGACATGGGTCGGCGCCGTCACCGGGATCAGCGAGGTCAAGGCCAGATAGAGCGGCAATTGCGGGAAGGCGAGAACCAGCTCGACGAAACGCTGCATCCAGATATCGAAGCGGCCGCCGAAATAGCCCGAGACCATGCCGACCGTGGTGCCGACGACGGTGACGATGAACACCACCGTCAGCGCGATCATCAGCGAGACGCGGGAGCCGTAGAAGATGCGCGACAGGACGTCGCGGCCGAACTTGTCGGTGCCGAGGAAATTGACCGGCGTACCGTCTGTGGCGCCGAAGAAATGGCGGTCGGTCGGGATCAGGCCGAGCAGGCGGTAGCTGAAACCCTTGACGAAGAAACCGAGATTTTTCGGGTTGGCATAATCCGGACCGACGATCGGCTGGAAGGTCACCGGGTCAAGCTCGGTGCCTTCGCCGATCTGATAGGCGCGCGGCCAGACGAAGTTGCCCTCCTGATCGGTGATCGAGATCGTCTGCGGCGGGGCGAAGGCGACGCCGGTGAGTTTTGGATCGACGGGAGAAAAGAACTCGGCAAAGATCGTCATCAGCATCAAGAGGCAGACGAGGACGAGGCCTGCCATGCCGGTCCAGGAGCGCTTCAGGCGGCGCCAGACCAGCGCCGAATAGGTCTCGTTGCCGTGGCTGGCCGGAGGTGCTGGGGCGACGATGGTTGTTTGGACATCGGCTTTCATGCGTGCGCTCCTCCGCCCAGACGGACGCGCGGATCGAGCAGCGCCAAAAGCATGTCGGCGATGATGTTGCCGACGATCAGGGTTGCGGACAGAACCAGCATGAAGGTCGCGGTCACATAGACGTCGCCGACCCACATGGAGCCGACAATGGCCGGGCCGACGGTCGGAAGGGCAAAGATGATTGCCGTTTCGATTTCGCCGGTCAGCATATAGGGCAGGACGACGCCCTGATACATGACCAGCGGATGCAGCGCGTTCGGCACCGCGTGGCGCATGATGACGGCGCGTTCGGAGAGACCCTTGGCACGCGCGGTCTCGACATATTGGGCGTTCAGCGTATCGAGCAGATTGCCGCGCATGACACGCATATTGTAGGCGAGGCCGCCGAATGTGGCGATGGCGATGACCGGCCAGACATGTTTCAGGAGATCGACGAACTTGTCCCAGGACCAGGGCGCGCCGCCATATTTGGCGGAGTGGAAGCTGTTGATCTCGGTGACGTTGAAATGGAACACCATGATGTAGACGATGATCAGCGCCATCAGAAAGCGCGGCACCGTCATGCCGAGGAAGGATATGCCGGAGAGCAGGCTGTCGACCCAGGTATATTGCCGGGTTGCTGCAAGGATACCGAAGGTGATGCCGATGATGGAGGCGAGGATGTGGCAGACCAGCGCCAAAGCCAGCGTGCGCGGCAGGCGCTCGCCGACGACCTCGGAAACGGGCTTATTGTAGAACAAGCTATGGCCGAAATCGCCGCGGGTGACGATGCCGGTGATCCAGTTGACGTACTGGACGACCATCGGCTTATCCAGACCGTTGGCGATCTTGTAGGCCTGCGCCTGGGCGTCGGCTTCCTCAAAGGATGCGCCGCCCTGGTTGATCATCTGCGACCGGATGTAGTCGCTATAGTCGCCCGGCGGTGCCTGGATGATCGCGAAGGTGACGACGCTAAGCACGAAAAGAACGGGTATGGCTGACGCGATGCGCACAAGCAGAAATCGGAACATGGCTGTTAGGTTCTCTTGTGTGTTTCGGGATTTCCCCAGGCCGGGCTGTTGGCACGGCCTGGGAGACGAGTTTGCAGATCAGTTCATCGGGCCTTTTTCGCCGGGCTTGCCGGGCAGCTGCTGCGGGAACAGTTCGTAGTCTCCCTGCTTGTCGGCGGCGACGAACACCCGCTCGCGGATGATCGTGTCTTCCGCCCAGTTGAACATGAAGATCGGCGCGCCGACCGGGATGTTCGAGAAGCGCTTGTTGACGATCAGCGCGCCCGGATATTCGGTAAGCCCGACCGAGTTGACATTGGTGGTGGCGACCTTCTGGTACTGTTTCATCAGCTCCGTCCGCTCGTCATTGTCGTTTGAGGCAATGAACTTGTTGACGATATCGACAAGCTCCTGTTCGAACGGCATCAGATCAAGCTGCCCGCCTTCCGGCACCCGGTGGTTCCAGCTGGTGCGGGGACCGGTTGCGGCGAGCTGCGGGGTGTTCTGCACCACGGATGACAGCTCGGCGCCATTGCGCAGCACCTGCCAGTCCCATCGGCCGCCATAGTTGGCCGCATCGCGCTGCTTGCCATCAAGTGAGTTGAGAACGACGCGAATACCCAGCTGCTCCATCTGGCCGACGACGCCCTCGGCGAGGTTCTTGTCGGTATTGTAGTCCGACGTGACCAAAAGCACGACCTCGACGTCCTTGCCGCCCAGCTTGTCAGCGGGGTAGTTGACGAAGCCGTTGCCGTCCGTGTCCTTCAGGCCGGCCTTTTCAAGCAGGGCCTTGGCGCCTTCGAGGTCGAACGGATAGTAGACGGTCGACTGGCGGTCATAGAAGCTGGTGCCGGACGACAGACCACCCGGATAGATCGCCGTGAACGGCCCCTTGACCAGCGATTCGCCGATCTTCTTGCGATCGATCGCCATGGTGATTGCCTTGCGGAAATCCTCATTGCGGTTGAGTTCGCGCACGGCCTGGCCGCGTTCGTCCGGTTCGCCCCAACCATTGCCGGAGAAGTTCATATAGAGATTGTAGCCGATCAGCCGGGCGCCGAAGGCAAGCCGTGCGGGCGCTGTCTCCTGTGCGGCACGCTTCAGCGATTCGACGAAGTTCTCGGGCTGTTCGAGATTGGAGAAGTCGCCGGAACCTGCAATCGCCTGGACGTCGCGGTCGGCCCAGGTCGACAGCTTATAGTGCAGCTCGTTGAGATAGGGCAGCTGGTTGCCGGCTTCGTCCACCTTCCAGTAATAGGGATTGCGGCGCATCACGATGATGTCGTCCGGGCGATATTCGACCGGAACCCAGGCACCCATGATCGGGATGTTCAGGTATTCCGGCGGGAAGCCGTTCTTGTACTGGTCGTAGGTGAAGCCGTTGGCGTATTTCGGATGCTTGGTCTTGAGGATATGCGCCGGACCCGGGCAAAACGTGCCATAGGCCATGGAATAGAGATACTGGCGCGGGAAGGCCTCCTTGAAGGTCCATTCGACGGTGTTGGCATCGATGGCCTTCAGCGTCGTGCCTTCGCCGAAGGTTTCCGGCGTTGCGCCATTCAGCGGCGAGACGTTCGGGTCGACGACGTTGTCGTCCCAGTAGAACATCACGTCTTCGGAGGAAAAGGGAACGCCATCCGACCATTTGGCGCCTTCGATCAGGTGCATGGTCAGCTTGTGGCCGTCTTCCGACCATTCCCAGCTTTTTGCCAGGTTCGGAAGGGGTTCAACGTCCTTGGCCTCGACCTGATAGAGCGGCGCTGTGCGCGTCAGGCATTCGGACATCTCGATATCGATGCCGCCCCAGCCTTGCGTCTGTCCGGCGGAATAGTTCCAGCCTTCCGGACGTCCGCCGATGACATGGCGCATCGTGTCACCATAAACGCCGACTCCATCCGGCATATTGCCGGTCTTGAAGACCAGCGGTTCCTTCGGCAGGCGCTCGGCAACCGGCGGCAGCTTGCCGGTCTTGACGAATTTCTCGGTGACCCAGTCGGGCTCCTTGTATTCCGGCAGGGCCTTGTATTCGAGGATGGAATCGCGCGGTACATAGGTGATCTTGCCCTGCGCCGGGAAGGCCGGTTGCTCGGGCACTACGGTCGGCTCGGAAGCCATGGCCGTCACGGCGAATGCCGACACGCCCAAAAGCAGCGCGCTGGTCGTTTTCAGATGGCGAAAGCTCTTCATTGTCGTTGTTTCTCCCTCATGCTTCAGACCGGCCCGGTATGGGCGGCTCTCCTCCTAAAAGCACCCGGCGTGACGGCATTCTGCCATCTGCCGGAAGAGAGCGGGCGACGGATCGCCCACTCCCAGACCGGTTTCCTCCTCAAGAAAACGGGTCCCGCATGTGTGTCGCTACAGCTTAGCTTGCAGCTTTAAGCTTCGTTGCTTCCTTCTCGGCGCGCAGCTCATCGATCGACCGGATTTCGCGGCGGGCAACGCCATTCCAGTCACGGGTCTTGACGGTGCCCTTGGCCAGGCGCTCCTTGGCGGCAGGGACAGCGTGGGCATATTGCGGCAGCCACTCGGCCTGGGCGACAACCATTTCATCGACCATCTGCCAGACCTCTTCCGGCGTGCAGATGGCGCCGACCAGCGGATCGTGCAGGACGGCGAGCTTCAGGAGATCGATATCGCCTGATATGGCGGCGTGAACCGACATACGCTGAACGTTGATCGAGGAAATGCAGGTGGCGGCGCAGGCTTCCGGCAGCGTGATGCCGGCGACCATGTTGATGCCGAAGCGATCGACGAAGCCGGGGCTCTCGATGATCGCGTCGGACGGCAGGTTGGTGATGACGCCGTTGTTCTTGACGTTGAAATGGCCGCGGTAGACCCGCCCGGTTTCCAGCGCCTCGAGAATATGGCTGGCATGCTCGTTGGAGCGGCGGGCGGGGTCGATCGGTTTTTTTGCGTCTTCCAGGAACTGCGGATATTCGGTCTCGAACCAGTTGCGGGTCTCGGTCGAATGGCGCAGATAGCCGCCGGTTTCGCCGTGGATCCAGTCGGACATATCGATCCAGCGGGTAATTTCCTCCGGCCGCTTGCGGTACCAAGGCAGGTATTCCGACAGATGGCCGTTGCTCTCGGTGGAGTAGACGCCGAAACGCTTCAAGACGTCGATACGCAGCTTTTCCTGCTGGGAGAAAACCGGGTGAGCCTCGAAGGCTGCGACCAGCTCATCCTTGCCGATCCTGCGGCCCTTGACGCGGACATCGGTGAACCAGGTCTGGTGGTTGATACCGGAGCAGACGTAATCCAGTTCGCCATCCTTGGCGCCGAGGATTTCGGCGATCTGTTCGGCGCCGTGCTGGACGCCATGGCAGAGGCCGATCGTATCGACCTTGCCATATTCGATCGCCGCCCAAGTGTTCATCGCCATCGGGTTTGCATAGTTGAGGAATTTCGCGCCGGGCTCGGCCAGCTCGCGGATGTCCTTGCAGAAATCGAGGATGACCGGGATGTTGCGCTGGCCATAGAGAATGCCGCCGGCACAGATCGTGTCGCCGACGCATTGGTCGACGCCGTATTTCAAAGGAATGCGGATATCGTCGGCATAGGCAGCCAGTCCGCCGACACGCACGCAACTGATGATGTAGCGCGCACCGGCGATTGCCTCGCGGCGGTCGGTCGAGGCTGTGACCTTGGCCGGCAGGTTGTTGGATGAAACGATCTTGTCGAGGATCGACTTGATCATGCCGAGATTGTGCTCGCTCATATCGGTGAGCGCGAACTCCACATCGCGGAATTCCGGCACACAGAGAATGTCGGTGAAGAGTTTCTTGGTGAAGCCGACGCTGCCGGCGCCGATAATGGCTATCTTGAAGCTACTCATGCTGTCCTCGTCGCTGGTCGTTTGGCCTGAAAAAACGGACAGGGTAAAATCAATGCGCGGGAAACAAGGCGCCTTGACGCATGTTGCCTCCCAGCCCTCCCTGCCGATGCCGTTCTAACCGGTTCATTTCGCCTTGTTGAAGGGAATCTTGCTTTGTTAAGGGGCATTATGCGTATAATGAAAGGTGCCACCAGAGAGGTATTGTGCTTTCATGGGTAATTCTATGCTGAAACGGCTGATCGAGAATGGGCCGGTGATGCGGACGGTTTCGTTGCCGCGTGGACGCCACAGCCTGCACGCGATGCCGACCAGCACGGGTTACGAAATTCGCACAGACGCGACCTATGACTGGGATGGACGCAAGCGCGGCCAGACGCCGTTCACCGTGCTGCAGCACACGATTGGCGGCGCCGGCAACCTGCGCTACGAGAACCGCACATACCGGGTGCGTGAGGGCGAGACCCTGCTGGTGCTGGTGCCGCACAATCACCGCTACTGGCTGGAGCAGGACGGCCGCTGGGAGTTCTTCTGGATTTCCATGAACGGCGAGGAGGCGCTGCGCATCCACAAGGCCATTCTGGCCACGACCGGGCCGATCCTCAACCTGAAGCCGGAGACGATCGAGCGCCTTGCCGATTGCAGCTTGCGTTTGATTTCCGGCGGTGCGGATGCGCCGGGCAGTGCCTCGGCCATTGCCTACGAGTCGGCGATGGTTCTGTACGACGATGTTTTCGGCTCACATCCCGTTCTCAGCCAGGAATACCGGACGATGCAGCATGTCATCGACCATATCACGGCGAATTTGCAGCATCCGCTGCCTGTCGAAAAGCTGGCGGATGTCTCCGGTCTTAGCCGGGCGCATTTTTCGCGGGTCTTTGCAGCCAGCGAAGGCATGCCGCCGGCGGAATTCGTGCTGCGCAAGCGGCTGCAACGCGCGACCAAGCTTTTGACAAAGGCGGCACATCTGTCGGTGAAGGAAGTGGCTGTGATGTCCGGCTTCGAGGATCCGAACTATTTTGCTAAGGTGTTCCGCCGCTATTTCGGCGCCAGCCCGACGGAATTCCGCACCACGGGCATGTATTCCAGCATCGCCAATCATGGCCGGGGTTCGACGGCGGCGGAATAGATCAGCCGGATCGGCTGATCAGTAGAAGAGATGCCAGGGTGTCAGAAACGCGCGGCTCAGTTCTTGATCGCGCTCCTGTTCAAATTCGGTCTGCTCTTCGCGGCTCTGGCGAGCCGGCATTTCAACACGGATGGCTTTTTCCTTTTTCGCCGGAGGCGTCAGGTAACCAAGGGTCATTCCACCGTGATAAAACATGCAGTTCTCCGCTGTTTCGCTGGGATCCGTTAACGGTCGTTAACACAATCCTGACACAATTGGCTATCCTGTCAATAGTCTATGAAATTGATGTCTTATTGTTCTCACTGCGTTTCAGCAGCATGTTACTTTGGCAGAATGCCTCGCCTTTCGGAAAATAATATAATCTATAAATTTTATGATGATTGAAAAACCGATCCAGCTTCACCGGCGGTGGCGGGCATTCTTTGCTTGAGACAGGGTCGTCTTTCGTGCGTAAATCCGTGACCATGAACGAGACGGCAAAAGAGTGGACCCGCATGAATGTCGCTTTGAGAAATTCGCTCGACCGGATCGCCCCGCGCCAAGAGCAGTCCTTTCCGCATGTGGCGGATGAGGATGCCTTGAAATCGGCCATGCGGCGGATGTCGGGCGGTGTCTCCGTGATCACCGCCGGCGTCGGCGACGAGCGCACCGGCGCGACCGTGACCTCGGCCACCGCGCTGTCCGTCGATCCGCCGACGATGATCGTCAGCATCAACCGCAGGTCTTCCAGCTGGCCGATCATCAGCCGCTACGGGCATTTCTGCGTCAACATCCTGGGTGCCGATCAGCAGGATGTGGCCGACCGGTTTGCCGGCAAGGGCGGACTGAAGGGCATCGAGCGTTATGACGGGGCCGAATGGTTTACGCTGGCGAGCGGCGCTTCGGTGCTACGCGGCGCGCTGGCCGGCATCGATTGCGAAGTCGATGAGGTGATTGAGCGGCACAGCCATGCGATCATTTTGGGCCGCGTCGTATCCATCGTCGCTGGCGACGGGCACTCGCTTGTCTATAGCAACGGCCGCTACGGCCGGGTTTCCCTATAGACGAAAAATGCCCCGCCCAGGGGACCCGGGCGAGGCAGTCAGTCCGCACCATTGAGGGGTCGGTGCGGGTGAAAGTCAATGCGGCAGAGAGATCTGCGTGTGATAGCCCAGCTCCGGCTCCTTGCCGGTCAGGTTGGCCTTGGCAATTTCCCAGCCGAATTTCAGCGTGCTGTTGGTCGAAGCCCAGATTGCCACATCGTCAAGCTTCAACTGCAACATCGTCAGCGACGGATCATCCTTGCCGCCTTCGAACCAGGCGGCCACCGGCGCCGACCAATATTTGTCGATATGGTCGCGGGATTTGACCTCGTCGATCGCACCGGCAAGGCACGCATGGTAATCGTGATCCTTGCTGATGACGCAGAAATGCGCCCGGTCTCCGGTCCGCGCAGCCTGGATCAGATCGCTGTCGGTGCGGGTGAAAAACCAGATCGAATTGCTTTCCTTCTCGACGAACGGCGCCATCGGTTGCATATGCTGACCGGATCCTTCGACGCCCAGCATGCCGGCATGGACATCGTCAAGCACATCCCACAGCTGCTGCAGCGGGTCGGTTTTTGTCTTCGATATATCAGCCATCATTGTTCCTTTTCGATCGATTGGGGCGCGGAATTAGGCAGCGCGGCGCTCGTGGCGGCCTTCTTCGATTTCTTCGACGATCTTTTTCACAAAGGCGTCGAGATCGCCCGGATTGCGGGAGGTGATGATGCCCTTATCAGTGACGACAGGCTCGTCTGACCAGATGGCACCGGCATTCTTCATGTCGGTCTTGATCGAGACATAGGAAGTCATCTTGCGGCCGCGCACGGCATCGGCCTCGATCAACAGCCAAGGCGCATGGCAGATGGCAGCAATGATCTTGCCGGATGCGACGAATTCCTTGACGACGCGCATAGCATCTTGGTCATGGCGCAGAATATCCGGGTTCATCTGACCGCCCGGCAGAACAAGGGCGTCGAAATCGTCGATTTTCACATCCTTGGCCAGAAGATCGACATCCACCGTGTCGCCCCAATTCTTCTTGTCCCAGCTTTTGATCGGGTCCTTGTCGATCGAGGCGACCTTGATGTCGGCGCCGCGCTTTTTCAGCTCGTCTAGCGGCACGCGCAGTTCCGAACGTTCGTAGCCATGGGTGGCAAGAATGAGGATTTTCGATTTGTCGATGAACGGCATCGCGCCATCTCCTTCTGAATCATAGGGGAGGGTTCGTGCGTACAACGGCCGCGATCGCCAATCGTTCCGATGTTTTTCAGGATGTGCGGAGCGCGCGCTCAACCCGGTATCTCAGCGGGCGGAATTTTTGCGAATCGAGTGCCTGCGCGTTGAACCCTTCCGGCTGTGGCACACCGGCCACCTGGCTGGCTGCCAGACTTCCAAGCGCCGGAGAGGTGAGAATACCAAAACCGCCCTGGCCCGCCAGCCAGAAGAAATCCGGGTGATCCGGTGCAAAGCCGATGACGGGTAATTTATCGGGCGAGAAGCTGCGCATGCCCGCCCAGCTCTTGGCAACGCGGCGGACCGGGATGGTCGTTGCCTCCTCGACATAATGCGCTGCCCAGGCAACATCGAGTTCTTCCGGCTGCACGTCGCCGGGTTCGCAGGGCGTGGCATCCGCCGGGCTGGCGAACAAGCGGCCGGCGTCCGGTTTCATGTAGAACTCCTCGTCGATCTCGTTGATCTCCGGCATTTCGGAGAGATCGATACCCTCCGGAAGATCAACCGTGATGGCCGTGCGGCGATGTGGAACGATGCCGAGCGGTTTGACGCCGAACATTTCCGCCGTTGGATCAGCCCAGCCGCCGCCGGCGTTGACGACGGTTTTGGCCCGGACGGAGCCGCTTAATGTTTCGATGGTCCAAGCCTGGCCATCATGGCTGGCAGAAAGAACAGCATGGCGCTCGCGGATCTCAGCGCCGTTGCGGCGTGCACCTTTTACGTACCCCTGCAGCAGGCTTTCGACTTCGATATCCCAGAAGTTGGGATCGTAGAATGCGGCAGCGGCATAGCCCGGCTTCAGGATCGGCACGCGCGCCAGCAGTTCCTCCTCGTCCAGCGGTTCAAGCTCCGGCGTGAAGGCAAGCTCGGTGCGGAAAACCAACTGCAAGCGCGCAGCCTTTTCGGCATTGGCAATCATCACGCCGCCGCGTTGTTTCAGGAGAGGAACATCCGAAAATCCGTCCGGCGGGCTATCGAAGAAATCCTTGGCGATCGCGGCAAGCTGGCATACCTCTGGCGCATTGTAACGCAGGACGAATTCAGCGGCGGAGCGGCCGGTGCTGTGATAGCCGAGCGCCGTTTCCCTTTCGAGCACGACGACAGAACGATAGGGGCTGAGGAAATAGGCAAGCGACAGGCCGGCGATGCCGCCGCCGATGATTGCCACGTCGAATGTCTGCATGTCAGTCCCGCCCTTTGCCGCTGCGATCTTCCACCGCACCGCCGGACCCTAGAGGCAGAGTATTCAATGTTCAAATTTATAGTCTCGAAGCGGACTATCAGGCAGATTGATGCTCTGGCTGTGATCCAGCGATTCCGTATCCGCGACATGGCGCAGGAAGGCGGCCTCGGCGGGATTGAGGATCGCATTGGGATTGGTGATGCGAAAAACATCCGTGGTCGGCAGAAGGTCATAGGGCGGCAATTGCCAGAACTCACCCGCGGTTAGGCCCAGTGCGGCCAGATGATCCGGAACCATGCCGATGCCGATATTGGCTGATATCAGGCGCAGCACCTCCTCGACATTGCACGAGACGGCCCTGACCTGCTGACCAAAGGAGCCCATGGCGCGCACGGCGGTGATGGCATTCATATGCTGGCCGCCGAGAACATCGGCGATGAAGGCGATGTAGGGATCGCCGCGCAGGTCGTTCAAGGCCGCAGTCTTTGCGCCGAACAGCCGATGGCCCCGGCCGCAATAGAGCCCGTATTGCTCGCGGATATGGAACGTCTTGGTCAGCGCTTCGGGAATATTGCCGTCGCAGAGGCCGATAGTGGCGATGTTGCGCTCGACCGCGCTGATGACGCTGACGGTGGTTTCCACCGTGATGCTGAGTGTCGCCTTCGGATAAAGCTGAAAGAAGCTTTGAAGCTTGCGGTCCCAGGCCGGATTATGCGCATGGCTAACAGAGTGGATGCTGACATGGCCAGTCACGTCGTCACCTGCTGTTTCCAGCGCATTCGGCAGGCGCACCACCGCCGCAAAGATATCGCGGCATTGCCGGTGCAACTTTTCGCCTGCTTCCGTTAGGTCGAAGCGGCCCGGGCGGCGGTCGATCAGCTTTTGACCGACAGTCTGTTCCAGCCGTTTCAGTGCCATACTGACGGCGGGTTGCTGCAAAAGCAGCCGGTTGGCCGCAGCTGTGATGCTGCCCTCCTCGACCACGACGACAAAAGTGCGCAGCAGGTTCCAGTCGAGATTATGGGCGAAGCGTTCGAGGCGATTGTCAGGCATGGGAAGCCGCGATCAGAGGGAGACGAGGCCGGAGGGTAGCCGGTTCATGATCTCGTGGCCATCCGCGGTGATCAGCAACTGGTTCTCGATGATCATGCCGCCGGCGCCATCGACATACCAGGGCGTCTCGAATGCCAGCACCATGCCGGGCTCGATGATCACATCGGATTGCCGCGACAGGAACGGCCATTCCTCGCTGCCAAGACCGGCACCCAGCCCATGGCCGAAATGACCGCGTGTATAGCCGGAAAAGCCCGCATTTCCCATCGCTACGGTCGTCGCCCGATGCACCTCGCTCATGGCGATGCCGGGTTTCAGCAGCGGCAGGCCCGCGTCATAGGCCGTTTGCAGGGCATCGAACAGCCGGGCCTGAAGGGCAGACGGCGCACCGCAGACGAAGGTGCGGCCGCTGTCGGATGTATAGCCGGCAATCAAACAGCCGACATCGACCTTGATCAGATCGCCGCGTTCCACCACACCGCCTTTGGTCCACGGGCTCTGCCCAACGGAAACATATTCCCAGAGCCCGGTGAGATTCTCAACGTTGCGCCTGGATGCTTCGGCCCTAACACCTTTTTCCCAGGCGCTTGCCAGTTCATCGCGGCTGATGCCGATATCGATGGTTTCGCGCAACGCGACGATTCCGGCCTCGGCCAGTTCGACGGCTGTACGCAGATAGCCAATCTCGGTTGGCGATTTGATCATCTTCAATCGCCGGACCAGATCGGAAGCGTCGACGAGCTCGGCATGCGGCAACGCCGCAGACAGCAACCGGAAATCGGTAACGGAAAGCCCATCGAACTCGATACCGATACGGCCTGTGCCCGGGCCCTTTTCGGCAATGAGGGTTCCGGCCAGCTGGAAACCAAGATTTGCGTCAAAAGTCTCCGGGCGCTGGAAGCCGGGTGCGCGCCCCTGTTTTGCCCAGGCGGCTTGTATCAATTCTTCCGGCGGCTGTGCTTCCATGCCCCTGATATCGCCGGTCTCGACCCAGATCGGATTGATGCGGATATCGGTGATCGCGCTCGAGGCGCGAAACGCCGCCTCGAACAGGTCGGTGACGACGGCTGCTTGCGGAAGTGCGGGATCTGCAGGGACAATGACCGCCACGGCGCCGGCGCGCCGCCACATTGTCGCGACACCGGCAGGTGCACCCGTTGCATAGGTAAAACTTTCCGGCGAAAGCAGAAGTAGCGCATCGATCCCGGCGGTTTCCATCACCTTTGATGCGCGTGTCCTGTCGAGGTGAGTCATGCCGTTTCCTTGTCCTGTATCTTCGAGGTCTTGCGTGCCGCCATTCCCGCAGCGCATGAGGCAGTGCGGCATTTTCGTTTGTATCGCCCTGCCCGGCTTGCCATAACGGGTACAAGAAGGAAAGTGACGGGAGGACGACATGGCTTCAAGACAGGAATTCCAGTGGGACGACGCATTTCTGCTGGAGGATCAACTTTCTGAAGATGAGCGGATGATCCGCGATACGGCCCGCGCCTATGCGCAGGACAAGCTGCAGCCGCGTGTCATCGACGCCTATCGCAACGAGACGACCGACCCCTCGATTTTCCGTGAAATGGGCGAACTCGGCCTGCTCGGCGTGACGGTGCCGGATACCTATGGCGGCGTCGGTGCATCCTATGTGGCCTATGGCCTGGTTGCCCGTGAGGTCGAGCGTGTCGATAGCGGCTACCGCTCGATGATGAGCGTCCAGTCTTCTCTCGTCATCTACCCGATCCATGCCTATGGCTCGGAAGAGCAGCGCCAGAAATACCTGCCGAAGCTGATCAGCGGCGAATGGATCGGCTGTTTCGGCCTGACCGAGCCGGATGCGGGATCCGATCCCGGCGGCATGAAGACACGGGCGGTGAAGACCGATGGCGGCTACCGGCTGACGGGGTCGAAAATGTGGATTTCCAACGCACCGATCGCCGACGTCTTCGTCGTCTGGGCGAAATCCGAGGCGCATGGCAATGCCATTCGCGGCTTCGTGCTGGAAAAGGGCATGCAAGGCCTGTCGGCTCCGAAGATCGGTGGCAAGCTGTCGCTGCGCGCCTCGATCACTGGCGAGATCGTCATGGACAATGTCGAGGTCGGCGAAGACGCATTGCTGCCGAATGTCGAGGGCCTGAAGGGTCCGTTCGGCTGCCTCAACCGCGCCCGCTATGGCATTTCCTGGGGCGTGCTCGGTTCGGCTGAATTCTGCTGGCATGCGGCCCGCCAATACGGGCTCGACCGCAAGCAGTTCGGCAAGCCCTTAGCCCAGACGCAGCTGTTCCAGAAGAAGCTTGCCGACATGCAGACGGAAATTACGCTTGGGCTGCAGGCGTCGCTGCGCGTCGGCCAGCTGATGGATGCCGGCCGGATGGCGCCGGAGATGATCTCGATCGTCAAGCGCAACAATTGCGGCAAGGCGCTGGATATTGCTCGCGCCGCCCGTGACATGCATGGTGGCAACGGCATTTCCGAGGATTATCAGGTGATGCGCCATATGGTGAATCTGGAAACGGTGAACACCTATGAGGGGACCCACGACGTGCACGCCCTGATCCTCGGCCGCGCCCAGACCGGGCTGCAGGCCTTCTTCTGAGCGCCGGCATGGAAACGCCGCTGAAGGGCCTGAAGGTTCTCGAACTTGCCCGCATCTTGGCGGGACCATGGATCGGCCAAACCCTGGCCGATCTTGGCGCGGATGTGATCAAAGTGGAAAGCCCGGCCGGAGACGACACCCGCACCTGGGGGCCTCCGTTTATCGAAAGCGAGACAGGCGGCCATCTGGATGCCGCCTATTTCCACGCCTGCAACCGGGGAAAGCGTTCCGTCATCCTCGATTTCACCACTGAAGAGGGGCAGGAAGCTGTGCGGCGGCTGGCGGCGCAGTCGGATGTGCTGTTGGAAAACTTCAAAGTTGGCGGGCTAGCGAAATACGGCCTGGACTATGAAAGCCTGAAGAAGGTCAATCCGCGGCTGATCTATTGCTCCGTTACCGGCTTCGGCCAAGACGGGCCTTATGCTCATCGCGCAGGCTATGACTATATCATCCAGGGCATGAGCGGCATCATGGACCTGACGGGCGATCCGGAAGGCGAGCCGCAGAAGATCGGCGTCGCCTTTGCCGATATCTTCACCGGCCTTTATGGTGTCATCGCCATCCAGGCAGCACTTCACATGCGCGAGCGGACCGGCGCCGGCCAGCAGGTCGATATGGCTTTGTTCGACAGCATGACCGGGGTGCTTGCCAATCAGGCGCTGAATTTCCTCGTTTCCGGACAATCGCCGCGTCGTCTCGGCAATGCGCATCCCAATATTGCGCCCTACCAGGTCTTTCCGGTTTCCGACGGCCATCTGATCGTCGCCATTGGCAATGACCGCCAGTTCGTCAAGTTCTGCACGCTGCTGGGGCTCGATAGCCTGGCGACAGATCCTCGTTACCTGACCAATGCGGGCCGGGTTAAACATCGCGACACGCTGACGCCGGAACTGACGGCGCGGACGGTGATTTATAGCCGGGATATGTTGCTTGCCATGCTGGAAGCAGCCGGCGTGCCCGGTGGGCCGATCAACACGGTGGCGGATGTGTTCTCGGACCCGCAGATCATTCACCGCGGCATGCGGGTCGATACGCCGCATGCTGGATCGGCATCGGGTACGGCGCCGGGGGTACGCACGCCCATTCAGTTTTCCGGCGCGGAACTGGCGCTTGAGCGCGGTGCGCCGAGGCTTGGAGAGCACACGCATGAGGTGCTGGCCGAGATTGGGATGAAGCCGGAAGCATTCAAACAGTGATCGTTTAGTGGTAATCTGGATCTTTCTTCAAGGAGATTGGATTAATGCGTGTCACTGTGGTTCTGGATGACGAAATGTTTGCGAGGGCGCAGATCTATAAAGGGCTGACGAAGAAGTCAGCCGTCATCCGGCACGCTTTGCAAGCACTCATACACCGCGAGGCCGGAAGACGGCTCGCGGAGCTTGGCGGGAGCCAGCCGGATTTGGAGGATATTCCCCGACGGCGCCCGTGGGATGATAACGATTCCGAATAGCCGCCGCCTCAGATATTCCCCATGCAGAGATATTTCATCTCCAGATAGTCCTCGGCGCCGTGGCGGGAGCCTTCGCGGCCGATGCCGGATTGTTTGAGGCCGCCGAAGGGGGCGGCTTCGGACGACATGCGGCCGGTATTGATGCCGATCATGCCGTATTCCAAGGCTTCTGCGACACGCCAGACCTTTTTCAGTTCGGTTGCGTAGAAATAGGCAGCAAGGCCATAGATCGTATCGTTCGCCTGCAGGATGACGTCTTCCATCGTTTCGAAACGGATGATCGGGGCAACGGGGCCGAAGGTTTCGTCGCAGGCGACCAGCATGCCCTTGCCGACATTGGAGAGCACGGTTGGTTCGAAGAAGGCGCCGGAGACACGCTTGCCGCCGCAGAGAAGCTTTGCACCCTTGCCGATCGCGTCGTTGACATGGGCTTCGACCTTCTCGATCGCCCGGCTATCGATCAGCGGACCGATGGTGACGCCCTTGGAAAAGCCGTCGCCCACCTTCAATTTGGCGACTTCGGCAGCCAGCTTGGTAGTGAATTCGTCATGGACCCGGCTCTGGACATAAATGCGGTTGGCCGAGGTGCAGGTCTGGCCGGCATTGCGGAATTTCGCCTGGATGGCGCCATCGACGGCGGCGTCGATATCGGCATCGTCAAAGACGATGAACGGTGCGCTGCCGCCGAGTTCGAGGCTGATTTTCTTGATCTGGTCGGAGCATTGCCGCATCAGGATGCGGCCGACTTCGGTGGAGCCGGTGAAGCTGATTTTTCGCACCCTCGAATTGGTGCAGAGTTCGCGACCGATCGCATCGCCTTCAGAAGCTAGTACGAGGTTGAAGACACCCTTGGGAAAGCCCGCCCGGATGGCCAGTGCGTGCATGGCCAAAGCCACCAGCGGCGTCTGTTCGGCAGGCTTGAGGATGATGGTGCAGCCTACCGCCAGCGCCGGTGCGATTTTTCGCGCGACCATCGATGCCGGGAAATTCCAGGGGGTGATGGTGCCGACAACCCCGACCGGCTGCTTGATCACCATCATGCGGCGATCCGTAGAGGGGGCGGGAATGGTCTCGCCGTAGACGCGCTTGGCCTCCTCCGCATACCATTCGATATAGGCGGCGGCATGCTGCACTTCGGAGCGGGCTTCGTTGAGCGGCTTGCCCATCTCGGCAGTCAGGATCGCGGCGAGATCGTCTATATGGGCAATGACCAGATCGTGCCAGCGGCGCAGGATGGTGCTGCGATCGCCGGCGGGGCGCTCGGCCCATGGAAATTGCGCCGCATAGGCATCATCGATCACCGTGCGGGTTTCCAACACTCCCATGTCCGGCAGGGTGGCGAGCAGGGCGCCGTTCGATGGGTTGTGGACGTCGAAGGTCTTGGCCGCAGGCGCCCACGGCGCATTCACCAGGCCGAGCAGATGCGGATCCCTGACATGGGCGATCAAGGTCTCGGTAAAGATCATCGGAGGATCCTTTCTGGCAGTCTGCGCAGCGACGCAGGGCGGCATGTTTCGTCGCGGGAACAATGCCGGTAGCCGATAACAGCAGCCGGGTCTATCGGGCAGCGTGGCGCTGCTGCCCGATAGGATATGTCGCGCCAGCGATGCCTGAAATCAGGCGCGGGCTTCCAGGATTGAGGCTTCCAGAATGTCCATCGCTTCGGCGAAGATATTGTCCTGAATGGTGATCGGCGCGAGGAAGCGGATGACGTTGCCGTGCACGCCGCAGGTGAGCAGGATCAGGCCCTTTTCAAGCGCGATCAGGCGGACGCGGTTGGCGAAATCGGCGCTTGGCAGATTGGTCTTCACGTCGTTGAACTCGACCGCGTTCATGAAGCCGGGGCCGCGGATATCGACGATTTCCGGGACCTGCTCGGCAATGGCAGCGAGGCGCTGCTTGAGGCGGCCGCCCAGCTGTTCGGCCCGCTCGCACAGCTTCTCGTCTTCGATGATGTCGAGAACGGCGTGGGCAGCGGCAACGCCTATCGGGTTACCGGCATAGGTGCCGCCGAGGCCACCGGGGCCCGGAGCGTCCATGACCTCGGCGCGGCCGGTCACGGCTGCGATCGGGAAGCCGCCGCCAAGCCCCTTGGCCATCGTCACGAGGTCGGCCGCAACACCATGGTGCTCCATGGCAAAGAGCTTGCCAGTACGGGCAAAGCCGGTCTGCACTTCGTCGGCGATGAGAAGGATGCCGTGCTGGTCGCAGATCTCGCGGATCGCCTTGATGAAGGAGGTCGGCACCGGATAGAAGCCGCCTTCGCCCTGCACGGGCTCGATGATGATGGCAGCGACGCGGTTCGGATCGACATCAGCTGCAAAAAGGCGCTTCAGGGCCGCCAACGACTGATCGGCGGATACGCCCTGCAGTTCGACAGGGAAGGGCACGTGGAAGACGTCGGCCGGCATGGCGCCGAAGCCGACCTTGTAAGGCACGACCTTGCCGGTCAATGCCATGCCCATGAAGGTGCGGCCGTGAAAGCCGCCGCCGAAGGCGACGACCGCCTGGCGGCCCGTTGCGGCACGGGCGATCTTCACTGCGTTCTCGACTGCTTCCGCACCGGTGGTGACGAAAATCGTCTTCTTGGCGAAGTCACCCGGAAGGATGGCATTCAATCGCTCGGCGAGCTCGACATAGTTTTCGTAAGGTACGACCTGATGGCAGGTGTGGGTGAAACGGTCGAGCTGCTTCTTGACAGCTT
This sequence comes from Pararhizobium sp. PWRC1-1, assembly GCF_049897905.1. Lineage (NCBI taxonomy): Bacteria > Pseudomonadati > Pseudomonadota > Alphaproteobacteria > Hyphomicrobiales > Rhizobiaceae > Pararhizobium > Pararhizobium sp. PWRC1-1. The sequence continues at coordinate 216,237 of NZ_JAFCXE010000008.1, read as the reverse complement.
CAATGACGCGCGGATGGCGGTGGCCGGTGTTGACGACGGCGATACCGGCGGCAAAATCGATGTAACGATTGCCTTCCTTGTCCCAGATCTCGGAATTCTCGGCACGATCCGCATAGATCTGCGTGGTCATGCCGACACCACGGGAAATGGCTGCGTTCTTGCGATCGGTCAAACTGGTCACGGGTATCATCCTGATGTTGGCGTGGAGCATTTACGGTTGCAGATTTTGTGGAAATCCTATATTTTTTCTGTAGGTTTGCAAATCAAATTTTGTGATTTGAGAAGCAGCGCCGGGAATGGGTTTCCGGCCGGGCAAAGGTGTTATCCGGGCCGATTTTTCGCATCCGCACTGGTGCCTGCTGCGCCAGGGCAGAAACAGTGCGCATGGGCGGCTTGAAGATGTCACGGGACGGCTTATGAGTGATGCCATGAAGATACGCTACAAGGTCGCGGAAGCCGCACGGCTTGCCGGCGTCTCCGCATCGACCTTACGCTTGTGGGAGACGCAAGGGTTGGTCGTGCCGGGCCGGTCCGTCACCGGACACCGGCAATATAGCGAAGGTGACGTCGCCCAGCTGAAGCGGATTTCGTGGTTTCGGGCGGAGCGCGGGCTCAATCCGGCCGCGATCCGCGAAGCGCTGGAGGCGGAGGCCAGCGAACTCGATGACACTGGTCCGGCGTCCACAGGCGATGTCGTCCCGCAATCACAGATCGGGCGCAAGCTCAGAAGTATGCGTCACACGGCCGGCAAGACGCTGGAGCAGGTGGCCGGCGATGTCGGGATCGCGGCTTCGGTTCTTTCGACGCTGGAGCGGACCTCGCAGGGGGTTTCAGTCGCTGTCCTGCATAATCTTGCCGAATATTTTTCGACGACAGTTTCGAGCCTTTCCGGCGAGGACGAGCCGGATGTGCGGGCATTGGTGCGCTTCGGCGAATGGCGGACATGGCCGCGCACGACGCCGGGTGTGACGGTGCAGTTGCTCGCCGAGGGCCGCAACCAGATGGATTGCCATCGTTTCGTGCTGGAGCCGGGCGCCTCCAGCGAGGGGGCCTACAAGCATGAAGGCGAGGAATTCGTCTATGTGCTTTCGGGCCGGGTGGAATTCGTGCTGGATTCCGATCAGTTTCATGATTTGAGCCCCGGCGATTCCCTCTATTTCAACAGTCGCCGCCACCACGCCTGGTCGAACCGCCATGACGGCGAGACAGTGCTTCTGTGGATCAACACGCCACCAACGTTCTAGCGCTTTTCCATCACGGTTTTTCCAATTTAGTGATCAAGCGCGTTTATACCGGCTATTGTCTCTATCTATTTCGTTTATAGGCATTTCAGGCATAGAGTTTCCACCAAGCACCGGCAAACGGTGCGCTACAAGGGGAACTGAACGCATGAAAACACACATGATCGCATTGGCTCTGGCCTGTACCGCTGCCTTTTCCGTGACGCCTGCCAGTGCTGCCGAAAAGCTCAGAATCGGGACTGAAGGCGCCTATCCTCCCTTCAATTTCATCGATACCGCCGGAAAGATTGGTGGATTCGATGTCGAGATCGGCCTGGCACTGTGCGCCAAGATGCAGGTCGAATGCGAGGTCGTTGCGCAAGATTGGGATGGCATCATTCCCGGGTTGGTCGCCAAGAAATACGACATGATCATCGCCTCGATGTTCATCACCGACGAGCGCAGGAAGCAGGTTGCCTTCAGTGATCCCTATTATATGGCGGCCATGACCCATGTCGCGGCAAAGGGTGCCGGTATCACCGAATTCACCAACGAGGCGCTGAAGGGCAAGGTCATCGGGGCGCAGGCCGGCACGACACAGGCGGAATACATCGCCGCCGTCTATCCCGATGCGGAGATCAAGCTTTACCCGACGCAGGATGAGGCCAATCTCGACATGGCCAATGGCCGCCTCGACATGGAAGTCGGCGACATGCTGCCGATGCTCGATTGGGTCAACAAGAACAATGACGGCAAATGCTGCGAACTGATCGGCGAGCCGATCACCGACCGGAAATTCGTCGGCGACGGCGTTGGGATCGCCCTTCGCCAGGACGACAACGATCTTCGCGAAAAGCTGAACAAGGCGCTTGCCGATATTCGTGCAGACGGCACCTACAAGACGATCAACAATAAGTACTTCACCATCGACGTCTACACAATGAAGTAAGGCCCGAATCCGGCATTCCGGGTTACGGGAAAACATCGGCGTGATCGCGTCCTGCCACGCAAGTGGCGGGCGTTATCATGTCGGCTGGATTTTCCGTGTCGCCTTCTGCCGATGATACGTCAGCGCTGCGCCCAGGCAGAGCGCCAGCGGTTCCCGGGGCAAAAGGCCTGTGGCCGGAATGAGCAGCGCGCGCTGACCCTCGAAGGCAAAGTCATCGGCAAAGTGTGCACGAAAAGTTTGGATCAGCGTGGTCTGGCAGCTGACGAACACAGCGCAGTGATCAGGCGCCGACTTGGACACGCCCAGACGGAGGGTCGTGCCGCTTCTGCTAGCTTCGGTCAGATAGGCCGGTTCGCCCCATTTCAGCGTTTCGGTCAGCGGGCCGACGCCTTGGGTCTCTGCCGCCACAACAAGGATGAGATCACGGATCTGCAGCAGCCGTAGTCTGATCGGCTCGGGATACCGCTCGAGCGCTTCGGCGACGGCTTCGGGTACGGGCTGGCTGGTCATGACACGCTTCCTGGCTGCGCTGGACTTATCCCCTGAGCGCTGGCCTATTTCGTGACGTCGATAACGACGCGGCCACGGATTTTTCCAGCAACGATGTCTTCTGCAAGCTGCGGCAGACGCGACAGCGGCTCGACCGTCGTCATCGCCGCAAGGTGCTGGCGGTCGAGGCTTTCTGCCAGAATGGCCCAGGCCATGTCGCGTTCGGTGTGCGGTGCCGTCACCGAGTTGATGCCGAGCAATGCGACCCCGCGCAGGATGTGCGGCATGACTGTTGCAGGCAGATCGGCGCCGCCGGCGAGGCCACAGGCAGCAACCGCGCCGCTCTGGACAGTCTGCGCCAGAACGTTGGCGAGCGTGGTGGATCCGACGGAGTCGATGGTGCCTGCCCAGCGCTCCTTCTGAAGTGCTGCGCCCTTTGCGGCAAGTTCGGCCCGGTCGATGAAACCAGTCGCGCCGAGGGCCGACAGATAATCGTGGGTTTCCGGCCGGCCGGTGGATGCGGTGACCCTATAACCGCGCTTTGCCAGCAGCGTGATAGCGACAGAGCCGACGCCGCCGGCCGCACCAGTGACCAGGATTTCGCGCGCATCCGCTTTGATCTTGCCCCAGGCTTCCAGCGCTTCGATCGCAAGGGCGGCCGTGTAACCTGCGGTGCCGATCGCCATGCTCTCTTCAAGCGTGAACGCATCCGGCAGGCGCGTCAGCCATTCGGGTTTCAGGCGCTGGAACCGGGTGTAGCCACCCCATTCCATTTCCGACATGCCCCAGCCATTGACGACAACCTTGTCGCCGGTCTTCCAGTCCGGATTACGGGATTCGACGACGATGCCGGAAAGATCGACCCCGGCCACCATCGGCAGGCGGCGGGCGATGCGGCCCTTGCCGGAAACGGCAAGGCCATCCTTGTAATTCAGCGTCGAAAACATGACCTCGACCAGCACGTCGTGATCGGGCAGATCCGCAAGCGCCAAGTCCCGAAAGCCGGCCACCGGTTTGCCATCTCGGTCGTCGATCACGAGTGCCCTGAAATGTTCCGCCATGGTTTTCTCCCATCTGTTTGACGCAGCATGGCATGGGAAAAAACCAAAAGCCATTTCGACGAAAGACGCGAAAGCGACGCCGCTATTCCACAGGAGACGCGCGAAACCGGTTCTTTCGAGTCCTCAAAAGGCGCGAAGAAACCTGCCGACGGCGCTGTTTAATGGTTCGCAAGCAAACCATTGATTCATCAGGCAATTATCGGCGAAGGCGCAATTATATATTGAGTGGGTTTACTTGTAATATTATGTATTTCGCACGGACGAATTTCGAATGTATCTGCCATGCTTGCCGCGCAGGGCAGATTTGCTTTTCACCCTCTGGCGAAATACATGGCGGAGTGCTATCTCACCCTCGCAACAAACCAATGGAGCATACCATGTTTTCGCAGCGCAAGCTGTCGAGCCCGTCTGATCGCGGTTTTGTCCAGATGATCTGGAACGCGATCCTTCTCGTTCAGACCCGTGAAACGACCTCTCTCATGACAGGTCGCAACCGCTAGGCAGATGTAGCGGCCGGGCCAGCTATCGCGGCCGGGAATATTACCGAGGCTTTGAGCCCCCTGCCCTCCGGCCCTTCGCCCAGGTTAAGATGTCCGCCGAACAGTCCGGCGATTTCTTCGACGATCGGAAGACCCAAACCCATCCCCGGTGCTTGCCCGCGTCCGCCGCGGGCAAAACGCTGGCGCACGACCTGCCGGTTCTCCGGCGGGATACCGGGGCCGTTGTCTTCGACGTCGAGCCGGACGCCGTCTTTTTCCGTTTCGACCCGGACCGTGACCTCCGCCCCCTTGCCGGCATAGGCAATGGCGTTTTCAATCAGGTTGCGCAGCAGTTCGCCGATCAGCAGCGGTTCCGCCCGGATCAGCGCCTTGCCCTCGCCCTCAAAACCGAGATCGATGCCAGCCTCGCCGGCGCCGGGCACCCGGTCACCGGTGATCTGCTGTGCCAGCGCCATCAGGTCGATGATCTCGAGCGGCTGCGGCTCCTTCGAGCCGGCAGCGTCGATCTTTGCCATCAACAGCAATTGCGCCAGGATGCGTTCGGCATGGGCGACGGCCTCGTCACCCTTGCGGGCGGCGGCCTGCGCCTCCTCCAGCGTTGTGGCACGGGCCGACAGCGCCAGCTGGGTGCGGATGATCGCCAGCGGCGTGCGCAGCTGGTGGCTGGCATTGCCGGAGAAATGACGCAGCGCATCGAGTGCAGATTGCAGCCGCACCATGAAGGAATTGACCGTTTCAACCAGTCCCTCGACTTCGCTCGGCACCGATTGGTCGATCGGGTGCAGATCGTCAGGGCTGCGCTCGGCAATGGCATCGCCGAGGCGATAAAGCGGCCTCAGCGAAATTGTGACCGCGATCCAGACGATGATGGCAGCACCGGCGATCATCATCAGCAACCGGAATGCTGACCGCAAAAGGATCGCCTGCGTCAATTGCCGCCGGGCAATCGTCGTTTCTGCGACGGTGACGACGAAGGGAACGGAATTGATGCCGGTGGATGCCGACCGCTCCAGAGCTGCGACCCGGATCGGCTCGCCGCGAAACTGTGCATCGGTATAGACGGCCGATTGGCCATTGAGATCGGCGACTGATGGCAGGTTCTGGTAGCCAGTGATGAATTGGCCGGGTGGCCCGTCGACCCGGTAGAAGACGCGGTCCTGCGCTGCCGAGGTCAGCATTTCCAATGCCACATAGGGGATATCGACTTCCAGCGAACCGTCTTCGGCGACCACGACCCTTTCGGCAATCGCCAGTGCCGAACCGGCAAGCACCCGGTCGGAGACGATGTTCGCGGTCTTCACTGCCTCGCGATAGGTGTCGATCAGGGCAAGTGCTCCGATGACGACGGTCGAGATCAGCAGCCAGGCCAAAAGCCCCCGGCGCAGCGAATAGGCACGCCGTGCCATCATGCGTCCGCCATCTTGTCGAGATAATAGCCGATACCGCGCGCGGTACGCACCGTCAGCCCATGCGGCGCCAGGCGCTTGCGCAACCGGCTGACATATTGCTCGATGGCATTGGCGCTGAGATCGTCATCGAAAGCCGTCAGCGACTGGATGATCGCCTCCTTGGCGACCACCTTGCCTGCGCGCATGAACAGGATTTCCAAAAGGCCGAGTTCCCTTGCGGGAATATCGACCGTGATGCCATCGGCTGAAAAGGTGCGCGAATTGAGATCGAGCGAGATCTTTCCATAGCTGACAAGCGAAGAGCGCAGGCCGGCCTGCCGGCGCAGCAGAACGCGGACGCGGGCCTCGAACTCGCTGATGTCGAACGGCTTGATCATGTAGTCGTCGGCGCCGAGGTCGAGCCCCTTGATCTTTTCTTCCTGCGTGCCGCGCGCCGTCAGGATCAGCACCGCCGCCTTGTTCTGCCGTGCGCGCATCGAGCGCAAGACGTCGAGGCCATCCATTTCCGGCAGGTTGAGATCGAGGATGACGAGGTCGAAGGTTTCCGTAGCGGTGACCGCATTGGCCGAGGCGCCGTCGTGGACGACATCCACGGCATAGCCGCTGCCGCGCAGGATCGCGACAAGTCCTTCCGAAAGCGCCGTATTGTCCTCGACCAGTAGTATTCTCAAATGTGCTGTCTCCTTGCAGCCACTGTATCGGGCGTGCTGGCGCTTGTGAACGGGCCGATGCTGCGGCAATATCGTTTTATGCGTTTCCTTTCCCTTCTCTGTCTTCTCTGTGGATTTTCAACGACGGCCGCTGCCCAGCTGACGCTGTTTCCGGCGCGTTCGGGCGATGCGGCGGCTCCGACCGTCATTGTCTATTCCTCGCTCGACGAGCCCCTGGCGCGGCCGATGATCATCGGTTTCCAGACCGCCAATCCGGATGTGGCGGTGCGCTACGAGGATATGCTGACCGGCGAGATCTACGACCGGATTGTCAAGGAGACCGATGCCGGCGAAAAGACCGCGGATTTCGCCTTTTCCTCGGCGATGGACCTGCAGGTGAAGCTGAGCAACGACGGCTACGCCCAGCGCAGCGACATGCCGATGAGCGGCCGCTGGCCGGCCTGGGCCAATTGGCGCAACACGGCCTATGCGCTGACCTTCGAGCCGGCGGTGTTCGTCTATCACAAGCCGAGTTTCACCCGGGAAAAGCCGCCATCGACGCGAGCGGAGTTCGTCGATTATCTCAAGCGCCAAGGCAGCGCCGTGTTCGGCAAGATCGGCACCTACGATATCGAGCGATCCGGCGTCGGTTTCCTGTTCATGGCGCGCGATCAGGAGCAGTTCGGCGACATCTGGTCGGTGATCCAGGCCATGGGGGCTGCTGGGGTCAAGCTCTATTCCACCAGTTCGGCCATCCTTGAGCGCGTCTCGGACGGCCGCTTCGTGCTTGGCTATAATATTCTCGGCTCCTATGCCGCCGATTGGGCATCGCGGCATCCGGATGTCGGCATCGTGCTGCCGCGGGACTATACCGTTGTCATGTCCCGCATCGGGCTGGTGCCGCAGGCGGCGGCAACCCCGGATCTCGGCCGCCGCTATCTGGAATTCTTCATGTCGAAGGAGGGGCAGACGATCATGGCGCGCGAATTGCAGATCCCTGCCGTCAGCCCAGATGTGGCTGGGGTCAACACCGCCAACACGATGCGCGAGATGCTCGGCGGTCAATTGAAGCCGGTTCCGGTCAGCCCCGGACTGATGGTCTATCTCGATCAGGTCAAGCGGGCGCGGCTGATTGCCCGCTGGAACGAAGTTTTACGGCTGCAGTAGACGAAAACCAAAAATTAAGGGACATTAACAGCGCAAGGCCCCGCCCGATGTCAGGTAAATGTCAGCTTCATATGGTGCCTTGCAGTTCTTCATTATCCGTGGAGGCGGATGATCGAGGCGTATGGGAGGAGTTTCACCAGACCCGGCGTACCGGCGTGCCTCAAAGGCCGCTGCAGCTGATCGACAGTGAGCCGTCCCCCGTCCGCAAAGATGAACAATGTGCGCGCCAACTGAACGAGCGCGCCTGACGGAGGACTACCCTTTGAAACAGTTTTTTCTGGCATCCATTCTCGCTGGCGCTCTTGCCCTGCCGGCTGTTGCCGCTGACTACACCATCATCGCCCCAGCCAATCCGGGCGGCGGCTGGGACCAGACGGCCCGCTCGATCCAGTCGGTCATGCAAGCCGAAGGCATTTCCGGCAACGTTCAGGTTCAGAACGTACCGGGCGCCGGCGGCACGATCGGCCTCGCCCAGTTCGCCAGCCAGTCGTCTGGCAACGCCAATGCCCTGATCGTCGGCGGCTACGTCATGGTCGGCGCCATTCTCACCAACAAGTCGCCAGTGACGCTCAATGATGTCACCCCGATCGCGCGCCTGACCGGCGAATACGAAGCGATCGTCGTTCCGGCGGATTCGCCGCTAAAGACCATGGGTGATCTCGTCGAAGCGCTGAAGAAAGATCCGGGCGCAGTCTCCTGGGGCGGCGGTTCGGCGGGCGGTACGGACCATATCGCAGTCGGCCTGATTGCCAAGGCAGCCGGCGTTGACCCGACCAAGATCAACTACATCGCGTTTTCCGGCGGCGGCGAAGCCCTTGCGGCCATTCTCGGCAGCCAGGTAACGGCCGGCATTTCTGGCTACGGCGAATTCGAATCGCAGATCAAGGCCGGCACGCTTCGCCTGCTTGCCATGTCGAGCCCAGAGCGCCTGCCCGGCATCGACGCCCCGACCATCAAGGAAGGTGGACTCGATGTCGTGGTTCAGAACTGGCGCATGGTTGCTGCTGCTCCTGGCCTGACCGACGAGCAGAAGGCTGCTGTTTCGGCTGACGTCGAAAAGCTTGCCAAGTCGGCCGGCTGGCAGGAAACCTTGAAGACCAAGGGCTGGACGGATACCTACCTTGCTGGCGACGCCTTCAAGGAACAGTTGGCCAAGGACGTTTCGGCAACCGAAACCATCCTCAAGGACATTGGTCTGGTTAAATGAGCAAGGGCAACACCCCTTCGACGCAGACACGCCGCCCTGATAGGGCGGCGCTTGTCATTGCCGTCTTCCTGGCTGGTCTGGCCGGCCTGATCTTCTGGGATACGTCGCAGCTTGCCAAGATCACCAGCTATTCCGGTATCGGCCCGGCGACCATTCCCTTCGTGATCGCCAGCGTGCTTCTGCTTTTGGCTGCCTGGACGGTATTCGAGGCCCTGCGCGGAGATTTTCCGGCGCGCGAGCGTCAGGAATTCGGCCCGGTTATCTGGATCATCGGCGGTCTCGCTGCGCAGATGCTGACGCTGAAGCCGCTGGGCTTTTCTATCGCCACCGGCCTTTTGTTCGCCGCAACTGCAGCTGGGTTCGGAAAGCGGAAGCTCTGGTTCACGATCCCGATCGGCATTGTGCTCTGTCTTGGCGTCTGGCTGGTCTTTGCCGGGTTGCTGCAGCTCTCGTTGCCTGCCGGTCCGCTCGAACACCTGTTTTGGTAAGGCACTGACATGACCACATTCGATTTCCTGATGCAGGGCATGCTCGTCGCCGCCCAGCCGATGAATCTATTCTACGCATTGATCGGCGTGACGCTTGGGACTGCCGTCGGCGTCTTGCCGGGCATCGGCCCGGCCCTGACCGTGGCGCTGCTGCTGCCGGTGACCTACCGGCTGGATCCGGGCGGTTCGCTGATCATGTTCGCCGGCATTTATTACGGCGGCATGTATGGCGGTTCGACGACCTCAATCCTTCTCAACACACCCGGCGAAAGCGCCTCGATCGTCACGGCACTTGAGGGCAACAAGATGGCCCGCAAGGGGCGCGGTGGGCCAGCACTGGCAACGGCCGCCATCGGCTCGTTCGTCGCAGGCCTGATCGCGACGCTTGGCCTTGCCTTCATCGCTCCGTTCGTCGTCAAGCTGGCGCTTGTTTTCGGTCCGCGTGAATACTTCGCTCTGATGGTTCTCGCCTTCGTCACCGTGTCTTCGGCCTTCGGCGATTCGACGCTGCGCGGTCTGACCTCGCTGTTCATCGGCTTTGCACTCGCCATCATCGGCATCGACCAGCTGACCGGCCAGGCCCGCATGAGCTTCGGCGTTCCCGACCTTCTCGACGGCATCGAAGTGACGACGCTGGCCGTCGCGATGTTTGCCATCGGTGAATCGCTTTATATCGCCGCTCAGGGCAATCAGGGGCCAGACAAGATCGAGGCGGTCAAGGGTTCTGTCTGGATGACCGGTCAGGACTGGGCTCGCTCATGGAAGGCATGGCTGCGTGGAACGGCAATCGGCTTCCCGATCGGCGCGATGCCGGCCGGCGGCGCCGAAATCGGCACGTTCCTCTCTTATGCAACTGAAAAGCGGCTGTCCAAGCATCCGGAAGAATTCGGCCATGGCGCCATCGAAGGCGTAGCCGGGCCGGAAGCGGCCAACAATGCCTCGGCGGCCGGAACACTGGTGCCCCTGCTGACGCTTGGCCTGCCGACCACTGCGACTGCTGCGATCATGCTGGCCGGATTCCAGCAATACGGCCTGCAGCCCGGTCCGCTGTTGTTTGCCACCAATCCGCAGCTCGTCTGGGGCCTGATTGCATCCCTGCTGATCGCCAACTTCATGCTGCTGGTTCTCAACCTGCCGCTGGTCGGCCTGTGGGTGAAGCTCCTGACGATCCCGAAGCCGTGGCTCTATGCCGGTATCCTGTTGTTTGCGACGCTCGGCACCATCGGCGCCAATCCGTCGGTGTTCGAACTCGGCATGCTTCTGGCGTTCGGTGTTCTCGGCTACGGCATGCGCATCTTTGGTTATCCGATCGCGCCTGTCGTCGTCGGCCTGATCCTCGGACCATTGGCCGAGCAGCAGCTCCGCCGTGCGCTGGCGATCAGCCAGGGCGATGTGACGGTGCTTTTCACCTCCCCGGTCGCAGCCGTGCTGCTGGTGATTGCTGCTGCGGCGCTGATCGTACCGTTGATCCTGCGGGCACGCGGCCGTGGCCAGGTGCTTTCGCAGCTTGCTGCCAACGAAGACTGACGGTTCCTCCCAAGGTCGTCACAGCAAGGGCCCGGTTGACTGATGTTAACCGGGCCCTTGCTATTTGCATGGCTGGGATGAATTCCTGTGCATTGTAAACGGAGGTTGCAGACCGCATATTCATCTCGTCAACAAGACACAACAACAACTTAGGAAAGTGAGTTAAAAGAGATGAGTGCCCGTAAATCTGCCCGAGGCTTTTTCGGTAATGCCATTGCCATCTTTGGCGCGGCCACGGCCGCTGCCGCAGCAGTAGAGGGCAACCGCCGTCCGCTGGACCGCGACCTCTATACGCTCGGTATCAACCCGGCGAACTTCCATTCCGTCAAGCGCGGCTAATTCAACCGCTGCATGAAATCTGAAAAACCCGCCAGGCAACTGGCGGTTTTTTTGCGTTTCAGGGCCACGATTGCTTCAACGGGAATGCCGACGAGGCGGTTGAATCGCCGGCGATGTCAAGCGCGAGAAGTTTCGGGGTTCGAATGATGCAAGCATGCAGACATGAAAATGCCGCCCGCTTGTGGCGGACGGCAATTGTTTTTACGCGGAGTGTTCTTGTTATTTAGTGCGCGCCGCTCAGTTGTTCGCGACGGTTGTGCTTGATGGACGACCAGAGCGAGATGCCGATCAGTGCCGCACCGCCGAGGCCGGTAATGACTTCCGGGATATGGAAGAGCGTCTGGACATACATGATCACCGACAGGATAAGGATTGCGTAGAAGGCGCCGTGTTCCAGGTAGCGGTATTCGGCAAGCGTACCCTTTTCCACCAGCATGATGGTCATCGAGCGCACATACATGGCGCCGATGCCAAGGCCGATGGCAATGACGAAGAGGTTCTGCGTCAAGGCGAAGGCGCCGATGACGCCATCGAAGGAGAAGCTGGCGTCCAGCACTTCGAGATAGATGAAGGCGCCGAGACCACCCTTTGCCGCCGCGTTCATCGTCTGCTGCGACGCATCGAGCAGGCCGCCGACAACTTCGACTGCAAGGAAGGTCAAGAGGCCGTAGATGGCGCAATAGACGAATGTGGTTGATTCTTCGCCTTCAAGCAGCGACGAGAAGATCAGGATCACAGCCAATACGAAGGCGATCTCAACGCCCTTGATCGAGGCGAACCGGGACATGTTGCGTTCCAGCACCTGGATCCAGTGCACGTCCTTCTCATGATCGAAGAAAAATTTCAGGCCGACCATCATCAGGAAGGTACCACCGAACGCGGCGATCGGCAGATGCGCCTCGTTCATAATGCGGGCATATTCTTCCGGACGTGCGGCAGCCAGAACCAGCGCTTCGATCGGTCCGATCTTTGCGGCGATGACGACGATGAGCAGCGGAAAGACGATCCGCATGCCGAAAACGGCGATGAGGATGCCCCAGGTCAGGAACCGTTGTTGCCAGACCGGCGTCATTTCCTTGAGCTTGTTGGCGTTGACGATGGCGTTGTCGAAGGAGAGCGAGATTTCCAGCACGGCGAGAACCGTACAGATGAAGAAGACCGTGGCCATGCCACCGATCGTTCCCGTGGTCGTCCAGCCGAGCCAGGCGCCGAGTGCAAGACCGACGGCGGTGACGATGAAGGACCATTTGAAATAGCTAAGCGTCGAAGTCTGGGGAGCTGTGGTCATGGCCGCACCTCCGACCCGATGAGGCCGAGAGCTGAATAGTTGGAAAAATCCCACATGCCCTGAACGGCATGCGAAGAACGCATGATATGGAGTGTCATTTGCTTACAATCCGCCGGCTTATTTGCGGGGTAATACCGACATCACGAGAGCGCCGTAAATTCTCGCCAGAGGGGCCCGGTATCAGGTTTGCTCAGCAGGCGTGTTGAAATGCCCTGCGCTGCGGAGTCCATGATTACTTAGCAAGCCTTTGGCCAAGGTCAAGGGAGTGGGCGGCAAAGTGGCTCGCCTTTTACCGTAAGTTTGAAATGCGTTCGCTGCGTGCGGGCATCCCGGCGGGTGATTTCGATCGGTGCATCCGGCCCGGCGATCTGGTTGATCTCGCGCAGAACAAGAGCATGGGCGATGCCGAACAGCTTTGCGAAGCTGCGGCTATCGGAGGCGATCCCTTGGCTAACGGCGGCAACGATGCCTGCCGCCAACGGCGAAAGCGCCGGGTCCCGCGCGCGGATCGCCTCGACGCGGGCGAGAAAGTCCACCTCGGATGGGTGTTCCGACATCAGGCGGCTTTTGCCGCCATGTCCTTGGTACGGAAGGAGACGAGGACCGATTTCGATGTTGGCGTATCGCTCTGGTCGCCAGCACTTGATAGCGGCACAAGGACGTTGAGTTCGGGATAATAGCCGGCAACGCAGCCGCGCGGGATGTCGTAGGGCACCAGCCGGAAATCGCTGGCGATGCGGGAAACGCCGTCGTCATACGGGCCGATAACGTCGACCCTGTCGCCGGCTTCTGCGCCGAGTTCAGCTAGATCGGCGGGGTTGATGAAGACGACGCTGCGTTCGCCGTAGACACCGCGATAGCGATCGTCCATGCCGTAGATGGTGGTGTTGTACTGGTCGTGCGAGCGGAAAGTCTGGAGCACGAAGACGCCGTCCTGGCCCCGGGCAACCTGATGCTCGACGGCTGTGGGCAGCGGGCCGGTCCAGAAGGTGGCGCGGCCACCCGGCGTCTCCCATTCGCGATGGGAAGCGGCATTGCGCAAGTGGAAGCCGCGTGGCTTGCGGACGCGCGTGTTGTAGTCTTCGAAGCCGGGAATGAGATTGGCGATATGGTCACGGATCAGATCGTAATCGTCGGCGAGCGCCGCCCAATCGACCTTGGCCGAGCCGACGGTCGCAGCAGCGATACCGGCGATGATGGCGACTTCGGAACGCAGTTCGGGTGAAGCCGGTTTGTTGATGCCGCCGGAGCCGTGCACCATGCTCATGGAATCCTCGACGGTAACGATCTGGCTGACGCCCTTCGAGTTGCGGTCGATCTCGGTGCGGCCAAGGCACGGCAGGATGAATTCGCGACTGGATCGCCCGGCTGGAATGTGCGACTGGCACGCATCTTTGCCGGAAACGATGCCATGACAGTCGAAACAGTCCCCCTCGCCCACTCACCCAATGCCGCCCGCACAGGGGTGCTGATTATGCTGCTCGGCATGTTGATGTTTTCGCTCAACGACGTCATGGGGAAATGGCTGGTCTCGACCTATTCAGTTCCCCAGTTGATGACGATACGCAGCATCGCGGCGCTGGTCGTGCTGACGCCGTTTTTCATCAAGCGCGGCTGGCGCAGCCTGATCCAGGTCGATCGGCCATGGCTGCATGCGCTGCGCTCGCTGCTGTTCGCCGTCGATGCGTCGGCCTTCTATTATGCCGTCGCCTATATGCCGCTCGCCGACGCGATGACCTATTGGCTGGCAGCGCCAATCTATGTCGCGGCGGCCTCGCCGTTCCTTCTGGGCGAGAAAGTCGGCTGGCGGCGGTGGACGGCGATCTTGATCGGCTTTGCCGGGGTGATTGTCGCGCTGGAGCCATCCGCCAAGAGCTTTTCGCTGCCGGCGCTGATTGCGCTGGTCGGCAGCGCCGCCTTTGCCTTCGCCCTGCTTCTCGGACGGACCTTGCGCTCGACGCCGGATACGACGCTGATCTTCTGGCAGCTGAGCGGCGCGCTGATCTTTTCGTTGGTCGGCGTCGGTGCCAATACCGCCGGCTGGGCACCGATGGATATGCAGGCGCTCTTTGCGTTATGCCTGCTGGGCATCGTCGCCATGCTTGCGCATATTCTCGTCAGCCGCTCGCTCAAGCTTGCGGATGCGGCAACGGTCGTGCCGCTGCAATATACGCTTCTTTTCTGGGCGGTGGTGTTCGGCTGGATGTTCTTCGGCGATACGCCGCGCTGGACCGTGGTCGTCGGCGCAGCGCTGATCATCGCCTCCGGCCTGTTCATCTTTTTCCGCGAGCAGCAGCTGAAGCACCGGAGCGAGATCAAGGAATAGCAGCAGTTACGGCCGCTGAACGCCGGTCGCCGTCACATAGATCGAATAGACCGACTGCGTCGCGGTGATGAACAGCCGGTTGCGGCGCGGGCCGCCGAAGGTGAGGTTGGAGACGCCCTGCGGGATGCGGATCTTGCCGAGAAGCGTGCCATCCGGGGCAAAACAATGTACCGCATGGCCGCCGCTGGTCCAGAGGTTGCCGTTGGTATCGAGGCGAAATCCGTCCGGGCGGCCTTCATCGAGATGGCAGAAGACACCGGAATTGGTCAGGCGCGTGCCTTCCACATCGTAGACCCGGATATGGGCCGGTGCCGTATCGTCCGGATTGGTGCCGCTGTCGGCGACGTAGAGCTTGGTTTCACCCGGCGAGAAGGCAAGGCCGTTCGGCTGGAGAAAATCGCTGGCGGCCGCCGTCAGTGCGCCTGTCACCGGATCGAGCCGGTAGATGCTGCGCTTGTCCTGCTCGGGAGCGGACTTGTAACCCTCATAGTCCGACAGGATGCCGTAGGTCGGATCGCTGAACCAGATGCTGCCATCGGAGCGCACGACGACGTCGTTGGGCGAATTCAACCGCTTGCCTTCAAAGCTGTCGGCAAGCACCGTGATCGAACCATCGGCCTCGGTGCGGGTGACACGGCGGGTGCCGTGCTCGCAGGAGACCAGCCGCCCCTGCCGGTCGCGCGTGTGGCCATTGGCAAAATTCGAGGGATAACGATAGACCGAGACGCCGCCATCCGGCACCCAGCGCAGCATGCGCTGGTTGGGGATATCGCTCCACAACAACTGCTGCGCGTCATCGAACCAGACCGGCCCTTCGGCCCAGCGGCAGCCGGAATACAGTTCCTCAAGGATAGCGCTGCCGACAATCAGCGAGCGAAAGCGAGGATCGTGAATCTCGTAAAGCGATGGGCTGGTCACGATCGTGCTCCGGCTATGCTGTTTGCTCGGCGCTTGCGCGTCCGGCTTTGTGGGAGAATATCGTATAAATGTCGGAACCGAAATTGGTTGGTGGAGAAAATTATCCCGCGTTTCATGGCTTAGGGATCGGTGCGCCGCCCATTTTTTCGATACACGACCGTTTCCAATTCCTGGTTGGCTTTGCCCCTCACCCTAGCCCTCTCCCCGCAAGCGAGGCGAGGGCTAGGGTGAGGGGCAGCATGTGGTGGCCACGTTCACGCCGTGAATGCAGCGCTCATCAAGGTCTGGGTATAGTTTTCGCGCGGCGCTTCGAAGATCGCGTCGGTATCGCCTTCCTCGACGATCTTGCCGTTCTTCATGACCACCACATAGTCCGACATCGCCTTGATCACCGAGAGATCGTGGCTGATGAAGATGTAGGAGAGCCCATGCGCCTTCTGCAGATCGCGCAGAAGGTCAATGACCTGTCCCTGTACCGAGCGATCGAGCGCCGAGGTCGGCTCATCGAGAATGACGACCTTTGGCTTCAGGATGATAGCGCGGGCGATGGCGATGCGCTGGCGCTGGCCGCCGGAGAACTCGTGCGGATAGCGGTTGCGGGCCGCCGGATCGAGACGAACTTCCTTGAGCGCCTCGATGGCCCGTTTGTCGCGGTCAGCCCGGCTGAGCTGCGGCTCGTGAACATAGAGCCCCTCGGTGATGATTTCCCCGACCGTCTGGCGCGGCGACAGGGAACCGTAGGGATCCTGGAAGACTAGCTGTAATTGCCGGCGCAGCGGCCGCATGGCCGAGCGGCCGAATTCAGAAATATTGGTCGTTCCGAACTGATAGCGGCCGGAGCTTGGTACCAGCCGCAGAAGGGCGCGCCCGAGCGTCGATTTGCCTGAACCCGATTCGCCGACGATGCCGATGGTCTGGCCTTCCCTCAGCCGGATAGTGACGCCATCGACGGCGCGGAAGACACCGGCCGAACTGCCGAACAGACCGCCGCCGGTGGCATAATCGACGGCGATATTCTTGCCTTCGAGAATGACCGGTGCTGTCTCGCCGGGTGAAGCCTTGCGGCCATGCGGCTCGGCTGCGAGCAGCATCTTAGTGTAATCGGCCTGCGGGCGTTCGAAGATATCGGCCGTCGTTCCGGTTTCCACCACCTCGCCGCGGCGCATGACCGCAACCCGGCTGGCAAAATGCTTGACGATGCCGAGATCGTGGGTGATGAGCACCACCGCCATGCCGAACTTCGCCTGCAGCGAATTGAGTAGGTCGAGGATCTGCGCCTGGATGGTCACGTCGAGCGCTGTCGTCGGTTCGTCGGCGATCAGGATGTCGGGATCGTTGGCGAGCGCCATGGCGATCATGACGCGCTGGCGCTGGCCGCCAGACATTTCGTGCGGATAGCTGTCGATGCGGCGCTTGGCGTCGGGAATGCCGACCAGTTCAAGCAGTTCCAGCACGCGGGCTCTCGCCTGTTTGAACGTGCCGCCGCGATGGTGGACGATCGGTTCGGCGATCTGCCGGCCGATCGTGTAGAGCGGATCGAGCGAGGTCATCGGCTCCTGGAAGATCATGGTGATCTTGGCGCCGCGCACCTTGTTGAGCGCCTTCAACGGCAGGCCGACCAGTTCCTCGCCGCGATACTTTGCCGAGCCGGTGACCTGGCCGTTGCCGGCCAGCAGGCCCATGATGCCCATCATCGTCTGGCTCTTGCCGGAGCCGCTCTCGCCCACCACGGCAAGTGTTTCGCCGGCCTTGATGTCGAGATCGATGCCCTTGACCGCCTGCACGTCGCCATCCGGCGTCGTGAACGTGACCTTGAGGTCGCGGACCGCAAGAATTGTTTCCTGTTTATCATTCATGTCAGCGGTCCTTCGGGTCGAGCGCATCGCGCAGGCCGTCGCCGGCAAAATTGAGCGAGAACAGGGTGAGGACGAAGAAGATCGCCGGGAAGATCAAAAGCCATGGTGCCGACTGGATGTTGTTGGCACCTTCGGCAATCAGCGCGCCCCAACTCGTCAGCGGCGCTTGAACGCCAAGGCCGAGGAAGGACAGGAAGCTTTCGAGCAGGATGACCTTCGGCACCACGACAGTAACGAAGACCACCACAGGGCCGATCGTGTTCGGGATGATGTGGCGGCGGATGATCTGCCAGTCCGTCAACCCCAATGCCTGTGCCGCACCGATGAATTCACGCCGCTTCAAGGCCAGCGTCTGGCCGCGCACGATGCGGGCCATGTCCAGCCATTCCACCGCGCCGATGACGAGGAAGATCAGGATGAACGAGCGTCCGAAGAAGACGACGAGCACGACGACGAGGAAGACGAAGGGCAGCGAATAGAGGATTTCGACGAACCGCATCATGACATTGTCGACGCGGCCACCGATATAGCCCGAGGTCGCACCATAGAGCACGCCGATGCTCAGAGAAACAAGGCTGGCGAGCAGGCCGACGGCGATCGAGATCTGGCCGCCGAGCATGACGCGGGCCATCAGATCTCGGCCGTTGGAGTCCGTGCCGAACAGGAAATATTCCCGCGAGACGCTACCCGTGAGCTTCAGCGTCTTGCCATCGTCTTCGGTGGCGACCACTTGCGTGCTGTCGAATTCGTTGGCCCGGTCGAAATAGCGTGTGGTGCGCGGATCGATCGGCGCGTCGGAGGTCACGGTGGCGGTGAAGGTCTGGCCTTCGACGGCAAACTCCTTCAGATCGACACGCGCCCGTCCGGCAACGCCCTCCATTACCGCCTGCAGGCTGGACGCATCCGGCCGGGGCTCGAAGCTTGGCGGGATCGAGACGTAGGACGGAAACACCTGGTCATAGGTATGGCTGATGAAATAGGGGCCGAGGAAGGAAAACAGGGTGATCAGCAACAGCGTCACGCAGCCAGCCATGGCGGCGCGGTTGCGGCGAAAACGCATGGTGGCTAGCTGAAACAGGCTTCTGCTGGCTGTTTCCGGCGGCAGTTCCGTGGTGACGATATCAGTCATGGCGAACCCTCGGATCGAGAAGGCCGTAGAGAATGTCGACCAGAAGATTGAAAACGATGACGAAGATGGCGATCAGCACCACGGTTCCCATCACCAGCGTATAGTCGCGGTTGATCGCACCCAGCACGAAATAGCGGCCGACGCCGGGGATGGTGAAGATCGTCTCGACGACGGCCGAGCCGGTGAGCAGGGCTGCCGCGGCCGGTGCCAGATAGGAAACCACCGGCAGCATGGCTGCGCGCATCGCATGAGTGATGACGACGGTGCGTGACGGCAGGCCGTAGGCGCGGGCCGTGCGGATATGGTCGGTGTGCAGCGCCTCGATCATCGAGCCGCGCGTCAGCCGGGCAAAGACTGCCAGCTGCGGCAGCGCAAGCGCGATCATCGGCAGGATCAGGAAGCGCAGCGAGCCATCGCCCCAACTGCCGGCAGGAAGCCAGGCGAGCGTGATGGCGAAGATGAGCGTGAGGACCGGGCCGACGACGAAGTTCGGCACGGTGACGCCGACGGTCGAGACCGACATGATCAGGAAATCAAGGAAACTGTTTTGCCGCAGCGCCGCGATCGTGCCGGCAAGAACGCCGCCGACCAGGGCCAGAAGCAGCGCGTAGAAACCGAGTTCCATCGAATAGGGCAGGCCCTTGCCGATCAGTTCGGCGACGGTGTTGTCCTTGTAGATGTAGCTGGGTCCGAAATCACCGGTGACGGCATTGCCGATGTAGGTGAGGTACTGGTTCCAGAGCGGCTGGTCCAGATGATACGTCGCCATCAGATTTGCCATTGTTTGCGGTGGCAGCGGACGTTCGAGATTGAATGGGCCGCCAGGAGCGAACCGCATCAGGAAGAAGGAAATCGTGACGACGATAAATAGCGTCGGCACGGCGCTCGCAAGGCGGCGCAGGACAAAGGAGATCATGGCTTTACTCTCTGACCGTGACGCGCGGCAGCAAGGGCCGCCGCGCGTCAGAATCCGTTATTCGGAAACGCTCAGGAAGCGGCTCAGGTGCGCGTTAACCGCGTTATCCTGCCAACCCTTCACCCTGTCGGACACCAGCCAGAGATCGGCCTGGGTCAGGAACGGCGCGATCGGCTGTTCCTTCATCAGCAACGCTTCGGCTTCATGAAGCGACTTGGACCGGACAGTCGGATCGATCTCTTCGTAGGACTTCTTCATCAGAGCGTCGAACTCGGGGTTCTCGAAATGCCCGTAGTTGAACGTCTTGTTCGAGGAGAGGCTGAGCGCCAGGAAGTTTTCGGCGTCGGCATAGTCGGCCACCCAGCCGGCGCGGGCGACGTTGAACTTGCCGCCCTCCTGCAGGTAGGCGTAGTGCGAGGATACGTCGAGATTGACCAGCGACACCTTGGCGCCGAACGTGTTCTTCCACATGTCGGCAACGGCAGTTGCCACGCGTTCATGGTTCGGGTTGGTGTTGTAGCGGATCTCGATATCCAGCGGCTTGCCACCCTCGCCGTAACCGGCTTCCTTCATCAGCTTGAGCGCTTCGTCTTCGCGGTCAAGCTGCGATTTGTCGGCAAAATCAGCCTTTGATGGATCGCCGTAGCTTGCCATGCCCGGAGGTACCATCGAGTAAGACGGCAGCTGCGAGCCCGAGTAGATTTCCTTGGCGAGGAAGTCGCGGTCGACGGCCATGGAGAGAGCACGGCGAACGCGCACGTCGCTATAGGGCTCCTGGCGGGTGTCGAAAGCGTAGTAGTAGGTCGCCAGCGTCGGCGAAACACGGACCTGCTCGCCGTAGGATTTGCGCAGGCGTTCCAGCTGGTCGGCCGAGAAGTTGTAGGCGAGGTCCATTTCCTTGGCTTCGAAGCGGCGGACGGAGGCTGCCTGGTCGTCGATCGGGTAGAAGATCACCTTGTCGATCTTGACGTTGGCCGCATCCCAGTAGGAAGGGTTCTTTTCGGTCGTCAGGCTATCGTTCGGCGTATGGGCGACGAGCTTGTAGGCTCCGTTCGAGACCATCACGCCGGGCTTGACGAAATCGGCGCCGTTCTTCTCGACGCTTGCCTTGGAAACCGGCAGGGCGGTCTGGTGCGCGAGAAGCTCTAGGAAGAAGGGGGTCGGGCGCTCAAGGGTGATTTCCAGCGTCTTATCGTCGATGGCCTTCAGGCCGAGTTGATCGACGGGCACTTCGCCCTTGTTGACCTTTTCGGCGTTCTTGATCGGGAAAAGGATGTTGGCGTAACCGGCAGCAGTCTTTGGATCCTCAACGCGCTGGAGGGAGAAGACGAAGTCCTCGGCCGTGACCGGAGAGCCATCCGACCACTTGGCGTCGGCGCGAAGCTTGAAGGTGTAGACGAGACCATCGTCTGACAGATCCCAGGTTTCGGCAGCACCAGGAACGACCTTGCCGGCCGCATCATAGATCGTCAGGCCTTCATAGAGGTCCTTCAGAATGAACTCTTCGATGTTGATCGAGGTGTGGGCCTGGTCGAGCGTCTGTGGCTCGCCGGCATTGCCCCGGTGCAGAACGGTTTCTGCGAGCGCGGGGCTCGCGCCAATGAGTATAGATCCAAGCAGCATTGCTGTACGGAGGTTGATTTTTGCTAGTGTCATTTTGTTCTCCTTCCCCTCTTTTAGGTTGTGAAGCGGCGATACAATGCCAAATCTTTTCCAGAGGCAAGGCTCTTTATGTCGCCCTAAACGCCGCCATGTCGCTGACGGATGGGTATCTGTAGCGCCTCGGTTGCATTTCAATCGCGTCGTTTTCAGGCAGATTTGCGTCACCTGAGATGCGATGCCCCGCCCTCTTCGGCAACGCCAACGCAAGTTCGAGTATTATTTGTGGCAGTTTACGTAATATGTATTCGCGGGTTGCCATTCTATGGACATGATCGTGCATCTGCCTTTCTCGCCGCTGCGCGGCGGCCACAACAGCGTGTCCCGGAACGTAACGAGTACGATAATTCAACAATCAACTTTTGGTTGCGTATGGCGATTTGATAAAAAATCCAGGATAATTTGTTCACAACGCCCCACCTGTAACGTTTCCGCTCGCCCAGCAACCGCATTTCCGCCGCTGCGGCGGTTGCCAAACCCGGATCATCAATTATGGTGCCCTGGAAAATCCGCTCACATTCGCCAGGAGGCCTGGTCGCGATACCAGTTGGTTTTTGTGGGGAGCACTTCTGCTCACGTGGAGAATAAGGTGCGCACATCGTCATCAGGAACGATGCGCTGAGACAACGGGAGACTTCTGACTATGGCATTGATAACCTTGCGGCAGCTTTTGGACCACGCCGCTGAAAACAATTACGCGCTGCCGGCGTTCAATGTGAACAATCTGGAATATATTCAGGCTGTGATGCGCGCGGCCGATGCCACGGATTCTCCGGTCATCCTGCAGGCAAGCCGCGGTGCGCGCGCCTATGCCGGCGATGCCTTCCTGCGTCATCTGATCCTCGGCGCTACCGAAGAATATCCGCACATCCCGGTCTGCCTGCATCTCGACCATGGCGACCAGCCCTCGACCTGCATTTCGGCGATCACCAACGGCTTTACCTCCGTGATGATGGACGGTTCGCTTCTGGCCGACGGCAAGTCGATAGCCTCTTATGAATACAATGTCGGCGTCACCGCCGAAGTCGTGAAGATCGCCCATGCTGCCGGCGTCTCGGTCGAAGGCGAGCTTGGCTGTCTCGGCAATCTGGAAACCGGCGCCGGCGAGAAAGAAGACGGCCATGGCTTCGAAGGCAAGCTGTCGCGCGAGGAACTGCTGACCGATCCGGAACAGGCTTTCGATTTCGTCGAAAAGACCGGCGTCGATGCGCTCGCGGTTGCCATTGGCACTAGCCACGGCGCCTACAAGTTTACCCGTGCACCAGACGGCGAAATCCTGTCGATCGACACCATCGCCAGGATTCACAAGCGCCTGCCGAACACCCATATGGTGATGCACGGTTCGTCCACCGTTCCGCAGGACCTGCAGGACCTGTTCAACGAGTTCGGCGGCCAGATGAAGCAGACCTGGGGCGTTCCGCTCGCCGAAATCCAGAAGGCCATTCCGCTCGGCGTCCGCAAGGTCAATATCGATACCGACCTGCGCCTCGCCTTCACCGGCGAAATCCGCAAGCATCACCTGCAGAACCCGGACAATTTCGACCCGCGCAATTACCTGAAGCCGGCGACGGCCCGCATGGTCGAAGTCTGCAAGGAGCGCTTCATTGCCTTCAATACAGCCGGCCAGGCATCGAAAATTCGCGTCAAGCGTCTGCCCGATATGGCAAAGGCCTATTCAAAGGTCGCCTGAAGACGCATTGTGGCGGAAGCTTCTTCCGCCACATCCCGCTTCGAGGGCAATCGCATGAGCTTTCCGTTGTTTGATCTGGCCGGCCGGCGTGCACTGATCACCGGTTCCAGCCAGGGTATCGGCTTCGCATTGGCTGAGGGCCTTGCGGCCCATGGCGCCGAGATCGTCGTCAACGGCCGTGATATCGACAAGGTCGAAGCGGCAGTCTCTGCTCTCAGGAACAACGGCCACGTGGCTAATGCTGCCGCCTTCGACGTGACCAGCAGGGACGCTTCAGCCGAGGCCGTCGATATCATCGAAAGCGAAATCGGCGCGATCGACATCCTGATCAACAATGCCGGCATGCAGTTCCGTTCGCCGCTGGAAGATTTTCCCGCAGACAAGTGGGAGCAGCTGCTGGCAACCAATATATCCAGCGTCTTCTATGTCAGCCAGGCCGTTGCCCGCTTCATGATCGCGCGCGGCCGGGGCAAGATCGTCAATATCGCCTCGGTCCAGAGCGAACTCGCCCGGCCCGGCATCGCGCCTTACACCGCAACCAAGGGCGCGGTACGCAACCTGACGCGCGGCATGTGTGCCGACTGGGCACGGCACGGATTGCAGATCAACGCGATCGCGCCCGGCTATTTCAGGACGCCGCTCAATCAGGCGCTGATCGATAATCCGGAGTTTTCAGACTGGCTGGAAAAGCGTACACCCGCAGCGCGCTGGGGAAATGTCGAAGAGCTGGTCGGCTCGGCCGTTTTCCTGGCGAGTAACGCATCTTCCTTCGTGAACGGACACACGCTCTATGTCGATGGCGGCATTACAACCTCTCTCTGAAAACCCGAGCCTGCCGGTGATCGTCATGGGCGTCAGCGGCTGCGGCAAGACCTCGGTCGGCGAACGGCTGGCGGACGCATTGAACTGCCGGTTCATCGAGGGCGACAGCCTGCATCCTGCTGCCAATATCGAGAAAATGTCCGCGGGCATCCCGCTTGGAGACGACGACAGGTGGCCGTGGCTCGACATCATTGGCGGCCTGATCGGCGACAGTTTCGCGCGTGGCGAGCGGGTCATCGTGTCGTGTTCGGCGCTGAAGAAAATCTATCGCGACCGGCTGCGGTCTGCTGCCGGCGGCCGTCTGGCCTTCGTTTTCCTGGAGGGATCACGCGCTGTATTCGAGAAGCGGATGAAGGCCCGCGCCGGTCATTTCATGCCGGCATCGCTGCTCGACAGTCAGTTCGCGACGCTGGAGCCGCCGACAGGCGAGCCCGGCGTTGTGACCGTCGATGTTGATCTGACCGTTGACGAGATCGTCCGGAAGGCCCTGGCCGGACTGCAAGATTTACCGACGCGCTGAGGCGCCAGCGCGGCCAAAAGCGCTTTACAATACTGCCTCCCTTTGATCTGTCAGACGCCAAGATTGTCTGGATTTCAAGGGAAGAGGAAAGATGAAACTTTTGCGCTACGGGCCGCTTGGCTCTGAAAAGCCGGGCGTTCTCGACAGGGACGGCCAGATCCGAGACCTCAGCGGCATCATCGCCGATGTCGGCGGCGATGCGATCAGCGACATGGATTGGGCGAAGGGGCTTGATATCGATAGCCTGCCGGTGGTTGGCGGCAGTCCGCGTCTTGGCGCCTGCGTTGCCGGGACCGGAAAATTCATCTGCATAGGCCTGAACTACGCCGACCATGCCGCCGAAACGGGTGCCGCGGTTCCGCCCGAGCCGGTGATCTTCATGAAGGCGACCTCGGCGATTGCCGGTCCGAACGATGACGTTCTCATCCCGCGCGGATCGGAAGCGACTGACTGGGAAGTCGAACTCGGTGTGGTCATCGGCAAAAAAGCCAAATACGTATCGGAAGCGGATGCGCTGCAGCATGTCGCCGGCTATTGCGTCATCAACGACGTCTCAGAACGCGACTTCCAGACCAAGCGTTCCGGCCAGTGGACCAAGGGCAAATCCTGCGACACCTTTGGCCCGACAGGCCCGTGGCTGGTGACGCGGGACGAAGTTTCCGAACCGCAGAACCTGAAGATGTGGTTGACCGTCAATGGCGTCAGCAAGCAGAACGGATCGTCGAAGACCATGGTCTACGGCGTTGCGCATGTGGTCAGCTATCTGAGCCAGTTCATGACACTGCACCCCGGCGATATCATCTCGACGGGAACGCCGCCCGGCGTCGGCATGGGCTTCAAGCCGCCACAATATCTGAAAGCCGGCGATGTCGTGGAACTCGGGATCGAGGGCCTCGGCACACAGAGGCAGACCTTCGTCGCCGACGTTTGATTGCCGCATTAAATTAACGAGGGCGCGTGCTTCGGCATCGCGCCCTTTTAATATCCTCAGGTTTCGATCTTCAGCTTGACGCGATCGGCGGCAAAGCGGGTGCGGGAAAACTGCACCGGCACGCCCTCCGGATCGGCATTGATGGCCGTCGCCTCGATGACGATGGCACCGGGCGAAAGGCGAAGCAGCGCCAGTTCTGAAGCATCCGCATGGCGTGCGACAAGCTCGGTCGAGACACGAACGTAATCCGCCAGGCCCTGTGCCGCGAAGGCCTTGGTGATCGAGTGCAACTGTTCGAACTGTTCGGCCATGGCCGGAAACCGGCTTTGCGGGAAAAAGCTGGTGGAACAGGACACCGGCCGCCCATCGGCGCTGCTCACCAGATCCAGCTGGATACAAGGGGCGCCGGGATCGATTTTCAATCCCTTCGCGACGTCGCCTGCCGCCGGCAATGTCCCCTTGGCAAGCAGTTTTGCCTCTGTCTCGCGGGCTTGATCGCCGAGCCCTTGCGAAAAGCGGGTACGCCGCGAGATCGGGAAACTCAGCCGCTCCTTGCGCTGGATCATCGTGCCCCGGCCCTGGATTGCCTGGACCAGGCCTTCATCCGCCAGCGCCGCCAGCGCGCTGCGCACGGTATGACGGTTGACGCCGAATTGTCCGGCAAGCACAGTCTCCGGCGGCACCATGCCGGTCTGATCATAGTCGCCATTACTGATCGACAGCCGGATAAGATCGGCGATCTGGCGCCAGAGGGCCACGCCGGTTTGGCGCTCGACCGCTTTTTTCGCATTCATGTCACAAGCCCGTCATGTGAGGGTTCTAAAAGCAGGATATCAGATGTATAGTTGTCTATATTAATAGACATTTCGGACGGAAGCAATGGACGCGATCAAACAAAATACCGGCGCGGCGGTGAACGGGCGCAAACGGATCATGGGCCTTCTGGCCCGAGCCTCCGGCGAGGAACTGCAGGTCAGCTGGTTGGCCATCGAGCCCAAGCCCGAGGTACATCCCGTACGCGGCCCGGAAACCGGACTGGTCATGGTGCGCGGCCGTGTCGGCGGCGGTGGCGACCCGTTCAATCTCGGAGAGGCCACAGTGAGCCGGGCAACCGTGCGGCTTGCCTCCGGCGAAATCGGCCATGGCCAACTGCTTGGTAATGACCGGGAGAAGGCGCGTCTCGCCGCCATCTTCGATGCGCTTCACCAGCGGCCGGAACATCGGAGCGCTGTCGATCAACTGATCGATGCGGTGGAAAGCCGCATCGAAGCGGATGACCGCAAACATGCCGAACAGACCGCAGCAACACGGGTCGATTTCTTCACAATGGTCCGGGGAGACAACTGATGGGCGCTCACACCGAAATCCACGCCAGCGCCTATGCCGGGGCGTTCACCGATCCGGTTTTCCAGTCGCAGTCGGTTTTCCGCGCACTGATGGATGCCATGGCCCGGCCGGGCACGATCATGCCGCTCGGCGCCTCTGCCACGCCGCCTGCACCGCTTGGGGCCGGTGCTGGTGCGATTGCCCTCACGCTCTGCGATGACGGTACGCCCGTATGGCTGACGAGTGCACTCACTCAATCCTCCGTTTCTGCCTGGCTGTCGTTCCACACCAGCGCACCGGTGACCGATATCAAGCCGGAAGCCCGTTTCGTTTTCATCGAGGCTGGCGGCATTGTCCCAGGTTTCGACCAGTTCGCACTCGGTACCCAGGAATATCCAGACCGCTCGTCCACGCTGGTCATCGAGATTGCGTCACTGACCGGCGGAGCCGAATTTGTCGCTGCAGGTCCGGGCATCAAGGATGAAACCACCATAGCGCCCAAAGGCCTGCCGGACATCTTCCTGACACTCTGGGCCGAAAACCGCGGCCTGTTTCCCCGCGGCGTCGATCTGATCCTCGTTGCCGGCACGGATGTCCTGTGCCTGCCGCGCACCACAAAACTTCGCCGCCGGGAGGTCTGATCCATGTATGTTGCTGTCAAGGGCGGCGAAGCCGCTATAGCCAATGCGCACCAGCTCCTCGCCGACCGCCGCCGCGGCGACCGGTCGCTGCCGGCCATCTCGATCGACCAGATCGTCGCCCAGCTCGGCCTCGCGGTCGACCGCGTCATGGCGGAAGCCTCGCTCTACGATCGTGAGCTGGCAGCTCTCGCCGTTCGCCAGGCGCGCGGCGACATGATCGAGGCGATCTTCATCCTGCGCGCTTACCGCACCACGCTGCCGCGTTTCGGCATGTCGGTGCCGGTCGATACTGTGAAGATGAAGATCGAGCGCCGTATTTCGGCGACCTACAAGGATCTGCCGGGCGGCCAGCTGCTCGGCCCGACATTCGACTACACCCACCGCCTGCTCGATCCGTCGCTGCTGACCGACGAGCCGGTTGCCGAGCCGCTGCGCCGGACGGCAGACGAGGGCTCGATGATGCGGGTCTCGGACATCCTCGCCGGCGAAGGCCTGATCGAGGGTGACGGTCAGATGCCGGAGGATCATGTGCCGGGCGACCTGACCCGTGAGCCGCTGGAATTTCCGCTGAACCGCGACCTGCGCCTGCAAGCTTTGGCGCGCGGTGATGAGGGCTTTCTGCTGGCGCTCGCCTACTCCACCCAACGCGGCTATGCCCGCACCCATCCTTTCGTCGGCGAAGTGCGCATCGGCGAGGTCGAGGTCGAACTCGACATTCCCGAGCTTGGTTTCGCCGTGTCGCTTGGCCCGATTCAAGTGACCGAATGCCAGATGGTCAACCAGTTCCAGGGCTCCGCCAAGAACCCGCCGCAGTTTACCCGCGGTTATGGCCTGGTGTTCGGCCAGAGCGAGCGCAAGGCGATGGCGATGTCGCTGGTCGACCGGGCGCTGCGTGCCGAGGAATTCGGCGAGGACATCGTCGCCCCGGCTCAGGACGAGGAATTCGTCATTTCCCATTCCGACAACGTCCAGGCGACCGGCTTCGTCGAGCACCTGAAGCTGCCGCACTATGTCGACTTCCAGGCCGAGCTCGATCTCGTCCGCCGCATGCGCGCCGAATATGATGCACGCAACGGCGTGGAGAAAAACGACACTATCCGGGACGCGGCCGAATGATCGAGGACCTGTCCCACATCACCTTCGTCGTCAGCGATCTCGAGCGCATGACCGACATTCTGCAGACGGTCTTCGGCGCGAAGCAGGTCTACGCCAGTGATGAGATGCAGTTTTCGCGTTCAGCGGAAAAGTTCTTCACGATCGGTGATCTCTGGATCGCCATCATGCAAGGTGAGAGCCTGAGCGACCGCACCTATAACCACGTCGCGTTTAAGATTCGCGACGAGGATATCGATATCTATCTGGAGCGCATCCAGTCGCTGGGCCTTGACCTGATGCCGCCACGGCCGCGTGTCGAAGGCGAGGGCCGCTCGATCTATTTCCACGATGCTGACAACCACCTGTTCGAGCTTCACACCGGCACCCTCGCCGAGCGGCTCAAAACCTATTCCCGTTTGAAGGAGGCAGCCGAATGACGGACCTTGCCACATACAACTTCGCTTATCTCGACGAACAAACCAAGCGGATGATCCGCCGGGCAATCCTCAAGGCCATTTCGATACCCGGCTATCAGGTTCCGTTCGCATCGCGCGAAATGCCGATGCCCTACGGCTGGGGCACCGGCGGTGTTCAGGTGACGGCGGCGATCCTTGGACCCAAGGATGTGCTGAAGGTTATCGACCAGGGGGCTGACGACACCACCAACGCGGTGTCGATCCGCGCCTTCTTCCAGAAGGTCGCTAATGTCGCGGTGACGACCAAGACCCGCGAAGCGACGATCATCCAGACGCGACACCGCATTCCCGAGGAAGCGCTGACGGCCGGTCAGACGCTGGTCTATCAGGTGCCGATCCCCGAACCCCTGCGCTTCCTCGAACCGCGCGAGACCGAAACCCGCAAGATGCATGCGCTGGAAGAATACGGCCTGATGCAGGTGAAGCTCTACGAGGATATCGCTCGCAACGGCCATATCGCTACGACCTATGCCTATCCGGTCAAGGTCGAGGGCCGCTACGTCATGGACCCGTCGCCGACCCCAAAATTCGACAATCCGAAAATGCACATGTCGGAAGCGCTGCAGCTGTTTGGCGCTGGCCGCGAGAAGCGCATCTACGCAGTTCCGCCCTATACCGACGTCGTCAGCCTCGATTTCGAGGATCATCCGTTCGAGATCCAGCATTTCGACAAGCCTTGCGCGCTGTGTGGTGCTGAGCAGGTCTATCTCGACGAAGTCGTTCTGGACGACAAGGGCGGACGCATGTTCGTCTGCTCGGACACCGACCATTGCGAGGATCGTCGCGAGCATGGTCATGCCGGTCATCTTCTCGCCCAACAGGAGGCCGCAGAATGAGCGCCGTCCCGCTTCTCAAAGTCAACGACGTGTCGAAATTCTACGGCAGCCGCATCGGATGCCGCAACGTCTCCTTCGAGCTTTGGCCTGGTGAAGTTCTTGCTATCGTTGGTGAATCCGGCTCCGGCAAGACGACGTTGCTGTCCTGTCTCTCCACTCGGTTGATGCCCAGTTCGGGCATTGTCGAATACCACATGCGCGACGGCCAGTACCGCGATCTGGCCCGCATGGGTGAAGCCGAGCGTCGCTTCCTGATGCGCACCGACTGGGGTTTCGTGCATCAGAACCCGGCCGATGGCCTGCGTATGACGGTGTCGGCCGGCGCCAATGTCGGTGAGCGGCTGATGGCGGTCGGCGACCGGCATTATGGCAATATCCGCGCCACGGCAGCCGACTGGTTGCGCCGTGTCGAGATCGAGGAAGACCGCATCGACGATCAGCCGCGCGCCTTTTCCGGCGGGATGCGCCAGCGCCTGCAGATCGCCCGCAATCTCGTCACCTCCCCGCGTCTCGTGTTCATGGACGAGCCGACCGGCGGTCTCGATGTGTCGGTTCAGGCCCGTCTGCTCGATCTGGTGCGCGGCCTTGTTCATGACCTCGGTCTCTCGGCGATCATCGTTACCCACGATCTTGCCGTCGCCCGGCTTCTCTCGCACCGGATGATGGTGATGAAGGACGGGCTAGTGATCGAGCAGGGTCTGACCGACCGGGTGCTTGACGATCCGCACGAGCCCTACACCCAGCTTCTCGTTTCCTCCATTCTGCAGGTGTGACCATGCCGACGCCCCTCGTTGTTTCCGAAGTCGCCAAGAGCTTCACCATGCACTTACGCGACGGCATCCGGTTGCCCGTCGTCAATGGCGTGTCGTTCTCCGTGAAGAAAGGCGAATGCGTCGTGCTCGGCGGTCCGTCCGGCGTCGGCAAGAGTTCGATCCTGAAGATGCTTTATGGCAATTACGCCGTCGATGCCGGACAGATCCTGATCGAACACCAGGGACATCTGGTCGATCTCGCCCAGGCTGCACCGCGCGCGGTGCTGGAAGTCCGGCGCGATACGCTGGGTTATGTCAGCCAGTTCCTGCGCGTCGTTCCGCGCGTGTCGGCACTGGATGTCGTCGCCGAACCGCTTCTGGCGCGCGGGGTCGATCAGGCTGTCGCGCGTGAAAAGGCAGCTGAGCTGCTGGCAAAGCTCAATCTGCCGCACGAACTCTGGCAGTTGCCTCCTGCGACTTTTTCCGGCGGCGAGCAGCAGCGCGTCAACATCGCCCGTGGCTTCATCACCGATCATGCGATCCTTCTGCTCGATGAGCCGACGGCTTCGCTGGACGCGACGAACCGCCGTGTCGTCGTCGAGATGATTGCCGCTAAGAAGGCTGAGGGCGTTGCCCTCCTTGGGATCTTCCATGACGAGGAAGTGCGCGATGCCGTCGCCGACCGCATCCTCGACGTCTCCGCCTTTTCGCCGCGAAAGGCCGCCGCATGAGCCAGAAACTGAGTGAAGAGCCGACGATCCATCCAACCGCCACCGTCAACCAGTCGACCCTTGGGCGGTACACGGAAGTGGGTGATCGTTGCCGCATCGATGAGGTGGAGTTCGGCGACTACTCCTATATTGAGCGCGACGGAATGATCTGGTGCGCAACGATTGGAAAGTTTGCCAACCTAGCGGCATCCGTTCGCATCAACGCCACCAACCATCCGACCTGGCGGGCAACGCTTCACCATTTCACCTACCGCGCCTCGAACTACTGGCCGGATGCGGACATGGAACAGGACTTCTTTGCCTGGCGCCGCGAAAACCGCGTCGTCATCGGTCACGATGTCTGGATCGGCCATGGGGCGACGGTGCTACCCGGTGTCACGATCGGAAACGGTGCGGTCGTCGGTTCGGGGGCCGTGGTCTCCAAGGATGTGGCGCCCTACACCATCGTCGGAGGCGTTCCGGCCAAGCTGATCCGCGAACGTTTCGGCAAGGACATCGCCGAGCGTTTTGAGAAACTAGCCTGGTGGGATTGGGATCACGCCAAGCTGCGCGATGCCCTCAACGACTTCAGAATGCTCGATGCGGATGCATTCCTTACCCGTCACAATGCCTGAGTTTTGGCACGCCAATCCCCGCCTTTGCGGGGATTGTGGACTGTAACAAAAACAACATCAATCTGACATTCGCCCTTCATCAACCGCCGTTATGGCAGGGGCATACCGATGACCGGTGCCACTGCCAAAGGATGCGTACCCATGTTTCAGCTGAAGAATGTAACCCGTCAGTTCGGCAAGAAGATTGCCGTGAACTCGGTTACTTTCGACATCCCGCAGGGCCAGATGGTCGGCATCATCGGCCGGTCCGGTGCGGGCAAGTCAACGCTTCTGAGGATGATCAATCGTCTCAATGACGTCTCGTCCGGCTCCATCCATTTCGGTGATCTCGAAGTGTCGTCGCTGCGCGGTGCAGCCCTTCGCAACTGGCAGCGCGATTGCGCCATGATCTTCCAGCAGTTCAATCTTGTGCCGCGTCTCGACGTTTTGACCAACGTGCTGCTCGGCCGCCTCAATCATCGCTCGACGGTTCTCAGCATCCTCAACATGTTCACCCGCGAAGAGCGCATCATGGCGATCGGCGCACTGGAACGGCTCGGCATCGAACAGACGGCGCTGCAACCGGCCGGCACCCTGTCCGGTGGTCAGCAGCAGCGTGTTGCCATTGCCCGTGCGCTGATGCAGCAACCGAAGATGCTGCTCGCCGACGAGCCGATCGCTTCGCTCGATCCGCTGAATGCCAAGATCGTCATGGATGCGCTACGCGACATCAACGAGCGCGACGGAATTACCGTCGTCACCAACCTGCACACGCTGGATACGGCGCGCAATTACTGCGAGCGCATCATCGGCATGGCGCATGGACAGGTCGTTTTCGATGGCCAGCCACACGAGCTGACGGCAGCGGCTGTCGCCGAAATCTACGGCTCGGGCGCCGAGCTCGATGAATCGATGACCTCGACCAGCATCAATATTCCTGCCGCTCAGGACAACACGAAATCCGCCGGCGTTAAGCCGCTGGCACTGGCCGGGCTCTAAAGAGCGAGCCGGGATCGCAAGCCCGCGTCAAGGGCAGAAGCTTTGCAACCGAATGTGAACCGGCGCCGCCGGGATAACAGGAGAAGACCCTTATGTTGAAGAAAGCACTTCTGAGCGCTGTTGCGCTTTTTGCCCTCGTTGGCCACGTTCAGGCTGAAGACCTCAAGGAATTCCGCGTCGGCATCATCGGTGGCGAAAACGAAGCCGACCGCCTGCGCAACTACCAGTGCCTCGGCGATCACCTGAAGACGGCGCTGAATGTCGAGAAGGTCTCCTTCTTCCCGGCTGCCGACTATGACGGCGTTATCCAGGGCCTGCTCGGCGGCACGCTCGATTATGCAGAACTCGGCGCGTCCGGTTATGCCAAGATCTTCCTCGCCAAGGCTGATGCCGTCGAGCCAATCCTGACGACCGAACAGTCCGACGGCTCGACCGGCTACTACTCGATCATGGTTGCCCGCAAGGACAAGGGTTACGCCAGCGTTGCCGATCTCAAGGGCAAGAAGCTCGGTTTTGCTGATCCGGATTCGACATCGGGTTACCTGATCCCGAGCGTGACCCTGCCGGAAACGATCGGCATGCCGGTCAAGGAATTCTTCGCTGAAACCGGTTTCGGCGGCGGCCATGAAAACCTCGTTCTCGAAGTGCTCAAGGGCACCTTCGATGCCGGCACGACCTTCGGTTCGGGCATCGGCGAGTTCAAGGACGGCTACACGTCCGGCAACCTGCACAAGATGGTCGAAAAGGGCGTTCTCGATATGAACGATCTGGTCGAACTGTGGCGCTCGCCGCTGATCCCGAACGGCCCGATCGTCGTTCGCACCTCGATGAACAATGACATGAAGGCGAAGTTCAAGCAGTTCATGCTCGATCTGCCGAAGACCGATGCGGCCTGCTTTGCCGGCGTCATGGGCGGCGATTTCAAGGGCTTCGTCGAAGTCAATTCCGACTTTTACAAGCCGATCATCGACGCCCGCAAGTCCACCATCGGCGGCTGATACCGTCAAAATCCAAGCGCTGGCCGGCCATCCCGGCCAGCGTTTCCTTGTTTAAGCAGTCTCGGGGCATGACGCCCTTCGAGGCCTCGTGTTTGCCGGAGACTTCATGGCCACGTCAGCGCTTCCCACGACCTTGAGCGACAATGGCGCCGTGGTCGAACGCCACTGGCAGGAGCTTAATCTCCGCCGCCGTACCTATACGTTTCTGGGTCTTGCGCTCTTGGCCGTGGCTCTGTCCGGATCTTTGTGGTTTGCCAATGCGACCAATGCCGGCAAGTTTTTCGACCGCCTGCCCTATTTCTTCGATTTCGTCGGCGATCTCGTGCCACGCGATGGTGCCGAAATCGGCCGGGCGATGTTCGATCTGCCCTCGCCCTATGACGACGGCAGCCTGAAATACAATTATCCCGAAGGCCGGATGTATCTGACGGACAGCATCTATGTGCCCGAATATTTCTACAAGATGCTGGAAACGCTGAATATCGCGATCTTCTCGACGATCTTCGGCATGTTTTTCGGCTTCATTCTCTGCTTCTTTGCGGCGCGAAACCTGATGCCAAATCCGTGGGTGCGCGGTGTTGCACGGCGCGTCATGGAGATACTGCGGGCCTTTCCGGAAGTGGTGATCGCCGGCTTCTTTCTGGCCATCCTGTCTTTGGGCCCTATCCCGGCGATGATTGCGGTTTCGATCCATACGGTTGGCGCACTCGGCAAGCTGTTCTTCGAAGTCGTCGAAAATGCGGACATGAAGCCGGATGAAGGCCTGCGGGCTGCCGGCGGCAACTGGTTCGAGCGGGTCTGGTTCGGCATCGTGCCGCAGGTTCTGCCCAACTTCATGAGCTATTTCCTGCTGCGTCTCGAAATCAACGTGCGTGCATCGACCATCATCGGTGCCGTCGGCGGCGGCGGTATCGGCGAGCCGTTGCGGCTTTCTATCAGCCAGGGCCATGAGGCAAAGACTTTGGCGATCATCATCCTGTTGTTTTCGACGATCATTGCCGTCGATCAGTTTTCCGCATGGCTGCGCCGCCGTCTCGTCGGCGACCAAGCCTTCCAGCTGGCGCAATAGGAGGCGGACCATGACTGTAACCACGATGATGAACACCGCGCAGATGGACGCGATCGCTGCCCGTCACCCGCATTTGCTGCAGGGCTCGGCCAGCAAGCGCATCCGGTCCATCCTGATCTTCGCCGGCATCGCCCTCTATATGATCTACAGCTGGTGGTTTTTCTCGATCGGCCAGGTTCTGGTCAATGCCAATTGGGGCATTGCCGGCACCTATCTGGCCGACTGGGTGTCCTACGAGGTCCGGCCCGACATCAAGATCGCCACCGACGGCACGATGCAGGTCGTCTATCCGCGTTACTCGCCGCTCGGTCCCGATGCCAAACCGGAATGGGTCAAGATCGAGACGAAGATGGTCGATCGCACCATCGATGTCCCGGCCGTGACGCAGCAGGCGGCTCCGAAAAAGAGTTCGAGCTTCAGCTTCATGGCGCCGAATTCGGCTGTCGGCAGCGGCGCCGAGGCGGGTGCCCGGACGGAAACCCGCACCGAAGAAGTCGTCAGCCGCGCCACCGTCAATTTCAACAGCACGACCAGCATCGCTGTCGCCGACGGCAAGGTCGCGGCCACCCATGCGGGCGAAACCTTGCTGATCGATCTCGAACATTCCGCCGGTGTTACGCCGGAAGGTGCCTTGCCGGAATGGGCGACGCAGAAGCGGCCGGGCGAAAAGATCACGCTCGCCTTCGGCATGACCGGCTGGGCCGATGTCGACAAGGAAAAGGTCAGCATCCACAACCGTTTTCCCGGCTGGGCCAACTTCATCTTCGATACAAATTCGCCCTTCTTCAACAAGTCGGTCAGTCAGGTCACGAACCTGATCGTCAGTGGTGACCGTCTCGACCCCACCCGTTCCAACCTGTCGCTCGCCTGGAACAACATCCTCTACAATGCCGAATGGCAGCATCTCGATGTCTGGACCAAGCTGCTGCAGACCATCGTTATGGCCTTCGTCGGCACGCTGTTTGCCTCGATCATCGCCTTCCCGCTGTGCTTCCTTGCCGCGCGCAACATCACCCGCAATGGTGTACTCAACCAGGTCATAAAGCGGTTCTTCGACTTCCTGCGATCGGTCGATATGCTGATCTGGGCGCTGTTCTTTACCCGCGCCTTCGGCCCCGGACCGCTCGCCGGCATGTCGGCGATCTTCTTTACCGATACCGGTACGCTCGGAAAGCTCTATGCCGAAGCGCTGGAGAATATCGACGACAAGCAGCGCGAAGGCGTCAAATCGGTCGGTGCCGCGCCGCTTGCCGTGCAACGCTTCGGCGTGCTGCCGCAGGTCCTGCCGGTGTTTGCCAGCCAGGCACTGTATTTCTGGGAATCCAACACCCGCTCGGCGACCATTATCGGCGCTGTGGGTGCGGGCGGTATCGGCTTGAAACTCTGGGAAGCGATGCGGACGAATTCCGATTGGGAAAACGTCTGCTATATGGTTATCCTGATCCTCATCGTCGTCTTCATTTTCGACAGTGCCTCCAATTTTCTGCGCTCGCGTCTGATGGGCCAGAAAACACACTGAACTATGGTGGCGGATCACCGTCACGATCACGATAATGTCACGAAGAGCGCGTAGCGACAGCGTCAGTTCGGCTGTCCCAACCGCTCCAGCGGCATTTCTGCAGGGAATGACCAGTGCGCTACGCATTTTATATTTCGCCCGATGAAGACGATCCGCTGACGGCTGCTGCGGAGCGGTGGCTCGGAGCGAACCCGTTTACCGGCGGAACCCGCGACCTTAAGCCAGCCGGTGATTTCAGTGCTGCGGACCTGACCGCCCTGACGGCAGACCCGCGCCGCTACGGCTTTCATGGAACGCTGAAAGCGCCCTTCACGCTTGCCCCCGGTGTCAGCGAATCGCAGCTTCTCGATGCGTTCACCACCTTTGCCGAAGAGCGTGTTTCGTTCGACATCCCAAGAATGGTCCTTGGTCAGCTGGGGCCGTTCTTCGCACTGGTGCCGGCTGCCGATTGTCCGCAATTGCAGGACTTGGCTGATCAAACGGTACGGCGCTTCTCAGCCTTCCGGGCGCCGTTGTCCGACGCCGATATCGCCCGCCGCAAACCTGAAACGCTCGGCTCCGTGATGCGAAACAACCTGCTGGAATGGGGATATCCCTATGTCTTCGAGAGCTTCCGTTTTCACATGACGCTTACGGGTGCTGTGCCGGTGGACCGTCAGCCTGCCATGAAGGCTCTGCTGGAGCAGGCTTTTGCGCCGTTTATCGGCAAGCCGTTTCCGGTGACATCGCTGGCGCTGTTCACCGAGCCAGAACGCGGCGCGCCCTTTGCAATTCACTCGCTTTTGCCGCTCGGCGGCACGTCCAAACGAAAGATGGCATGACATGACCGTTGAAACCGTTCTCTCAAACGCCCGAGTCGTCCTTGAGGACCAAATTCTTCACGGCTCGGTCCTCATCCGCGACGGCAAGATCGCCGACATTTCGGAAGGTGCCAGCCGTACCGGCGAGGATTTCGAAGGCGATTACCTGATCCCCGGCCTAGTCGAGTTGCACACCGACCATCTGGAAGCCCATTACTCACCACGCCCTGGTGTCCGCTGGTTGAAGATGGCGGCGATCCAGGCGCATGACGCACAGATCGTCACGTCGGGCATCACCACCGTCTTCGACTGCCTGCGCATGGGCTCGGACGAGGATGGCGGTTTCGAGCAGGGCGAGATGCGCGACATGGCAAATGCTCTGGCGCAGGCCGCAAAGGAAAATCGCCTTCGCGCCGACCACCGCATCCATCTGCGCTGCGAGGTCTCGACCGACAATGTGATGGCACACTTCGTGGAATTCGAGAACGATCCGCAGGTCGGCCTCGTTTCGCTGATGGATCATGCGCCGGGTCAGCGCCAGTTCCAGACGATGGAGCAATACACGCTCTACTACAAGAAAAAGCGTGGCCTTTCCGACGAGGCTTTTGCCGCATTCTGCGCCCGTCAGCAGGCGTTGTCGGCCAAATATGCCGGACCGCATCGTACCGAGATCGCCAGGGCCTGTGCCGAGCGCGGCATCGCAATTGCCAGCCATGACGACGCCACTTTGGCCCATGTCGAGGAATCGGTTGGTTTTGGCATTCGTCTTGCGGAATTCCCGACCAGCTTCGAGGCGGCCGAAGCCTCGCATGCGGCTGGCTTGAGCGTGCTCATGGGCGCGCCCAACATCGTCCGCGGCAAGTCGCATTCCGGCAATATCGCCGCGAAGGACCTCGCAGAACGTGGCGTCCTCGACGTGCTGTCGTCCGATTATGTTCCGTTCAGCCTGATCCAGGCGCCGTTCGTTCTGTCCGATGAGCTGGAGAGCGTTAGCCTGCCCCAGGCGCTCGCCATGGTCACCGCGACTCCGGCCCGCACCGTCGGTCTTAACGATCGCGGCCGCATTGCCACCGGCCTGCGTGCGGACATCGTCCGGGTTCAGCGCCAGGAAGGTATCCCGATCGTTCGCTCGGTCTGGCGCGAAGGCAGGCGGGTCGCCTGATGCACGGACAGGGCCAGACGGGCGCGATCATCGTGGTGGTCGGCCCCAGCGGTGCAGGCAAGGACAGCGTCATCGGTTTCGTGGCGCAGCACTTTGCCGATCGCGCGGATATCGATTTCGTCCGCCGGGTCATCACCCGGCCGTCCGATGCCGGCGGTGAGGATCATGAAAGCATTTCCGGCGATGTTTTCGATAGCCGGCTATCAGCCGGGGAGTTCGCGGTTGCCTGGCAGGCCCATGGGTTGAAATACGGAATTCCCAAGGATGCGCTTGAGAAGGTGCGGGCTGGGAGGATTTTGATCGCCAATGGCAGCCGGGCGGTGCTCGGCCAGTTCCGGCAGGCCTTTCCCAGGGTCGCCATCGTCAACATCACCGCCTCGCCGCAGGTATTGGCAAGCCGCCTTGTCGCACGCGGCCGGGAAAGCGAGCAGGATATCCTCAACCGGCTCAAACGGCAGGTGCCGGATATTTTCGACGAACCGGATGTGACGACCATCGACAACAGTGGTCCGCTTGAGATTGCGGGGGCGCGATTTGCAGCGCTTGTCACTGAGCTGCATGGTTCTGTGAGCTGACCTCAGAGCGCGTTGTCGAGAAAATACCATTGGTCGAGATGGGCACGGATGACCGGTTCGATGACCGAGTTGAGCAGCAGTACGTCGTCGATCAGGCGCTCCCCGGGGGTGTTCTCCGGTGGCAGGATGACCGGTTCAAGCGCAAAACCCTCAAGCGAGATGCCGCCGTGCCGCACTGCATAACACGGGCAAATCGTCGCTCCGGTCAAACGGGCGAGCCGGGCGACGACAGCAAGATTGCCTTCGAGATGTGGCGGGCGGCCGAAGAAAGGGCCGCGAATTTTTCCCGCGAATCCTTCGTCACAGAAGACCGAGATCGCGCCGCCTTCTTTCAAAATGTTTAGCGCCGGCCGTATGCCGTCCTTGCCGGGTGGTAACAGGCCATATCCGAGTTTCAAGCGCACGCGCCGGGCGATCCATGCGCGTGCCCTGCCCGCGGGCGGCGTGTAGTTGGCGGACGGGGAGAGCCCCAGTTCCACCAGTTTGGGTGCGAATATCTCCCAGTTTCCGAGGTGCATGCCGACAACGATCACTGGACCTTTTGCATAGGCATCGGTGAAATGATGCAGATCGTGCCAGGTCGCGCGGCGCGCCAGACGCCCGATGATCGAAAATTCCGTCATGATGCGGCCCTGGTTTTGCCAGCACCGCTTGAGAAGCCTATCGCGCTCTTCTTCGGTTGCGTCCGGGAGAAGGCGCATCAGGTTCTTCTGCGTTTTCTTAACGGATGACATGTGCCAGCGCGGGATGGCGAACGTGCCAAGCCGGGCGCCTGCCGCCGAACAGATGCTGGCTGGAACGGCTTTCAATCCGAAGTGAACGGCAAGGTCGAGAACGTTCTGGATATTGCCGGTCACGTGATAGCGAAAGGCCGCCTTGCGCCGGTCACCACTCTTGAGCAAGTCTACCAACGGTGGTGCGGCGGGAGCGCGGTAAACCCAGGCAGCTCGTTTCGCAGGACCGCCTCTGGCGTCGTTTTCTGGCCGGGTCATTTGGACTACTAAACCCTTTCGCGCCGGTGAAGCGTTACCGGCAGGCCACCCCGTGGCCGCAGCGTCAGGCGGCATTGCGGCTCAACCTTGGTCTCGTCCGCCACCCGAACGTGAAAACGCTGGGCAAGGATCGCCAGGCACAGGATCGCTTCCTGAAGACCGAATTGCAGGCCGGGGCAGACACGTGGCCCGCTGGCGAAGGGGATGTAGCTATAGGGTATGGCCTTGCCACCATTCATGAAACGCTCGGGCTTGAAGAGGTGGGCGTCCTTGAAGAAGGCTTCCGTCCGGTGCAGAAGCCAAGGCACGATCAGGACGAGTGACGCCGGCTTGACGTCGATATCGCCGATCCGGTCGGCTTCCTTCGCCTGGCGGGCAAGGATCGGCACCGGCGGATAGAGACGCAGCGTCTCCTCGATCACAGCACGACACCAGTCCAACTGCGGAATATCATCGAGCGTCGGGACGCGATTGCCGCAAACCCGGGTGATTTCCTCATGCAGCGATTTTTCCACCCATTGCGCTTTGGACAGGAGATACCAGGCCCAGGTCAATGTCGCAGCCGTCGTCTCGTGGCCGGCCATGAAGATGGTGGCGGCTTCGTTGCGGAGCGCCACCACGTCGAGCTTCAGTTCCGGATTGCGCTTCTGGCGGCGCACCAGAAGCTCGACCATCGAATTGTCGTCGCCGCGCCCGGCCAGATGGTCTTCGACCACCTTGTCGATGATCCGGTGAATGCGTGAAACCGACCGGCGCAGCTTAGGTGTCCGCAGCACCGGCAGCCCCTCGTCAAAGCCGAGGAAGTAGCCGATATTGACGGAGTCGATCAGCGACTGGTAGCTCTCGAAGCCTTCGCTGACCGCCTTTGCACCCTCTTCGCCAAGATCGTTGCCGAATACGGCGCGGGAGATGATTTCCGCCGTCAGGCCGGCCATTTCGAACAAAGCGTTGACCGGCGCGCCGTCGGGAAGGGATTCCCAGCGGTGCACCAATTCGCTCGTCGTGTTTTCCATGATCTTGCCGAAAGCCGGCACGCGGTTCTTGTGGACAATATCGTTGACCAGCGGCCGCCGCTGCTTCCAGGTCTCTCCATCGGAGATGAACAGCCCATCGCCGAGCAAGAATTCCAGCGCGCGTCGCATCTGCGGCGTCTTGCGTTCGAAATTCTCGTGGCGCTTGGCAACGACGTAGCGGATTGCATCCGGCGAATTGACCACGACGATCTGGCGACCGAAGATCTTCATCGCGGTCACGCGATCTGTATAGTCCCCTTTGCGCCAGACCGAGAGAAAGTCTTGGCGGGCTTTCAGAATGAGATTGAGCGGGCGGCCGGGCTTGCCCTGGTAATAGTCGGC
The DNA here is from genome assembly GCF_049897905.1 of Pararhizobium sp. PWRC1-1. Classification (NCBI taxonomy): domain Bacteria; kingdom Pseudomonadati; phylum Pseudomonadota; class Alphaproteobacteria; order Hyphomicrobiales; family Rhizobiaceae; genus Pararhizobium; species Pararhizobium sp. PWRC1-1. The sequence continues at coordinate 175,257 of NZ_JAFCXE010000008.1, read as the reverse complement.
ATGGGCGGGTTCGAATGAATTCTTCCGCAGCTTTTCAATGATATCCGTCGATTGCCGTAAACTGGAGAACATGCTCCGGCTGCCCCTGTCTGTGTCCGGTGACGGCACTGTGAGTCCTGATGGTTGCAATTACCGGATAGCAGCAATTTCGGGCGGCGCAAAATTCTTTCGACAGACAAAACCCTGCCGTCGGAAACGGCAGGGTTGAACTTCTTCGTGACTGTAGCAGAGGGGTCGGGGGTCTTATCGCAAAGCGGCGCAGGCCTTGGCAATCCGCTCCAGCGCTTCGCGCAGTTCCGCTTCCGAGGTCGCATAGGAGATGCGGAAAAACGGCGACAGGCCGAAGGCCGAGCCCGGTACGACGGCGACGTGGACATCGTCGAGCAGGTAGGCGCAGAAGTCCGTATCCGTCTCGATCAACTTGCCGCCGGGCGTGGACTTGCCGAGCATACCGGCGCAGCCGGAGAAGGTGTAGAAGGCGCCCTCGGGCGTGCGGCAATCGAGACCGTCGATGGCATTAAGCGCCGAGACGACCAGATCGCGGCGGCGTTGGAAGCTGGCGGTGCGTTCCATCAGGAAATCCTGCGGGCCGTTCAGCGCGGCAACCGAGGCGGCCTGGCTGATCGAGGACGGGCAGGAGGTCGCCTGGCTCTGAACCACGGCCATCGCCTTGATCAGATCCCGCGGGCCACCGGCATAACCGATGCGCCAACCGGTCATGGCATAGGCCTTGGAGACGCCGTTGACGGTCAACGTCCGGCTCTTCAGGGCCGGTTCAAGGGCCGCCGGAGTGACGAACTTGAAGCCGTCATAAACGATGTGCTCGTACATGTCATCGACCAGCAGCCAGACATGCGGATGCTTCAAAAGCACGTCGAGTAGCGGGCGGTAATCATCAGCGCTATAGGCGGCACCTGACGGGTTCGACGGCGAGTTCAGCATCACCCAGCGGGTCTTCGGGGTGATTGCCGCTTCCAGCTGCGCGGCCTTCAAGCGAAAACCGGCTTCTGCAACGCAGGCGATCAGGACCGGATTGCCTTCTGCGATTTCGACGATATCGGAATAGGAGGTCCAGTAGGGCGTCGGGATGATTACTTCGTCGCCGGGATTCAGCGTCGCCATCATGGCGTTGAAGAGGATCTGCTTGGCGCCGGTCGCCACCGTGATTTCGTCAAGCTCATAGGAAACGCCGTTTTCGCGGGAAAACTTGTCCCGGATCGCCTGCTTCAGCTCAGGCGTGCCGTCGAGCGCGGTGTATTTGGTCTTGCCGCTCTGGATGGCCTCGCAGGCGGCCTGCTTGACGTGATCGGGCGTGTCGAAATCCGGCTCGCCGGCGCCCAGAATGATCACTGGCTTGCCGTCGCGCTTCATCGCTTGAGCCCGGGCGCCGATCTTTAGGATCTGCGAGACGCCGATCGTGGAGATCCGCGAGGCGGGCGCAAAGCCCGCCTCCTCAACCTTGGTATTGATGGTCATGACCGATCCTATCAATTATTCGATGTCGAACGAGACGCCCTGAGCCAGCGGCAGGGCCTTCGAATAGTTGATCGTGTTGGTGGCGCGGCGCATGTAGGCGCGCCATGCGTCCGAGCCGGATTCGCGGCCGCCGCCGGTTTCCTTTTCACCACCGAACGCGCCGCCGATTTCAGCGCCGGATGTACCGATATTGACATTGGCGATGCCGCAGTCGGAGCCGTCAGGCGAGAGGAAGCGCTCTGCTTCCTGCAGGTCGAGCGTGAAGATCGACGAGGAGAGGCCGGCACCAACCGCGTTGTGATCGGCAACGGCGGCGTCGAAGTCGCTGTACTTCATGACGTAAAGGATCGGCGCGAAGGTTTCTTCGGTGACCGGACCGTCCTGCTTCGGCATTTCGACCAGAGCCGGCTTCACATAGTAGCTGTTGGCATGGCCGAGATCGACGCGTTCGCCACCGGTGACCGAGCCGCCGTGGGCTTTCGCCTCGCCAAGCGCCTTCTGCATGTTGTCGAAGGCCGGCTTGTCGACCAGCGGGCCGACGAGGGCGGCCGATTCCAGCGGGTTGCCGACGGAAACGCTCGAATAGGCCTTCTTGAGGCGCGGAACCAGCTGGTCGTAAACGCTTTCATGGACGAACAGGCGGCGCAACGTCGTGCAACGCTGGCCGGCCGTGCCCATGGCACCGAAGGCGATGGCGCGCAGCGCCATGTCGAGATCGGCCGAGGGGCAGACGATGCCGCCATTGTTGCCGCCGAGTTCGAGGATGGCGCGGGCAAAACGCTTGGCAAGGCGCGGACCGACATCGCGGCCCATACGGGTGGAACCGGTCGCAGAAACCAGCGGCACCTTGGGGTGATCGACCATCACTTCGCCGATGGTGCGGTCGCCGATCAGGACGTGTGTCAGGCCTTCCGGCGCGTCGCCGAAGCGGGCAATGGCGCGGTCAAGGATGGCCTGGCTTGCAAGGGCGGTGAGCGGGGTCTTTTCCGACGGCTTCCAGACGACGGCGTTGCCGCAGACGATGGCAAGTGCCGCGTTCCACGCCCAGACGGCAACCGGGAAGTTGAAGGCGGAGATGACGCCGATGACGCCGAGCGGATGCCAGGTTTCCATCATGCGGTGGCCGGGACGCTCGGTGGCAATGGTCAGACCGTAGAGCTGGCGGGAGAGACCGACGGCGAAATCGCAGATGTCGATCATTTCCTGAACTTCGCCGAGGCCTTCCGAAGTGATCTTGCCGGCTTCGATCGACACCAGACGGCCGAGATCGGCCTTGCTGGCGCGCAGTTCTTCGCCGAGCAGGCGGATCAGTTCGCCGCGCTTCGGTGCCGGTACCAGACGCCAGACGCGAAATGCCGCGTCGGCCTTTTCGATCTTGGCGGCGGCTTCAGCAGCCGTTACCGTTTTCAGGCTGGCAATCTGCTCTCCCGTGACCGGCGAGAAGGAGGCCATGTCGCCGCCCGTGTAGAGATCCTTGGAGACGCCGAGCTTCTCCAGAAGGGCGGCCGTTTCCTGAACGACATTCACCGACTTCGTTGCAATGTTCATGATGAGCAAACTCCCGTTTTCTTGGTCGAAGGACTATCCAAAGTGCACCGCACCGAGTTCTCCCGGCGAGGTGATGGCTTTGAGGCCTTGGGCCATGTCCTTGATCTTCTGTTGCGTATAAAGGTCGTAATAGGCCTGGTTCTTGCGGCCGATGGCATGTTCGGCACTGAAGCTGCCGTTGAAATCCTGCACGGCGATGGCAAACACCCAGTCGCGCAGCCGCCGCTCGAAATCCGCGTCCGACGCCGAAGCGCTGTCCTTCGGCACGACGAGATTGAAATGCACGCCGCCATCGCCGATATGGCCGAAATCGCAGATCGTCACCTCCGGAAAGGCTTGCGGCATATCGGCCTTCATGCGGTCGCAGAAGGCCATGATATCACCTCTGCGGAAGGAAAGATCGAAGGCGATCAGTTTTCCCGAGTGCTTGACGCCTTCCGATAGGGCATGACGCAGCGACCACATTTCATGGGCAGGACCGACGAAGGCATCGGCAAGCGGCGCTTCTTCCGTTTCCCAGATATCGGTAAGCACCGTTTCCAGCACCGCATCGAGCGACTGCTCACCCTCGCGCGATTCCCAGGTGCGGGAAATCTCGGCGAGGATCACATAGTCAGGCACGTTGCCGCCCTGAAACGGGTTTTTCAGCGATGGCACATGATCGAGCGCCGCAGTAACCGAATTCTTCGAGATACCTTCAAAGGCCGAGAGATAGGCGCCGAGCCGGTCTTCCATAGCCCGCAATAGCGGCATGACATGGGCGCCAGTGGTGGGCACCAGATAGGCGGTCGCCACCTGCTTTGGCATTGGTTCGATATTCAAGACGCATTCGGTGATAATGCCGAAGGCGCCGGATGTGCCGATGAAGACTTGCTTCCAGTCGATGCCGGTATTGTTCTTGCGGAGTTCAGACGTCAGGTCGAGGATCGTGCCCTCCTCGTCGGCCAGAACCACCTTGATGCCCAGCGTGTTGCGGCGCACGTCGCCATATTTCAGGAAGCGCGAACCGCCGGTATTGGTCGCCAGCATGCCGCCGAGCCGCGGATCGGCGCCAAGGTCGATCGGGAAGAACAGGCCGTGTTTTTCGAGCTTCTGGTTGATGTCGGAGAGCCGGAAACCGGCATCGGCGCGCAGCGATCGGTTGTCGAGATCGAGATCAAAGCGCTTTGTCATCCGGTCGAGGCTGAGGACCGCCTGCGAGCCTGTCGTATCCGGGGTCGAGCCAGAAACAAGACCGGTGTTTCCGGATTGCGGAATGACAACGATGCCGTTCTTCACGCAATAGGAAACCGCCGCCGACACCTCTTCGGTGGTCTGCGGACGCAGGACGATGGCGGCGCGGCCCTGGTCATAGCGCGCGCCGGTCTGGTAGGCCGCCACATCACTGCCGCCGGTGACAATGCCCTTGTCACCGAGGAGTGCGGTCAATGCTGCGACGTGGTTCTGGTCGATCATCGTTTCAGCTTTACTCCGCTGCCTGCGCAGACGAAAGCATCTGTCTGATATCGGCGATCGAAGCCTGTTCTATACCGGCATAGTGATCGAACTCGTTCAGCACCCTGGCACCGAGATCAAGCTCGAACCGCTGCTGGTTGGGGCTTGCAACGAATTCCTGGGCAGCGTCGTCGCCGAGATTGGACTGGAAGATGCCGGCGGCGCTGACGGGCAGGAAGTCCTCGTAGACGATCGGGTCGAACTGAACGAGGCCGTCAGCGATCAGGCTGTCGAGGCTCCGGGATGCCTCGGCCTTTGCCTTGCGGCCCCTGGCGGTCAGTGAATAGGCGAAATAACCAAGACCTTCGGCGCGAATGCCGGCCCATGTATCGGGGAAGGGGATGAAGGCATCCGAAAGCGCCTTTTCGTATTCCGCCGCATTCGAGCCGTCGGCCGCCGGGCGGACGATCTTGCGCGACGCGTTTAGCAGGTCGTCGTAGAGCGTCCGGCCCTTCGGGGTCAGGGCAATGCCGCGCTGTTCGATCTCGCCGAAACGGGCGGTATGCGAGCCCTCATGCCAGCTGCCATCGGCAGCCTGGAAGGAAACCGGTTCTTCCAGCGCCTTGAACGAGGTCTGGCGCAGAAGGATGGCGCATTTGCGGGTCGGCGGGCCTTCGATCGTCGCCTTCGGGGCGATCGCGTAATCGGGCATGCGGGCCTGGACGGCATCGATATCCAGCGTGCGCGGCGTCAGATGGTTGATATGCGGGCCCTTGAACGAGACGACATCAGCGATCAGCCGGTGAGCGTCATGCAGCCGGTGGTACATGTCGGGGCTGACATTGGCCTTGTCGTGCCAACGGAAGGTTTCCAAGGCCTCGGCTACGAAACGCTCGGCATCGGCCTTATCAAGGCCGCCCTGCTTTTCCGCCTTCTCCGTCAGCGCGATGGCGCCGTCGGTGAAAATCTGGCGCCGAGACAAAATCTGTTCGGCTTCATTGCGCAAAGCTGCATCGGCGATCAGATCAAGCCGCAGCAGCGATGTGAAGACGCGAAAAGGGTTTTTCTTCAAGGCGGCATCGCCGACCGGGCGGAAGGCCGTCGAATGGACCGGCACGCCGGCGGTCGACAGATCGTAATAGCCGACCGGCAGCATGCCCATGACGGCAAAGACGCGGCGCATCATCGACAGCTCGGCAGGCGTGCCGAGCCGGATTGCGCCGTGGCGCTCTTCGGAGATGCGTTCCAGCGAATCCGTGTCCTCGAGACGGGCCTGTAAATCCGGGTCGGCAGTCAGCGTTTCGGCGTTCACCTTGCCCACCAGTTCCATCAATGTGCCATAGGCCGGCACCTCTGTGCGGTACATGGCCGACATCGCCGCGGAAAAGGCCGAGCGGATAAGGTCGGTGGATACGAAACTATTCTCTTTCACGGCAACGCGCCTCGCAGTATGGAAGGGATAATGGTGATCATTCTCTTTTCGTATCATATATGGTGCGAAGGGGCATTGATTGCGACGGTTATGACTATGATCATGCGAGGCTGGAATGAAGTTGAGCAGAAGACTGGTCCCGGACGTCACCACGCTGCAAGCATTCGAGTGTGCTGCGCGTCACGGCAGTTTTACGCAGGCCGCCGCAGAGCTGAACCTGACCCAGAGCGCCGTCAGCCGCCAGATCAAGGACCTCGAAAGCCAGATCGGCGTGCTCCTGTTCGAGCGCATCCGCCAGCGGGTCATTCTCTCCGATGCCGGCCAGAAATTCCTGCCCGAGGTGCGCCGGCTGCTGACCCAGTCAGAAGAACTGATGGTGCGCGCCATGGCCTCTGCCCGCTCCGAATCCACCCTCTCCGTCGCATCGCTGCCAACCTTCGGCAGCCGCTGGCTGACACCGCGCCTGCCGGACTTTCTCAACCAGCATCCCGGCACGGTGATCAATATCGCCTCGCGATCGCAACCATTCGACTTCGAAGAACAAAACTTCGATCTCGCCATTCACTACGGCCAGCCGGTCTGGGCGCATGCCACCTGCAGCTATCTTTGCAGCGAGATCATCGTGCCGGTGGCAAGCCCGGCCCTTCTGGCCCTCAATCCGATGCAGGAGCCGGGCGAACTCGAACACAAGCCGCTGCTGCATCTCGCCACCCGGCCGAAGATGTGGGCGCAGTGGTTCGAGAGCAATGGCGGCGAGATGAAATCGGCCTATCGCGGCAATCGGTTCGATCAGTTTTCCATGGTCATCGAAGCGGCAGTCGTCGGTCTCGGTTTTGCGCTATTGCCGCGATACCTGATCGAGCAGGAGCTTGCGGCCGACCGGCTGCGCGTCGTGTTCGACCGGCCGATGCAGACGGAAAACAGCTATTATCTGGTGGTGCCGGAGGGCAAGCTGGAAAATCCGATCAGTCAGGCTTTCCGCGCATGGATCGTCAGCCAAGTTGGTTGAATGCCACGCCTTCGCTGCGCCGCAATATAAAAGGTGGAACCTTTTCGTGCTCCGCGCGTTGCCGACTGGATAAGCAATGCCGAAAAGATAAGCGTCAGGGGTTTCACATCATTTGCTGGGAAGGAGGACCGCGACAACGGCCGTTCTTTGGCGTTGCGGCATGGAATTCGTCTCCAGAATAGGCCCCACTGCTTGCAACGCATTGGCACTACGGCTAAAAAATGCCCAGTTCTTGCATCACGCAGCCCCTGACAACGAAGCGACCGCCGCCTTCACGACCTTAAAGGCCCTTCCGGGCCGCGCCAAAGTCAACGGTTTCCCGCCTGCGTGAGACCTTATGGCTGATGGCAGAACACGGATGAGTGTTTAGGGTCGTGGCGGCGCAAAGCCAAACATCAGGGCTACCGCCCATCCGGCATGACGGCCGGACCCTTCAACACCGCCTGGACCCAGAACCCGTACCCATGAACTTTCAAAATACGCCTTCCACGCCTCCGCGCGAAGCTGAGATCAAGCCGATCGATTACAACGATTCGATCCGCTCGACCTATTTCACTATCGATGAGCTTCGTGGATGCGGTGCCGCGCTCGCCCGTGACGGCGTTTCGAGCCTTCCGGGGTTTTTCCCCTTCGAGTTCCGTCCCCGCCATCGCGAAAATGAAGACGAGATTTTTCGCGTCTACAAGGTCACGGCCACCGACGTCGAAGCCGGTGCCTCGATCACGCCTGCTGCCGAATGGCTGCTCGACAATCATTATCTGGTGGAGGAATCGATCCAGGAAGTGCGGCGCGATTTTCCGCGCAAGTTCTATCGTCAGCTGCCCACCCTAGCGGTTGCCGGCACGACGATCCCGCGCACCATGGCGCTGGCCTGGCTCTATATCGCCCATACCCACAGCACGGTTTCGCGTGAAAGCCTGACGGCCATGGTCGCCGGCTTCCAGGAGCACGAGACCTTCAAGATCGGCGAATTGTGGGCGCTGCCGTCGATCGTCCGGTTCGTGCTGATCGAAAATCTGCGGCGCATCGCCATCCGGGTCGACCGGTCGCGCAACATGCGCAACAAAGCAAATGACGTCGCCGACCAGATCGTCCGTCTCGGGTCGCCTGAGAAATTCAAATCGGTGCTGGCGGAAGCCGAGCCGCTCTGTGCTGATAATACCTTCGCCGCCCAACTGCTCTACCGGCTGCGGGACGGTTCGCAGACCTCCGGCTTCGTCATCACCTGGCTGGAAGAACAGCTGGAAAAGCGCGGCAGCGATGTCGAGGAAGCTCTGGTCGCCGAGCAGAACCGGCTATCGTCGGGCAATGCGACGATGAGCAACATCATCCGCAGCCTGCGCGAAATCGATGACAATGACTGGGCAGTCTGGTTCGAAAGCGTCAGCAAGCTGGACGGCGCTTTACGCGAGGGGTCGGATTATTCCGCCCTGGATTTCGGATCGCGCAACAAGTACCGCAACACCATCGAACGGCTTGCCCGCCGTTCCGGCAGTTCCGAGCTTGAAGTCACGCAGATCGCGCTTGGAATGGTCAAGGCCGACGCTAGCACCATCGATATGCCGCATGAGCCGAATGTCGGCGGCTTCCTCGTCGGCAAGCAGCGTCGCCTGCTGGAAGAAAAGATCGGCTATCGTCCGTCGATCCTCCAGACCATCATTCGCCTTGGCCGGAAGCTAGACTGGTTTGCGATTGCCGGCCCGAACATCTTCCTGACCATCCTTGCGATGATTGCCGTCTACGTTTTCGTCAGCCCGATGGCAATTCCGACGGGCGCCAAGCTGATTATGCTGTTGCTGTTCGCCCTTCCGGCTTCCGAAGGTGCGGCCGGCCTCTTCAACACGCTGGTCACGCTCTTCGTCACGCCATCACGGCTGGTCGGATACGAGTTCCTTGAGGGTATTCCGGAGGATGCGCGAACTCTCGTCGTTGTTCCCTGCCTGATTTCCAAGCGGGATCATGTCGATGAACTGGTGCGCAATCTTGAAGTTCACTATCTCGCCAATCCGAAGGGCGAAATCTATTTCGCACTGGTCAGCGACTGGGTCGATAGCCTGGAGGAGGAAACCGCGGCCGATCTCGAAGTGCTGGAATATGCCAAGGCCGAGATCGAAACGCTGAGCGCCCGCTATGCCCATGATGGCCGCACCCGCTTCTATCTGCTGCATCGCCGCCGCCTTTACAACGAGGCCGAAGGTGCGTGGATGGGATGGGAGCGCAAGCGCGGCAAGCTGCATGAGCTGAACCTGCTTCTGCGCGGCGACAGTGATACCAGTTTCCTCTCCGGTGCCAACACCGTGCCGGAAAATGTCCAATACGTCATGACGCTTGATTCCGACACGCGCCTGATGCGCGATGCGGTGACCAAGCTGGTCGGCAAGCTCTACCACCCCATCAATCGTCCGGTCGTCGATCCGGTAACGCAGAAGGTCACGGCCGGCTACGGCATCCTGCAGCCGCGCGTCACTCCGTCCTTGACCACCGGTAGCGATGCTTCGGCATTCCAGCGCATCTTCTCGATCAACCGCGGTATCGACCCCTACGTCTTCACCGTATCCGACGTCTATCAGGACATCGCAGGCGAAGGCACGTTTACTGGCAAGGGCCTTTATCATGTCGATGCCTTCGAGGCTGCCCTGAAGGGCAAGATCGAGGAAAATGCGGTTCTCAGCCACGATCTGCTCGAAGGCTCGCTGGCGCATTGCGCGCTGGTCAGCGATGTCGAGCTGGTCGAGGATTTCCCGATCCGCTACGAAGTCGAGATGTCGCGCCAGCATCGCTGGGCACGCGGCGACTGGCAGCTTCTGCCGTATATGTTCAATCTGTCCAACGGCGTCAGCATGCTTGGCCGCTGGAAGATGTACGACAACCTGCGCCGTTCGCTCATCCCCTGCGCCTGGCTGATCGCCTCGGTCATGGGCTGGTACTACATGGAACCGACACAGGCGCTAGTCTGGCAGTTCGTGCTGATCTTCAGCCTGTTCGTCGCTCCCACCCTGTCGCTGATTTCAGGCATCATGCCGCGCCGCAACGACATCGTCGCGCGCGCCCATCTGCACGCCGTTCTCTCTGAAATTCAGGCCGCCAATGCGCAGGTCGCATTGCGTATCGTCTTCATCGCCCATTCGGCTGCGATGATGATGGACGCGATCGTGCGGTCGATCTACCGGACCTTCGTCAGCGGCAAGCTGATGCTGGAATGGCGCACGGCCGCACAGGTCCAAAGTTCGGCCGGCGGCAGCATCCTCGATTACTATCGGTCGATGTGGATAGCACCGGTCCTGTCGGTCCTTTCGCTGTTGCTGGCGGCAGTTTCCGATACCGGTCTTCCCTTCATCGGCATTCCGTTTGCCTTGCTCTGGGCCCTGTCGCCGGCCATCGCCTGGTTTGTCAGCCAATCGGCCGAGACCGAAGACCAACTGGTCGTACCGGACGAGGTCGTGGAAGAACTGCGCAAGATCGCGCGCCGCACCTGGCTCTATTTCGAGCAGTTCGTCACCGCCGAGCAGCATTTCCTGCCGCCGGACAACTTCCAGGAAATCCCGCATCCGATCCTCGCCGAGCGCACCTCGCCGACGAATATCGGCGTCTATCTGCTCTCCGTCATGTCTGCCCGTGATTTCGGCTGGATCGGTTTCGAGGAAACCATTCGCCGGCTAGAAGAAACGGTCGCCACGGTCGACCGCATGCCGAAATACCGCGGCCATCTGTTCAACTGGTACAAGACCGACACGCTGGAAACGATGGAGCCGAAATACGTCTCCGCCGTCGATAGCGGCAATCTCGCCGGCCATCTGATCGCAGTATCCTCGATGTGCCGTGACTGGGCGGAAGCCCCGTCCGCGCATGTGCAGGGTAATCTCGACGGTATCGGTGATGTCGCCTCGATCCTGTCCGAAGTGCTCGCCGATCTGCCGGATGACCGCAAGACCGTGCGGCCGCTGCGCCGCCTGATGGAAGAGCGGATTGCCGGCTTCCAAAATGCCCTTGCTGCCGTCAAGCGCGAGCATGAATTCGCCTCCATCCGGGTGATCAACCTGGCCGTTCTGGCACGCGACATTCACAAGCTTACCGTCAATCTCGACCATGAGGTGAAGAGCGCCCAGAGCGGCGAAGTGACGAAATGGGCGACCATGCTCGTCAACACCTGCGAAGCCCATATTGCCGACGGCGTGTTCGATCTCGGCGCCATCGAAGTGCTGCGTCAGCGCCTGATCGTCGTGCGCGACCGGGCCCGCGATATTGCGTTTACGATGGATTTCAGTTTCCTGTTCCGTCCGGAGCGGCGCCTGCTGTCGATCGGTTATCGCGTCAACGCCAACGAACTCGACGAAGCCTGCTACGACCTTCTGGCATCCGAAGCCCGGCTCACCAGCCTGTTTGCCATCGCCAAGGGCGATCTGCCGACGGAGCACTGGTATAAGCTTGGCCGCCCGATCGTGCCGATCGGCGCGCGCGGGGCGCTGATTTCGTGGTCGGGCTCGATGTTCGAATACCTGATGCCGCCGCTGGTCATGCAGGAGCGTCAGGGCGGCATTCTCAACCAGACCAACAACCTGATCGTTCAGGAACAGATGAACCACGGCCGCCGCCTCGGCACGCCGTGGGGCATTTCCGAAGCGGCCTTCAATGCCCGCGACCATGAACTGACCTATCAGTACACCAACTTCGGCGTGCCGACGCTGGGGCTGAAGCGTGGTCTCGGCCAGAACGCCGTCATCGCCCCTTATGCCTCGATCCTTGCCAGCATGTACGATCCGAAGGCTGCCATCGCCAATCTGGAGCGTCTGCGCGGCCTTGGCGCTCTCGGCGTCTATGGTTTCCACGATGCCGTCGATTTTACGCCGACCCGCGTGCCGGAAGGCAAGACCTGTGCCGTCGTGCGCAACTACTATGCTCACCATCACGGCATGTCGATCGCGGCCGTCGCCAACGTCGTCTTCAATGGACGTCTGCGCGAGTGGTTCCACGCCGACCCGGTCATCGAAGCCGCCGAACTGCTGCTGCAGGAAAAGGCACCGCGCGACATCCCGATCATCAACACCAAGAAGGAACCGGAATCGCTCGGCAAGAGCCAGGAAGATCTGCTGCGCCCCGAGGTCCGGGTCATCACCAATCCGCTGGCCAAGGACCGCGAGACGGTGTTCCTGTCGAACGGCCACTATGCGGTGATGCTGACGGCGACTGGGTCCGGCTATTCCCGCTGGAACGGCCAGACCGTTGCCCGCTGGAAGGCCGATCCAACTGAGGACCGTTCCGGTACGTTCATCTTCCTGCGCGACACAACCACCGGAGATTGGTGGTCGGCGACGGCTGAACCGCGTCGGGCCGAAGGTGAAAAAACCACGACCCGCTTCGGCGACGACAAGGCCGAGTTCATCAAGACCGTCGGCGATCTCACCAGCGAAGTCGAATGCATCGTCGCCACCGAGCATGATGCCGAAGGCCGCCGGGTGATCCTGCTCAACACCGGGACAGAGGATCGCTTCATCGAGGTGACCTCCTATGCGGAACCGGTGCTGACCACGGATGACACCGACAGCGCCCATCCGCTGTTTGCCAAGATGTTCCTGAAGACGGAAGTCGATCCGAAGGGCGACGTCATTCGCATCACGCGCAACAAACGCAGTCCCGGCGAGCCGGATATGCAGGTTGCGCATCTGATCGTGGATAATGCCGCCAGCACCCGCCATACCGAGGCAGAGACGGACCGCCGCCGCTTCATCGGTACGGGCCGCACGCTGGCTGAGGCGCAGGCTTTCGATACCGACGCCAAGCTTTCCGGCTCGGACGGCTATACGCTCGATCCGATCGTGTCGCTGCGCCGCGTCGTGCGCGTACCGGCCGGCAAGAAGGTCAGCGTGATCTTCTGGACCATCGCCGCGCCGAACCGTCAGGATATCGACAAGGCTGTTGATCGCTATCGCCATCCCGACAGCTTCAACCATGAGCTCATCCACGCCTGGACACGCTCGCAGGTGCAGATGCGCCATGTCGGCGTCACCTCGCAGGAAGCGGCAAGCTTCCAGATGCTCGGCCGCTACCTTGTCTACCCGGACATGCAGTTGCGCTCCGATACCGCTACGGTACAGGCCGGCCTCGCGCCGCAATCTGCACTCTGGCCACTATCGATCTCGGGCGATTTCCCGATCTTTGCCGTCCGCATCAACGACGACATCGATCTTGGTATCGCGCGGGAGGCCTTGAGGGCACAGGAATATCTGCGCTCGCGCGGCGTCACCGCAGACCTGGTGATCATCAACGAGCGTGCCTCCTCCTATGCGCAGGACATGCAGCACACACTCGACGCGATGGCGGAAAACCTGCGCCTGCGTGGCCTGTCCGACGGCCCGCGCCAGCACATCTTTGCGGTTCGCCGCGATATCATGGAACCGCAGACCTGGTCAGCGCTTCTGTCCGCATCCCGTGCCGTGTTCCATGCCCGCAACGGCAAGATCTCTGACCAGATTTCGCGCGCCGAAAATCTGCTGGCGAAACCGTCGCCTAAAAAGACGTCGCTTAAAGACACCGCTGCCGCAACTCCTCTGCTTGCTGTTATTACCGAGGAGAGCAGTGCTAAAAACGTTGAGATCAACGGCGATGGGCTGGACTTCTGGAACGGTTATGGCGGTTTCTCCGCCGATGGCCGCGAATATGTTACCCGTCTGCGCGGTGGCGAAGCGACGCCGCAGCCCTGGATCAACGTGATTTCCAATGAAGCTTTCGGTTTCCACGTTGCTGCCGAAGGCGGCGCCTTCACCTGGGGCCGCAACTCGCGCGACTATCAGCTGACGCCCTGGACCAACGATCCGGTCATCAACCGTCCCGGTGAAGCGATCTTCATCCGCGACATGGACAGCGGTGCGGTCCTGTCGCCCTATGCTGCCCTGTCCCGCCGCAAGTCGGTCCAGTTCGAAACACGGCATGGCCTCGGCTACTCCGTCTTCAAGAGCGTACAGGACGGTCTGGAGATCGAAGTCGGCCAGACCGTTCATCGCACCGCGCCCGTCAAATACCTGCGGCTGCTGTTGAACAACACCTCCAGTGAAGCCCGTAGCCTCAAGGTTTACGGCTATGCTGAATGGGTGCTCGGCAACAACCGGGCAAAGACGGCGCCGTTCATTATGTCGCATCAGGATGAGGCGAGCGGCGCGGTGCTCGCGACCAATCCTTACAGCATCGACTATTCCGGCCGTACCGCCTTCCTTGGGGCCACCGACATGCCTTCGGGATTCACCTCCAGCCGGCGCGAGTTCCTCGGCCAAGGGGGCAGCATTTATGCCCCGCAGGCTGTGCTTGATGGCGGCGTATTGTCGGGAGCCGTTGAGGCCGATGGCGATCCGTGTGCGGCGATCGTGGTCGATGTGACGCTGGAGCCGGGTGCCACCCGCGAACTGACGTTCTATATTGGCGATTCCGACAATGCCGGGCGGGCCCTCGAACATCTCGCCGAGGCCCGCAAGAGCACGTTTGACACGGTTCTTGAAGCGTCCAACAGCTACTGGCAGGACTTTACCGGTGTGCTGCAGATCGAAACGCCTGACAAGGCGTTCGACAACATGGTCAATGCCTGGCTCCCCTATCAGAGCCTTGGCTGCCGTATCCTTGCACGCTCCGCCTTCTATCAGGCCAGCGGCGCCTTCGGCTTCCGTGACCAACTGCAGGACACGCTGGCCTTCATCGTACACCGGCCGGAACTTGCCCGGGCACAGATCCTGAACGCTGCCGCACGGCAGTTTATCGAGGGCGATGTGCTGCATTGGTGGCTGCCGAACACCGGCGCCGGCGTGCGTACGCTGATCTCCGACGATGTCGTCTGGCTCGGCCATGCCGTGCAGCATTATTGCTCGGTCACCGGAAACAAGGACATTCTCGACGAGCAGATCGCCTTCATCGAAGGGGCTGCTCTCGAACCCGGCCAGCATGACAGCTTCTATCAGCCGGCCGTGTCGGAGCGTCGTGCCAGCCTCTATGAGCATTGCGCCATCGCGCTTGACCTCGCCATTGCCCGCAAGGGCGAAAATGACCTGCCGCTGATCCTCGGCGGCGACTGGAACGACGGCATGAACCGTGTCGGCATCGAGGGGCGCGGCACCAGCGTCTGGCTCGGCTGGTTCCTTGCATCGACGCTGCGCTCCTTCCTCGTGATTGCGCGTGAGCGCGGCGATACCAAGCGGGTTTTCGCCTGGGAGGCGCATCTGGAAAGCCTCAAGAAGGCCCTGGAAACGGCCGGCTGGGATGGCAATCACTATCGTCGCGGCTATTATGATGATGGGACGCCGCTCGGTTCGGCCGAAAGCAGCGAGTGCCGGATCGATTCGATTGCCCAGTCGTGGAGCGTGCTCTCCGGCGAAGGCGATGCGGTCCGCTCGGCGGAGGCCATGGATGCGGTGCTGGCGGAACTGGCTGATGGCGATCACCAGATCATCCGCCTGTTCACCCCGCCGCTATCGGGAACCGCGCAGGATCCCGGTTATATCAAGGCCTATCCGCCCGGCGTTCGCGAAAACGGCGGCCAGTATACCCATGCGGCAACCTGGGTGGTGCTGGCGCTGGCGGCACAGAACCGCACCGAAGACGCCTGGCGCGCCTTCGAGATGCTCAATCCGGTCAATCACTCGAAGGATCGCGAAAGCGCCGATCACTATAGGGTCGAGCCCTATGTGGTCGCCGCCGATATCTATGGCGACGGCGACCTGACGGGACGCGGCGGCTGGACCTGGTACACCGGTTCTGCGGCCTGGCTCTACCGGGCGGCGGTCGAGGGCATTCTCGGCATCCGCCGGCAGGGAGACAAGTTGGTCGTCCAGCCTGTCCTGCCGAAGGACTGGGATGGATTCTCCGCGACACTGACCATCGATGGCAAGCCGCATGTGATTTCCGTGACAAAAAATGCTGAAAACGGCGAGCCGATCGTCAGCGTCAATAATACTGTCACAAAAAACGCGCATGAAGGCGTTTTGCTGTAGCTGCCGGCGAATGATCACGACTGAGACCGGCTTTGCACCAGAAGGCGCAAAGCCGGTTTTGTTTTGATCGCCTGCATCAATATCGCGTCAATGGGGGCAGGGGCACTGAACTCGGACGAGACCATTCTGAATGCTTCAAAAGCTGCAATTCCAGGCGCCTGGCGGTGATGGACACGTGGGAGAAACCCAGACTGTCCCCTCCCAGCGCGACACCCGCCTCGACGTCTTTCGGGCGCTCTGTCTGCTGACCATCTTCGTCAATCACGTGCCGGGACAATATCTCGAATATCTGACCACCAAGAATTTCGGCTTTTCGGACTCGGCCGAGGCGTTCGTGCTGATCTCCGGACTATCGGCTGGGCTCGCCTATGGGCGGAAGTTCACGATCTGCAACCGCCTCGCGCTGAGCCTGAAAATCTGGCGGCGCGCGTTCACCCTCTACATCGCGCATATCATGACCAGTATCATCACGCTGGCGATCTTTGCGGGCGGAGCGCTCTATTTCGGCCGGCAGGACCTGATCAGCGAGATCAATATCCGCCCGCTGGTCGATCATACCGAACAGGGATTTGTCGCCATGGTGCTGCTCGGGCACCAGCTGGGCTATAACAACATCCTGTCGATGTATGCCGTCGTCTTCCTGCTTTTGCCCGGCATGCTCTGGCTGTACGGGCGCAGTCCGTTCCTGCTGTTCATGGCATCGGCGGCCCTCTGGCTTGCGGCCGGCATCTTCACGATCGTCCCCATCAACTTCCTCGATGAGGGCTACTGGTTCCTCAATCCCTGGTCCTGGCAGTTCCTGTTCGTCATCGGGATGATCTGTATGATGCGGTCGCGCGCCGGAAAGCCGATTGCGCGCCATCCGGTCTTGGTGGCGATCGCGGGCGGTTATGTGACGGTCTCGTTCTTCTGGGTGCTGCTGTCTTGGTGGAACCTTGATTTTTCTTACGGACTCCCGTCTGTGCTGACGGGGTTCGACAAGACCTTCCTGTCCCTGACGCGATTGGTCCACGTTCTGGCGCTCGCCTACCTGCTGACGGTCTTTCCTGTCTTCAGCCGGATGACGCGCCTGCGCATCGATCACCCGCTCGTCCTGATCGGCCGGCATTCGCTGCCGGTCTTCATCTTCGGAACGATCCTGGCGATGGTCGGGCAGGTGCTGCTGTTTGTAACCGGACGCGATCCCCTCTGGGGCACGCTGTTCGTTCTAGCCGGCATCGGTCTGCACTTCGCCTATGCCCGTTACCTCGATTGGATCGGCGGCCTGTCCCGGCCCGCTGTGGCGAAGGCATAAAAAAGGCCCCTGTGCGGGGCCTTTTCATGTTCCCTGGTTGGCCGGGTATCAGGCGGCCGCGTGGCTCTTGCGGACGTCTTCGTCCGTCAGGATGCCGCTGGCGCGCAGTAGCGAGGCAAACCGGCCATTGCTCTGGCTCAGTTCGTTGAAGCCACCCATCTCGACAATCCGGCCGTGATCCATGAAGATCACCAGATCGGCCTCGCGCACCGTCGACAGGCGGTGGGCGATGATGAAGGTGGTGCGATCCTTGCGCAGGTTGTCGATCGCAGCCTTCACCCGGTTCTCGGTTTCGACGTCGAGCGCGCTTGTCGCTTCGTCGAGCACGAGGATCGGCGCATTCTTCAGGATTGCCCTGGCAATGGCGATACGCTGGCGTTCGCCACCAGACAACCGGTTACCACGCTCGCCGACGCGGGTATCGTAACCGCCCTGACGGCCTTCAATGAAGTCGGCAGCAGCGGCGGCCTCGGCCGCAGCCATGACTTCGTCCAGCGACGCATCTTCACGGCCGAGACGGATGTTCTCGCAGATCGACCGGTTAAGCAGGCCCGCATCCTGGAACACGGTGGCGATCGAGCGGCGCAGTGACTTGCGGGTGACGGTCGAGATATCGACGCCATCGACAAGGATCTGGCCACCAGCCGGCTCATGGACACGCTGCAGGAGGTTGACCAGCGTCGTCTTGCCGGCGCCGGTCGGGCCGACGATGGCGATCGTCTGGCCGGCCTTGGCGGTGAACGACACGTTGCGCATGCCTTCGGTCGAATTGGCGAAGTTGAAGGAAACGTCGCGGAATTCGACTTCGCCGCGGACATTGTTCAATTCGCCGGCATCGGCAGGCTCTTCACGTTCACGCACCGAGTCTTCCAGCACGAAGAAGTCTTCAAGCTTGGCGCGGGCTTCGAAAATCTGCGTCACGAAGGCTTTCATCTGGTCGAGGCGGCCGATCAGCAGGCCGGCAAAGCCGATGAAGGCAATGACGTCGCCGATACCAAGTTCGCCCCTCTGCACCAGCACGGTGCCGATGACGAGGATGGCCATCATCGAGATGGTCGAGGCCATGCGGTTCAGCGCGCTGGCCAGCGCCCACCAGTCGAGGACCGGCAGCTGCGCAGAGATCAGCTTCTGGGTAAAGTTCTTCAGTTCGCGGGTCTCGGCCTCGATGCGGTTGTAGCTATGGACAACGGAGACGTTGCTGATCGAGTCGGAGACATGCGAGAAAACCGTGTGGTAGTGATCCTCGACCGAAGCCTGACCTTCCTTGGTGCGCGTCATGACGAACTTGCCGACGACGACATAGAGCACGCCGAGAACGACGAGAACGAGCGACAGGCGAACGTCCATGACAAAGGCTGTCGGGATGAGCAGCGTCAGCGCGACCGCGGTCGCCAGATGCTGGCGCATGAATTCAAGCCAGAGGCCGAACAGCGTTTCGCAGGCGCGCAACAGGGTGTGCAGGGCATTGGATGTGCCGCGCTGCGTGTGCCACGACAGCGGCATCGAGATGATCCGGCCGAAGGCTTCTGTAATCAACGTCGAGCGGCGCGTGTGCGCCAGCCGGTCGGCCTCGCGGGCGACCAGAACGAACGCGACCGTATTGAAGACGCCGAGGCTGGCCCACATCAACAGCATGGGCGTGACGGTCTGTTTGGAGGAGATCGCGTCGATGATACGGCCGAACAGA
Source organism: Pararhizobium sp. PWRC1-1 (assembly GCF_049897905.1). Lineage (NCBI taxonomy): Bacteria > Pseudomonadati > Pseudomonadota > Alphaproteobacteria > Hyphomicrobiales > Rhizobiaceae > Pararhizobium > Pararhizobium sp. PWRC1-1. Next base: position 156,408 of record NZ_JAFCXE010000008.1, on the reverse strand, counting down.
ATGGGCTCCGCAATCGTGATGACCGCCAGGACGATGTTGGCGACAACAATGGCCGAAACACGGAGTTTATGGACGGCAAGATACTGAAGCGCTCTTGCATAGACCTGGAACAATGACACTGTCTTATCCCTCTTGGGCAGTTGGTTTGCGGTGCAATGAAAAAGCAACAGAGCATTTGCATCGCGGGGAATGCTCTTGGAAAGAAAAGAACTGCTTGGAAAAAATACTCATTCTCTCATCTTTGGCCGATGGAGTTCCCAACCTGATCTTCTCCGTCCTTCCGTCGTCATTCTCTTGAAACACAACATGCGGACATCAACTTTTGGCTTCGCCGAGCAAACCGGAATATGATAAACCCTTTGAGGTGACAGAACGCCCAGACACTCTAAGGTTCATCATTCATAGCTTGCTATTTTTCGCGCCTTGCAGTTCGTTGACGATGCGGTGTTAGGTGGTTCCAAGACTGACGTTGGGGATTATCGCGTTTGCAACATGAATGGGTGCTGAACGGCACATTCATGTTGCGGCGCGGCAGGTGCGGCCGAAAACTGAAAGTAATTTTTAAAAGGGGCATAAATGAATATCACGCTGCTGGTGCAATTTTTGGCACTGATGGACGAGATGCGGAGCAGGGATGAGATTGTTCAAGAATTCGAGCGGGTTCTGGATCGCTATGGATTCGACTTTTACGGGATTGTCCGTCAGCCCAAGCCCAGCGAAGACCCATTGAGCCTGCTACTCGCCGGACGCTGGCCGAATGGCTGGCCGCAGATCTACATCAAGAAGCGATATGTGATCATAGATCCGACGATACGCTATCTTGGCCATGCGCAACGCGGCTTCCGCTGGCGCGATACAGTCATCGCCTTTCGCTCCGACCCGCATCGCAAGCGCATGGAACGCATGATGGTCGATGCACGCGGCCATGGTCTCCATGACGGCTACATTTTTCCTGTTCACGGACGCCGCGGTCTGCTCGGCAATATGACATTGGGTGGTCGTATCGTCGATCTCGGTCCGGTCGAAATGAGCCTCTTCGACGCTATTTCCAAGAAGATATTCTGGCGCCTATTGGAGCTTTCCGACCCGACTGTACTTGCCGGTATGGTGTCCACCGTCGATGTGCAGATGACCCGGCGCGAGATGGAAGCCCTGCACTATCTAGCGGATGGGATGACCTCGAACGAGATCAGCAAGATTCTCGATATCTCAACCCACACTGTCGATTGGTACATGAATGGTATCCAGGACAAGCTGAGGGCGAAAAATCGCCATCACGCCGTGGCGCTGTCGTTCCGGCTGGGTCTGATCTCCTGATGGAAAATGAATCTTTCCCGGGCGTCACTCTGAAATTGAACTTCAAGTCATGAAACGCTAATAATTCTTTTCGCGGTGCAGCATTACCGTGTTTCAAGTCTTGAGGAGTCCGACTTGCCCATTTCGAAGATCCTTGTCGCCAACCGTTCTGAAATTGCCATTCGCGTTTTTCGCGCTGCAAACGAACTGGGAATAAAAACGGTTGCGATATGGGCGGAAGAGGACAAGCTGGCGCTTCACCGCTTCAAGGCGGATGAGAGTTATCAGGTCGGGCGCGGGCCGCATCTTGCCCGCGATCTCGGGCCGATCGAAAGCTATCTGTCGATCGAGGAAGTCATCCGGGTCGCCAAGCTCTCAGGCGCCGATGCCATCCATCCGGGTTACGGCCTTCTGTCCGAAAGCCCGGAATTCGTCGATGCCTGCAAGGCGGCCGGCATCATCTTCATCGGGCCGACCGGCGATACGATGCGGCGCCTCGGCAACAAGGTCGCTGCACGGAATCTCGCCATCGAAATCGGCGTTCCCGTCGTTCCGGCAACCGAACCGCTTCCAGATGACATGGTTGTGGTGGCAAAGATGGCCGAGGAGATCGGCTACCCCGTCATGCTCAAGGCCTCCTGGGGCGGCGGCGGCCGCGGCATGCGGGCGATCCGCGATCCAAAGGATCTCGCCCGTGAAGTGACGGAAGCCAAGCGTGAGGCGATGGCTGCCTTCGGCAAGGACGAGGTCTATCTCGAAAAGCTGGTGGAGCGTGCCCGTCATGTCGAAAGTCAGGTTCTGGGCGATACCCATGGCAATGTGGTGCATCTGTTCGAGCGCGACTGTTCGGTTCAGCGCCGCAACCAGAAGGTCGTCGAACGCGCGCCGGCACCCTATCTGACGGAAGACCAGCGTCAGGAACTTGCCAACTATTCGACGAGCATTGCCAAGGCGACGAACTATATCGGTGCCGGCACTGTCGAATATCTGATGGATATGGATAGCGGCAAATTCTACTTCATCGAAGTCAATCCGCGCATTCAGGTCGAGCACACGGTCACCGAAGTCGTTACCGGCATCGATATCGTCAAGGCGCAGATCCATATCCTCGACGGTTTTGCCATCGGCACGCCGGAATCTGGCGTGCCTAAGCAGGAAGATATTCGCCTCAACGGCCACGCGCTGCAGTGCCGCATTACCACGGAAGATCCGGAGCAGAACTTCATTCCCGACTATGGCCGCATCACCGGCTATCGTTCGGCATCGGGTTTCGGTATCCGTCTGGACGGCGGAACGGCCTATCCGGGCGCCGTCATCACCCGCTATTACGATCCGCTGCTGGTGAAGGTCACTGCCTGGTCGCCGAGCCCGCAGGAGACGATCGCCCGCATGGACCGCGCGCTGCGCGAATTCCGTATCCGTGGCGTCGCCACAAACCTGACCTTCCTTGAAGCGATCATCACGCATCCGAAATTCAAGGATAATACCTACACCACCCGGTTCATCGACACGACGCCGGAACTGTTCCAGCAGGTTAAGCGCCAGGACCGCGCCACCAAGCTTCTGACTTATCTTGCCGACGTTACGGTCAACGGCCACCCGGAAGCCAAGGGCCGCCCGAAGCCGAGCGCCGACGCGGCAAAGCCGGTCATTCCGCGTCTGCAGGGTGAGATCGTCGATGGTACCAAGCAGAAGCTCGATGCGCTCGGACCAAAGAAATTCGCCGAATGGGTGCGGGCCGAAAAGCGTGTGCTTCTGACCGATACGACCATGCGCGACGGTCACCAGTCGCTGCTGGCTACCCGCGTGCGCACCTATGATATCGCCCGCATCGCCGGCACCTATGCCCGCGCCCTGCCGAACCTGTTCTCGCTCGAATGCTGGGGCGGCGCGACATTCGACGTCTCGATGCGCTTCCTCACCGAAGACCCATGGGAGCGTCTTGCCAAGGTGCGCGAGGATGCGCCGAACCTGCTTTTGCAGATGCTTTTGCGCGGCGCCAACGGCGTCGGCTACAAGAACTATCCCGACAACGTCGTCAAATACTTCGTCCGCCAGGCGGCCAAGGGCGGCATCGACGTCTTCCGTGTGTTCGACTGCCTCAACTGGGTCGACAACATGCGTGTCTCGATGGACGCGGTGGCCGAAGAGAACAAGATCTGCGAAGCGGCGATCTGCTATACCGGCGATATCCTCAATTCCGCCCGCCCGAAATACGACCTGAAATACTATACCGCGCTGGCTGCCGAACTGGAGCGGGCCGGCGCTCACATGATCGCGCTAAAGGACATGGCCGGGCTGTTGAAGCCGGCCGCAGCCACCGTGCTATTCAAGGCGTTGCGTGAAGCGACCGACCTGCCGATCCATTTCCACACGCATGATACGTCGGGCATTTCCGCCGCGACCGTTCTTGCCGCCGTAGATGCCGGTGTCGATGTCGTCGATGCGGCGATGGATGCTTTCTCCGGCAATACCTCGCAGCCCTGCCTCGGTTCCATCGTCGAAGCCCTACGCGGTTCCGAACGCGATCCGGGCCTCGATCCCGAATGGATCCGCCGCATCTCGTTCTACTGGGAAGCCGTGCGCAACCAGTACGCTGCGTTCGAAAGCGATCTCAAGGGACCGGCGTCCGAAGTCTACCTGCATGAAATGCCGGGTGGCCAGTTTACCAACCTCAAGGAACAGGCCCGCTCGCTGGGTCTCGAAACCCGCTGGCACCAGGTGGCGCAGGCCTATGCCGATGCCAACCAGATGTTCGGCGATATCGTCAAGGTGACGCCGTCCTCCAAGGTGGTCGGTGACATGGCGCTGATGATGGTCTCCCAGGACCTGACGGTTGCCGATGTAAAGAACCCGGCCAAGGATGTGTCCTTCCCGGAATCGGTCGTGTCGATGCTGAAGGGCGATCTCGGCCAGCCCCCCGGCGGATGGCCAAAGGCGCTGCAGGAAAAAGCACTGAAGGGCGAAAAGGCCTATACGGAACGTCCGGGCTCGCTGCTTGCCGATGCCGATCTCGATGCCGAGCGCAAGGCGATCGAGGAAAAGCTGGAACGCACCGTCAGCGATTACGAGTTCGCCTCGTACATGATGTATCCGAAGGTCTTTACCGACTACGCGCTGGCCGCCGACACATACGGTCCCGTCAGCGTATTGCCGACGCCGGCCTATTTCTACGGGCTTTCGGCGGGCGAAGAGCTATTGCCGGAGCTCGAAAAGGGCGTCTCGCTGGTCGTCCAGCATCAGGCGATGAGCGAGCCCGACGAGCAGGCAATGGTCAAGGTATTCTTCGAGATCAACGGTCAACCGCGCCTGATCAAGGTTCCGGATCGCAACCGCGCAGCCTCCAGCACCGCCCGTCGCAAGGCGGATCTCGGCAATACCGCCCATCTCGGCGCACCGATGCCGGGCGTCATCTCGACGGTCACGGTATCGGCCGGTCAGACGGTGAAGTCCGGCGATGTGCTGCTCTCCATCGAAGCCATGAAGATGGAAACGGCGCTGCACGCGGAAAAGGACGGCACGATTGCCGAAGTCCTCGTCAAGACCGGCGACCAGATCGATACCAAGGATCTGCTGATCGTCTACGGGGTTTGAGGGTGCGGGAGCGGCAGTAACCCTGCCGCTTTACCCGCCCGGCCCCGTGGCGATCACCTAATCGTGTGAATGGCGCACGGTGGAAGATGCTTTATTCAGAAGCCTCGGCACCTGCAGGTCCGCACGTCCGTACTCAGTCCGAATTGCAGGATCTGTTCGAGGCATTATCAGAGGAACGCGACTCATGAGCCAACTGAAAATCGCAGTCATCGTCGGCAGCACGCGCATCGGGCGGTTCGCGGACCATCCGGCGAAATGGATCGCCGAGCTTGCCGGCAATCGCCCGGAAATCGATGTGGAAGTGCTGGATCTGCTGGACTATCCGATGCATTTCTTCGGCGAGGAACGCGCAACGACGGCCGAGAGCGAGACGGCAGAGCGATGGAAGAACAAGCTTCGCGAATTCGACGGCTACATTATCACAGTGGCGGAATACAATCATGGCCCCACGGCCGTGCTCAAGAACGCCATCGATCTTGGCGAGTTCATCCAAAAGCCTGTTGCCTTCGTCGGTTATGGCGGTGTCGGCGGTGCCCGCGCCGTCGAGCAGCTTCGCCTGATCTTTGTGGAAATGAGCGCAGCTTCAGTCAAGACCGGCGTGCATATCGCCCTTGCCGAATTCCTTGGCGTGCTCAAGGAAGGCAAAAGCTTGAACGACTATGCACATCTGGCCGAAGCCGCCAAGAACCAGCTCGATCAGCTCATCTGGTGGGGCCATGCGCTGAAGGCCGGACGCACGGTCGTCACCGGGTAAGGCCAGGCCCTATTCCAAGACTGCGCTTTGTGCCTTGCGCCGCTATATATCGTAGCTATTGCCCGCGCTCAGCGACGAAATAAACTTCTTCGTTCGCTCCCGCTCCGGCGTCTGGAAAATGTTTTTCGGGGCGCCGCTCTCGACAATGAGGCCGCCGTCGAGGAACAGGACCTGATCGGCGACCTTGGAGGCGAGGCGCAGATCATGGGTCGCCATGATCATCGTCGTGCCTTCGGCTGCAAGCCGGTTCAGCACTTCGACAACTTCCTCGGCCAGTTCCGGGTCGAGCGCCGAGGTCGGTTCATCACAAAGCAGCACGCGCGGGGAAGGGGCAAGCGCCCGGGCGATGGCGACGCGTTGCTGCTGGCCGCCCGAGAGCGTCGATGGCCAGGCGTCGGCCTTGTGCGACATGCCGACCTTTTCAAGCAATTCCTGCGCCCGGGTTTTCGCCTTCTCCTTCGGCCATTTCAGCACCGTGACCAGCCCTTCCATGACGTTTTCGATGGCCGTCTGGTGCGGGAAGAGCTGGAAATTCTGGAACACCATGCCGGTCTGGCGGCGCAGGCGCTGGATGGCGTCCCAGCCTGTCTTTTTATTGGGTTCGAAAGTAATCTCTTCCTCGCCCAGCCGGATCGTGCCGGCTGTCGGGATTTCCAAGAGGTTGACGCAGCGCAGCATCGTGCTCTTGCCGCCACCGGACGGCCCGACCAGTGCGGTCACCGTGCCTTCGGCGATCCGCACGCTGATATCCTTCAGGACGACATTGTCGCCGAAGCGCTTTTCGATGTGGGTGAGCTCGATCATGTCCGCGCCTCCAGGAAGCCGCCATAGCGGGCGAAGCGTTTTTCCAGCCGCACCTGCAGCGATGAGAGGACGGAACTCAGCGCCAGATAAAGCAGCGCCGCCTCGATATAGAGGATCAGTGGTTCATAGGTGGTGGCGACGATGCGCTGTGCCGTCTGGAACAGTTCGGGCACCGTGATGGCGGCGGCAAGCGAGGTATCCTTCACCAGCGAAATGAACGTGTTAGACAAAGGCGGCACGGCGACGCGGGCTGCCTGCGGCAGGATGGTGCGGCGCATCGCCTGGCTCCAGCTCATACCGATCGAGTAAGCGGCTTCCCACTGGCCGCGCGGCACCGAGGAGATAACAGCGCGGATGATCTCGGACGTATAGGCGCCGATGTTGAGCGTGAAGCCGATCAGAGCCGCCGGAAAGGCATCGAGCAGGATACCGAGGCTTGGCAGACCGTAGAAGATGACGAAAAGCTGGACGAGCAACGGTGTGCCCCGAATGACCCAGACATAGAATCGCGCCACGGCGACCAATGGCTTTGGCCCGAACAGCCGCGCCACGGCCGTCAGCAGGCCCAGCGCCAGCCCTAATGTGAAAGAGAGCAGCGTCAGCGGAATCGTGAAAATCAGCCCGGCCCGCAAGAGCGGCCAGAGCGAATCGAGCATCAGTTGAAGCCAAGGGGGCACGGGCGGGGCCTTTCAAACGACTTGATCCGCCCCGGATGCCGGAACGGATCATGACTTATAGTTCAGACGAGGGCGCGACGAAACATGTGCGGAAGCGCCGTTTCAAAGGTTACTTCGAAACGTCTGCGCCGAAATACTTCTGCGAGATGGCTTCATAGGTACCGTCCGACTTGATCTCGGTCAGCGCCTTGTTGATGGCTTCGAGAAGTTCCGGCTCGCCCTTGCGCACGATGATGCCGGAATAGTCGGCATTCGCCTGCTCGGCAGCGATCTTGACCGGCGCATCGGGCTTCTTCTTCTTGAAGTCGAGGAAGGACAGGCTGTCGTTGATCGTTGCATCGGCACGGCCGGTCAAAACCAGCTGGATCGACTGGTCGAAGCCGTCTGTGCCGATCAGTTCAGCGCCGGAAGCCTGGGCCAGCTTACCGAAATTGCTGGTCAGCGACTGGGCCGAATTCTTGCCCTTCAGGTCCGGGAAATCCTTGATGTCGGCATTGTCCGACTTGACGATCAAAACGGCCTTCGAGGCGATATAGGGCTCGGAGAAGTCGTACTTCTTCTTGCGCTCTTCGGTGATGCCGACCTGGTTGATGACGGCGTCGTAGCGGTTGGCGTCGAGGCCGGCGATCAGGCCGTCCCACTTGCCTTCGAGGAACTCGGCCTTGACGCCAAGCCTCTTGGCCACGGCTTCGCCGATTTCAACGTCGAAGCCGACGAGCTTGCCGCTTTCATCATGATAGGTGAACGGTGCGTAGGTGCCTTCCGTGCCGATCTTCAGCGCGCCAGCCGACTTGACGGCTTGAAGGTTTTCACCGGCAGAAGCCGAGCCGAACGATACCAGCTGGGCAAAAGCGGCAGCGGCGAGAAGTGTGGGAACCCATTTCATTTTGTTTTTCCATCTTTTGATCCGGCCGTCTGCCGGTGTGAGGGGACAATCGCATACCGCTCGATGCATGACAGCGCACAAAACTTCATTTGTGCGCTGCAACAGCGAAAGGTTTTTCTCAAATGCAGGCCGTTTCAACGCAAATTTGGCGCGCTGCGATTAAAATCAAGGCGAGCTGCCGATTTTTGCGGCAAAGCCCCGCGATTTTTCGCAGAACCCACATAAATCGATTGAAATTCTGTATGAAGAGCCCTATGCACGTTTATGCCGATTTACACTCATTCATGCGTGATTTGATTTTACCATGCAGACAGAACTGCTTTTAAGACAGAGACAGAGCCTGATTCAGGATCGCCTGCGGCTGTGCGGCCGCGTGCTGGCGGTTGATCTGGCGCAGGAATTCAATGTCTCTGAGGACACTATCCGCAGGGATTTGCGCGAACTGGCGGCGGCAGGTCTGTGCGAGCGGGTCTATGGTGGCGCCCTGCCGGTCGCGCCCGTTGGCACCACGCTCTCCCAACGTGTCGGCGAAGCGCCCGAGCGCAAGGCGGCGCTTGCTGCTGCTGCCGTTCCTTTCATCAAGGCCGGCATGACCGTCTTCTTCGATGCCAGCTCGACCAATCTCGCAATTGCACAGGCGCTTCCCGCCGGATTGGAGCTGACGGCGGTGACCAATGCGCCGCTGATTGCCTCCGCACTGATGGAAAAGCCGGGTATCGATCTCATCCTGATCGGCGGCAAGATCGACCGGCTGGTCGGGGCCGCCATTGGCGCCAAGGCACAACGTGATGTTTCGGTGCTGCGGCCGGATCTTTGTATTCTCGGGGTTTGCGGCGTCGATCTTGATGCCGGACTGACGGCCATTGAATATGAGGATGCGGAATTCAAGCGGCTTGTCGCCCGCAACAGCACCTCGGTTCTGGCGGCGGTGACCAAAGACAAGCTGGGCACATCGGCACCGCATGCGGTCATTACGGCACAGGAATGCACGACGCTGATCGTCGAGCATGATGCAGCCCGAAACAGCGCCGATCTCTACAGTAGCCAAGGCATTACCGTCGTTTACGCAGGAGGAACAAATGCATGAGGATCGCCCATGTCGCACTCTGGACCACGGACCTCGATCGCCTCTGCCGCTTCTGGGCGGACATCTTCGGCGCTACCGTCGGCGATCTTTATGAAAGTGCCCGGCGCCCCGGGTTCTCTTCACGGTTCCTGTATTTGAAGGACGGCCCCTCGATTGAGCTCATGCAGGGGCCGTGGATCGATGCGCAGGATGAGCAATCCGAGCGCCAAGGTTACGCCCATCTCGCCTTGTCTCTCGGCAGCCGCGAGGCCGTCGATGACCTGGCAACGAAAGCTGCGGCATCGGGCATCCTTTTGTCTCCGGCCCGCATGACGGGCGACGGCTTCTACGAGGCGGTCCTTAGCGATCCCGACGGCAACCCCATCGAAATCACGGCCTGACGCCGGCACCGAATTCTACAGGAAGAGACCATGGATCAACACACCATAACCCCGCCGCAGGCCGCCATCCGGCAAGGCTATATGCCCAAGAGCCGCCTTGCAGTCTCTCTGCTCTTCCTGATGAATGGCTTCGTTACCGGCAGCTGGGCGCCAAAGATCCCGGAATTCAAGGACAGGCTCGGCATCAGCGAAAGCGTGCTTGGTCTGCTGATCCTCGCCTTCGGCATCGGTTCGCTGATCCTAATGCCGATTGCCGGTGGTTTCATCGCCCGGATGGGGTCGCAGAAGGTGGTGAAGGTCACGGCGATCCTGTTGTCGCCGATGCTTCTGCTGTTGACGCTTCTTCCCAATGTCTGGACGGCGGTGATCGGCATGCTGCTGCTTGGCGGTTTCGTCGGCGCCATGGACGTGGCGATGAATGCCAATGCGGTCGAGGTCGAAAAATCGATGCGCCGGGCGATCATGTCGTCCTGCCATGCCTATTGGAGCCTCGGTGGTTTGATCGGTGCTGCGAGCGGCGGTCTGATCATGGCGCATTTCGGCGTCTATGTGCATGTCATCCTCGTCACGCTGGTCTGCCTTTCGGTGCTGGCCGTCGCCTGGCCGATGATCCTTGCCGATCAGCCGCATCCGGATACCGCCAAGCAGAAGCTGCGGCTGCCGTCCAATCCGCTGCCCTGGCTGATCGGCCTGGTGGCGTTGTTCTCGATGGTGCCGGAAGGCACGGTGCTTGATTGGGGCGCACTCTACCTGCGTAACGAACTCGGTGCTTCCGTGGCTATGTCCGGCTTCGGCTTTGCCGCCTTCTCGGCCACGATGGCGATCATGCGTTTTGCCGGCGACCATGTCCGCGACCGCTTCGGTGGCGTGAGAACCCTGCGGGTCTGCACGCTGACCGCATTGGTCGGCCTCGTGCTTGCCGGTATGGCGCCGAATGCGCCGCTCGCCATTCTCGGCTTTGCGCTTGCCGGTGTCGGCATTTCCAACATGGTGCCGATCGCCTTCTCCGCCGCCGGCAACATGCCTGGCCTAGCGCCGGGCATCGGGCTGTCGGTCGCCACGTTCATGGGCTATTCCGGCATGCTGTTTGCTCCCTCGCTGATCGGCTTTGTCGCGGAGCATACCGGTTTCTCCATCATCTTCACCTGCGTGCCGATCCTGTTCATCGTCGTTCTGGCACTGTCGCACCATGCCGTGCATGCCGATCCGAAGGGGCACGACTGACTTTCTTCTTCGCATGATACCCCGACGGCCCCTCACCCTAACCCTCTCCCCGCGGACGGGGAGAGGGGACGACGGAGCTTGCGGTACGATCCTCCTCCCCGTCAAAACGGGGAGAAGGTGGCCGACAGGCCGGATGAGGGGCCTTGTCGGATGAGCCGATCGGCGGCCTGTCATCAATTCGCCGTCAATCCATGAATGTTGCCGTTGACAAGGCGGCTTTCCTCATCCACCTCAGGGAAAGTCGCCGCAACAGCACGTGCAAGGGGCTTTCATGTCTTCCGCCTTCGATTACGAACCGCAACCCCGCAGGGCCTCCGTTGCCGTCGATGTTGGCGGGGTGATCGTCGGAGGATCGGCGCCCGTGGTCGTTCAGTCGATGACCAATACCGATACGGCCGACATCGATGCGACCGTCGCACAGGTTGCTGCCCTTCACCGGGCGGGCTCGGAGCTGGTGCGCATCACCGTCGATCGCGACGAAAGTGCGGCCGCCGTGCCGAAGATCCGCGAGCGCCTCGAGCGCCTCGGCCTCGACGTGCCGCTGATCGGCGATTTCCATTATATCGGCCACAAGCTGCTGGCCGACCACCCGGCCTGCGCCGAGGCGTTGGCGAAATACCGCATCAATCCCGGCAATGTCGGCTTCAAGGCCAAGAAGGACAAGCAGTTCGTCGAGATCATCGAGCGAGCCATCCAGTTCGACAAGCCGGTGCGTATTGGCGTCAACTGGGGCTCGCTGGATCAGGAGCTTCTGACCCGCCTGATGGATGACAACCAAGCCAAGGGCTTTCCGCTGACGGCGCAACAGGTGATGCGCGAAACCATCGTGCAGTCGGCACTGATTTCGGCTGAGCTTGCCGAGGAAGCCGGTCTACCACGCAACCGCATTATCCTGTCGGCTAAGGTTTCGAATGTGCAGGATCTGATCGCCTGCTATGCGATGCTGTCTGTCCGCTCCAACCATGCCCTGCATCTGGGTCTGACCGAAGCCGGCATGGGCTCGAAGGGTATCGTCTCGTCCGCCGCCTCGCTTGGAATCCTCATGCAGCAGGGCATCGGCGATACGATCCGTATTTCACTGACGCCCGAGCCCGGCGGCGACCGCACCCGCGAGGTACAGGTAGCGCAGGAACTGCTGCAGGTCATGGGTTTCCGCCAGTTCATCCCGGTTGTCGCCGCCTGTCCGGGCTGCGGGCGTACCACCTCGACGGTGTTCCAGGAACTGGCGCAGAAGATCGAGGCCGACATCCGCCGCAACATGCCGGTCTGGCGCGAGAAATATCCGGGCGTCGAAGGCCTGAAGGTCGCTGTCATGGGCTGCATCGTCAATGGCCCCGGCGAAAGCAAACATGCCGATATCGGCATTTCGCTACCGGGCACCGGCGAGCTTCCGGCCGCTCCCGTCTATATCGACGGCAAGAAGGCGCTGACGATCCGTGGCACCAATATCGCCGGCGATTTCGAGACGCTTGTCGGCGAGTATATCGAAAGACGCTTCGGGCAGGGGCAGGCGGCGGCCGAATAGGCTACAGCTTGACGGTCAGCAGCTTGAGGCCGGCAAAGGCGAAGAAGCCGGCCATGGCGCCTTCGATACAGCGGCGGGCCTTCCTGTAGCCACGGTGCACGGGCTCGATGGAGAACAGCAACGCAAAGCCCATGAAGATGATGACGCCAAGCACCATGCAGCCGCCGATCAGGATCGGCATGACATGCGGCGCACCCTGCGGCGTGCCGAGCGAAACCAGCGTCAGCCAGGAAAGATTGCCTTCGGGTTGGTCAGGTGGATGCCGAGACCCTTGAAGTAGAGACGGCGCAACGAGGGTGGCTGCTTGTCGAGCGGCAGCGCGGCCTCGGTCTCCTTCCGCATCGCCGATTTCAGCGCCTTGACCGCCAGCCAGAGCAGGTAGAGTCCGCCGGCAATCTTCAGAATGAACAAGGCGTTGCCATAGGTGCTGATCAGCGCCGAAAGTCCGGCAGCCGCCAGCATCGCCCAGGTATAGGATCCCGTCAGGACGCCAAAGGCCAGCGCCAGTCCGGCATTGCGGCCACGGCTGATGGCCGTGGAGATGATCGCGACGACAGCCGGTCCCGGCGAAGCGGTGGCGATGATATAGGCACCCCAGGCGACCATCAGCTGCGGCAGGTAGGGCAGAAGGGTTGACATGCGCAATCTCCGGTGCCGCGCATTCAAACGCGGTAGGGCGCCATGATGCCGACTGCGCCCGGAAAGAAAATGCGCTTTCTTGTTGCGGTGACAATTTTGCCTTTTGCGGCAGGCTGGGTGTCCGGCGCAGTTGCACCGCATCTGCCCTTCCTGCTTGCAAAGGTTGGCAGGACCGCTGCCGTGAACACGAAGAAGAGCGAGCGGAAAGTTCCGTCGTTCCACCTCATGCCTGCGGGGAGAGAGTTAGGGTGAGGGGGCCGGCATAGCCGTGCGGCTGCTAATGGCTGCGGTTGGCGATAAAGCGGGCGGCCTGGTTGAGAATATCAGCGCGTGAGCCAAATGGCTCCAGCAATGTGGCCGCATCTGCGACCAGCGCTGCCAGCCGGGTTTCCGCCCAGGCCTGCCCGTGCAGTGACACCAGCGTGCCTTTGCCTCGGGCTGCATCCTTGCCGGTTGCCTTGCCCATCGTCTCGGCGTCCGCCGTCAGGTCGAGCAGATCGTCGGCCAGCTGGAAGGCAAGGCCGATGGTTTCGCCATATTGGCGCATCAGCTGCCGGTCACCGGCACTGCCGCCGGCGATGATGGCGCCGGCTTCGCAGGCAAAGCGGATCAGCGCGCCGGTTTTCATTGCCTGTAGCGTGACGATTGCCGCCTCATTCGGTGCCGATGTTTCGGCAGCTAGATCCAGCGCCTGCCCGCCGGCCATGCCGCCGATGCCGGAGGCGCGCGCGAGAGCGACCACCAATTCGGTCTTTTGCCGGTCAGTGAGGTGCGTTTCCGGCGCTGCGATGACGTCGAAGGCGAGCGTCAGAAGGCTGTCGCCTGCAAGGATCGCATTGGCCTCGCCATGGGCGATATGGACCGTCGGCTGGCCGCGCCTGAGATCATCGTCGTCCATCGCCGGAAGGTCGTCATGCACCAGCGAGTAGCTGTGCACGCACTCAAGCGCTGCACCGACACGCAGGGCCGCTTGCCTGTTGCCGCCAAGGAGGGCGGTGCTTTCCATGACCAGAAAGGGGCGCAGGCGTTTGCCGCCGTTCAGGAGGCCGTGGCGCATCGCGGCGATGAGGGATGCCGGCCGTGCGATCTCGTCTGCCTGCGGTTCTTCGTGGAGGATACCGATGAGGCAGGCCTCGACCTCTGTGGCGCTGCTCTTCAGGCGAATTTCGAAGGGTGTCTCGCTCATGCGGCGTTGTTTGGCATGACTGCGCGCCCGCTGGCAACGGGATTTTACCATATCGGCGTCCGCTGGCGCGGCTTGCTGTGCGTTACCGAGAAAACCGTTCAATTTTAGCCGCGCTTGTTCTATGAAAATTGAATGGATCATCAGGCGGGCGTTTCAGGGGTGGACATTGTACCGGAAACTCGGGAGGAGCAGGACGTGTCTTCCAGCCGTTCGCGGGGATGGGGTCAGGCCCTGCGCCGGCGCTGGCGCAAGATTCTGCTGATCGCGGTGGCGATTGCCATCCTGCCTTACGTGCTGATCGTCCTTTATGCGCCAAGCTTCATCCATCCGATTTCGACGCTGATGCTGCGCGATCTGCTGCTTTTCCGTGGTTATGACCGCCAATGGGTCGCCTTCGAGGATATATCGCCCAATCTGGTGCGATCGGTGATGATGTCGGAGGATGGCCAGTTCTGCATTCACGACGGTGTCGACTGGGTGCAGATGCGTGGCGTCGTCACCGATGCACTGGAGGGTGAAGCGACCCGGGGCGCCTCGACGATCCCGATGCAGACAGCCAAGAACCTGTTTTTGTGGAACGGCCGCTCCTTCATTCGCAAGGGGATGGAATTGCCTTTGGCGCTGGCAGCCGATTTCGTCTGGAGCAAACAGCGGATGATGGAACTCTATCTCAACGTCGCGGAGTGGGGTCCCGGTATCTATGGTGCGGAAGCGGCGGCAAAACACCATTTCGGCGTTCCTGCTGCAAAGCTGACCCGGCGGCAGGCAGCCCTTCTTGCCGTATCCCTACCCAATCCGATCGAGCGCAATGCCGGCAAACCGGGCCGTGGCCTGCGCAGCCTGGCCTCGCTGATCGAGCGCCGTGCCAGCCGGTCGGGCGAATATATCAAATGCCTTTATGAGTGAGATCAGGCTTTTTCATTAGAGCCTCTCCGGGAACGGTGTCATTCTGGCGTTGTGAAACTCTGCCATCCGGGCCTCATTCCTATCCTTGAAAAGGCTCGATTGTCCCATGGTCCCGATTGATTCATCCCTTATCGCGTTTGCGCGAAGTGCCAACAATATCCCGCCACCGCATTTGGGAACCCGCTACGATGCCGAAGGCCGCTTTCTGCACGAGCCTGGCAACACCGTCGTTTCCCATGTTGCTGCAGGGTCGTCTTCGCATGATGCAATCCTGACGGTGCGCGACCGATTAATGGCGATGCCGGAAGCCGGTCAGTTCGCCTTCACGCATGCGTCCAGCCTGCACATGACCATCTTCCAGGGCATCATAGAAGATCGTCGCAATCCGCCATATTGGCCCACGGATATGCCCCTGGACACGCCGATCGATGTGATGACGGCCCACTTTCGCGACAAGCTGAAGAATTTTCCGCCGCTTTCGCCCTTCCGTGCGCGTATTACCGAGGTGACGCCGCTTGGGCTGACGCTTGAAGGTGACAGCGTTGATGACCGGCGATGCCTGCGGGAATGGCGTGATGCCTTGGCGGGGGTTTTTGGCTATCGTCATCCGGACCATAACGATTACGTGTTTCACATCACTTTCGCCTATATGATCGATTGGCTCGCTGACGCGGCGCTGCCGCGCTGGCAGGAGATGCTGGCAAAAACGCTGGCCTATCTCAAGGCGCGGTCGCCCGTCGTCGATCTCGATCCTCCAGCTTTCTGCTCGTTTGAAGACATGAACCATTTCGAAGAGCTGATTGTCTTCGGACGCTCACCAAAGACAGTAAGGATGCGCCATGACCCAGTTGACGCTCTATATCGGTAACAAAAACTATTCCTCCTGGTCGTTGCGGCCTTGGCTTGCGCTGGAGGCTTGTGGCATCCCGTTTGAGGAGGTGCTTATCCCCTTCGATTTTCCGGCCGGTAACTCGAAGTTCAAGGATATTTCCCCGACAGGACAGGTTCCCGTCCTGCATCACGGCGACGTGCGTGTCTGGCAGTCGCTGGCAATCATCGAATATGCCGCCGAACTTTTCCCCGATTCCGGGCTCTGGCCCAAGGATCCGGCCGAGCGGGCGGTGGCGCGGGCCTATTCGATGGAAATGCTGTCCGGTTTCCAGGCGCTGCGCAACGCCTGCCCGATGAACATCCGCCGGGAAAAGCGGGCGATCGATCTGCCGGATGGTGTGATGGACGACGTCGAGCGCATCGAGACGATCTGGCGCGAGGCGGTGGCCCGCTCCGGCGGTCCGTTCCTGTTCGGCAGTTTTACGGCTGCCGATGCGATGTTTGCCCCGGTGGTCAATCGTTTCGAGATTTACGACCTCACCCGCAATCCCGGCTCGCTGGAATATATGGATGCGGTCAAGACCCATCCGGCCTTCCGCAAGTGGCAGGAGGCAGCGCTTCAGGAAACCTGGATCGTGCCGGAGGACGAGGCCTGATGCTTTTCCTGGGCGGGCGTTGCGAAAAAATGCCTGCAGGGACTGGTCAAACGCCTGTTGGGCATGTATAAGCCCGGCAAATTCCGAGATTGACATCTGTTTTTCCCGGCCAACAGACTGGCTGCGAAACAGAGTTTTGCCCGATAAGTGGAGTATGAAATGGCTGTACCTAAAAGAAAAACAAGCCCGTCCAAGCGTGGCATGCGCCGCTCCGCCGATGCGCTGAAGACGCCGACCTACATCGAAGACAAGAACTCCGGCGAACTGCGCCGTCCGCACCACATCGACCTGAAGACAGGCATGTACCGCGGCCGTCAGGTTCTGACCCCGAAGGCTTCCGCTTAATCAGCGGGCCGTCAGGCTGTGATTGGAAGGGCTGGCTTTTGCCGGCCCTTTTGCGTTGTCCGCTTGCAAGTAGCGCGGTGCGTTTTCCTCTTCCTCCGTCATAGTTTTCCCAAATCCCTGCCCTATCTGCCAGCCGCGGCCGTTTTCTTGACGCTTGCCGCGCCGTAAGGCACATATCGATCAATACCCGGCCGGAGAGGCTGGTGCGAGAAACTGGGAGCTGTTGCTGATGATTGCCGCCATTCCATTGCTGATCCTGCCGTTCATTCTCTACAATCTTGGAATGATGGGCGTCTTGGGAAGCGGCGGTGTCGCAGTTTTCGAAAACACCGTTTTCTCGATGACCATGCTGTCCGGTGCCGTCTGGACGATGAGCATGGGCGACCTGATGATCGTCATCGCGCTGGTGCTGCTTTTCGTCGAAATCCTCAAGGCAACCCGTATCAGCTCGAAAGCGCTGATGGACCATCTCTTGTCGATGGTACTGTTCATCGTCTTCCTGGTGGAATTCCTGCTGGTCGCCAATGCCGCAACCCAGGTCTTCTTCATCTTGATGACGATCTGCTTCATCGACGTCATCGCCGGCTTCTCCGTGTCGATGCGCACGGCCGGGCGGGATGTTTCCATCGGGCTCTGATCAAGCCTTGAAGGGTGCCGCGGGCCGTTCGAGACGGCGGCGCGGCACGAAGGCTTGTCAGCCGAGATTTTCCAGCTTCGTCTGCAGGGCGCGCAACTGTTCTTTCAGTTCATCGATGTCCTTGGCTTCCGCCTTGCGCGGTTCCTTGGCTGCGGGCGTTGCCGCCATGAAGGGCGAAAACATCTGCATGGCCTGATGGAAGAGATCAGTATTGCGCTTGACCTGTTCTTCCACCAGTTGCAGCGGAACAGACAGGTTCTTGCCGAGCGGTGTATCACCGAAGGCCTTGTTGATCTGCTCGCGCATCGTCACCTGCTGGTCGGTGAAGGCCTGCATCGAATGCTCAAGATAGCTCGGAACCACCATCTGCATCTGGTCGCCGTAGAACGAGATCAATTGGCGCAGGAAGGAGATCGGCAAGAGCGTGTTGCCGGTCTTGGATTCCTGCTCGAAGATGATCTGTGTCAGCACCGAATGGGTGATGTCATCGCCTGACTTCGCGTCCTGTACGGTGAACTCTTCTCCCTTTTTCACCATCACCGCGAGATCGTCGAGCGTCACATAGGTGCTCGTTCCGGTATTATACAGCCTCCGGTTGGCGTATTTTTTGATTACGATCTGACCGTCGTGTTTAGCCATCTGGGTCTCCTCCCCATGGTCCCGTCTTTATTATGTTTTTCCAGAGTACCCGCAAAAAACGGGTTCTGACAATCTCTTTGTGCGTTGCGTGGACGCAGGTGCAAAATTTTGCATCGGGACGAGATTGCATCAAGGTGTTTGACTTGCGCGGTCACCTTTGCCAGTCTTCAGCAATTGCGAAAAAAAGAACGAGGAAATATCTGATGAGCACTCCCTCCATCGTTATCGCCAGCGCCGGCCGAACCGCCGTCGGGTCGTTCAACGGCTCCTTTGCCAACACCCTTGCCCATGAGCTTGGCGCCGCTGTCATCAAGGGCGTGCTTGAGCGCGCCGGTGTCGAGGCCGCCGAAGTCGATGAGGTCATCCTCGGTCAGGTCCTTTCAGCCGGCGAAGGACAGAACCCGGCCCGCCAGGCGGCGATGAAGGCGGGTATCCCGCAGGAAGCGACGGCCTGGGGCATGAACCAGCTCTGCGGCTCGGGCCTGCGCGCCGTCGCGCTTGGCATGCAGCAGATTGCAACCGGCGATGCCAAGATCATCGTTGCCGGCGGCATGGAATCCATGTCGATGGCGCCGCACTGCGCGCACCTGCGCGGCGGCGTCAAGATGGGCGATTTCAAGATGGTCGATACCATGATCAAGGATGGCCTGACCGACGCCTTCTACGGCTATCACATGGGAACGACGGCCGAGAATGTCGCCAAGAAGTGGCAGCTTTCGCGTGAGGATCAGGACGTGTTTGCGCTGGGGTCGCAGAACAAGGCCGAGGCAGCTCAGAAGGCCGGACGCTTTGCCGACGAGATCATTCCCTTCATCGTCAAGGGCCGCAAGGGCGACGTCACCGTCGATCAGGACGAATATATCCGCCACGGTGCAACGCTGGACTCCATGACGAAGCTTCGTCCGGCCTTCGACAAGGAAGGCACGGTCACGGCTGCCAACGCTTCGGGCCTGAATGATGGAGCCGCCGCAACGCTTTTGATGACCGAAGCGGAAGCCGGACGCCGGGGTATCCAGCCGCTTGCCCGTATCGTCTCCTGGGCAACGGCCGGTGTCGATCCGCAGATCATGGGTGCCGGGCCGATCCCGGCTTCGCGCAAGGCTCTCGAAAAGGCCGGCTGGTCGGTTGCCGATCTCGAGCTTGTCGAGGCAAACGAGGCTTTCGCTGCCCAGGCCTGCGCGGTCAACAAGGATCTCGGCTGGGATACCTCGATCGTCAACGTTAATGGCGGCGCGATTGCCATCGGCCACCCGATCGGCGCGTCCGGTGCACGCGTGCTTAATACGCTTCTGTTCGAAATGAAGCGCCGCGGCGTCTCCAAGGGGCTGGCAACGCTCTGCATCGGTGGCGGCATGGGTGTTGCCATGTGCGTCGAACGGTTGTGACAAGCGATCGCTCCGGCCCTCGGGGCCGGAGCAAACTTCACGGCAAGAGCCGGAAGAACTGTTCTGCGCCCTTGGGCGCCAGCGTCGAAACAAGAAAGATACAACAGGGGGAGCAAGTCGGATGAGCAGGGTAGCATTGGTCACAGGCGGATCGCGCGGCATCGGCGCGGCTATATCCATCGCGTTAAAGGGGGCTGGATACAAGGTCGCCGCGACCTACGCCGGCAATGACGAAAAGGCGCAGGCCTTCACCGCCGTCACCGGTATTCCGACCTATAAATGGGACGTATCCGACTACAAGGAATGCACCAAAGGCATCGCACGTGTCGTTGACGAACTCGGCCCGATCGAAATTCTGGTCAACAATGCCGGCATCACCCGCGATGCAATGTTTCACAAGATGACGCCCGAGCAGTGGGGCGAGGTGGTCGATACCAACCTTACCGGACTGTTCAATATGACACATCCGGTCTGGACGGGGATGCGCGACCGCAATTTCGGACGCGTGATCAACATTTCCTCGATCAATGGTCAAAAGGGCCAGATGGGCCAGGCGAACTATTCGGCCGCAAAGGCGGGCGACCTCGGCTTTACCAAGGCACTCGCCCAGGAAGGCGCTGCCAAGGGCATCACGGTCAATGCAGTCTGCCCCGGCTATATCGGCACGGAGATGGTCCGGGCGATCCCGGAGAAGGTGCTGAACGAACGCATCATCCCGCAAATCCCCGTCGGCCGCCTTGGTGAACCCGATGAAATTGCCCGGATCGTCGTGTTCCTGGCATCCGATGATGCCGGTTTCATCACCGGTTCGACAATTTCTGCCAATGGTGGCCAGTTCTTCGTCTGATTAGGACGACCCCTTTTTGCTGACGGCGCCCTCACGGGCGCCGTTTTGCGTTGCCGGAAAAGGTTAATGCGCCCCGATCGAGAGGATGGCAAAACCGAAGTTATCCGCCATTCTCTATGGTTAACAATTTGATTTTATACAATATATCGCAGTGAACAAACCGGGAAACAGGTTGTGTCCGTGATTCGTCTCCGATTCGTTCCTGCTTTGGCTGAAGTGTTAATGCTGGTCCGTGACATTGCTTAAAACCGCTGTTCGCGCCGCCTGTCTTCGCCACTGTGATTTTTCGGAAAGCGAGATTGCGCAGAGGGTGATCACCTGATTTTAAGCCTGATCGGAATCTGGCGAAAGGGATGTCATCTTGCCTCGATGCGTCCGTCTCTTTTCGTACCATATCTTGTGCGAAAGAGGCGGCGAAAGAGGCCAGATCACCCTTCGTATTTGTTTTGTTCTGGGGTTCATTTTAAAAGCTACTAATATTTAGGGGTGTTTTGTTTTCTCTAGGGGTCGGTCAATTTTTCCCGAAAATTCAGCTATTTGGATTCTGAATCTCAGACTCGCCGTACTTTTCGTCTGGCGGGCAATGTTCATTTTTCGGAGGAATTGGCATGGAAAATATCGATTCAGCATCTGGTGTGAATCCCGGCTAAGAAGTCAACATTTAGCGGTGAACAAACCCTGAATCTGAGCAAGTGTGCGATTCGTCGCTGATTCGTTCCACCGCTGTTCCGGATTCCGGCGATCGAGGGTGGAAGTTATAGGCCGGGCGCGCCATTTGCACGTTTCATGACCCCGCGCCCCTTGCGTTTGCGCTTTGGCGTGGGCATGTGTTGTCCGCCGGTTGAAACGGCTTTGAAACGCCGTGAATGGCCTTCACAGACTGAAAGTGCGCAGGATCCATATAGTGCCTGACCAACCGATGATCTTGAGCGGCCGCGGCGTGATCGCGGTGCTCGGCCCCACCAATACCGGCAAGACGCATTACGCGATCGAGCGCATGATTGCGCACGAAAGCGGCGTCATCGGCCTGCCGCTGCGCCTTTTGGCGCGAGAAGTCTATACGCGTGTCGTCGAAAAGGTCGGTGCCCACAATGTCGCTCTGATCACCGGTGAGGAAAAGATCACCCCGCATATGGCGCGTTTCTCGGTCTGTACCGTCGAAGCCATGCCGCGCGAGACCAAGGCCGCCTTCGTCGCGATCGATGAAGTGCAGCTGGCCGGCGATCTGGAGCGTGGTCATATCTTCACCGACCGGCTGATGCATCTGCGCGGCCGCGTCGAGACGCTGCTGCTGGGTGCCGCGACCATGCGGCCTATCCTCGAACATCTGCTCCCCGGCATCACCGTCGTTGAACGTCCCCGCCTGTCGCAGCTTCTCTACGCGGGCTCCAAGAAGATCACCCGCCTGCCGCAACGCACGGCGATCGTCGCGTTTTCGGCCGAAGAGGTCTATGCGATCGCCGAGCTGATCCGCCGTCAGCGCGGCGGTGCTGCAGTCGTGCTCGGCGCCTTGTCGCCACGGACGCGCAACGCCCAGGTGGCGCTCTATCAGGCCGGCGATGTCGAATATCTGGTTGCGACCGATGCGATCGGCATGGGGCTTAACCTTGATGTCGATCATGTCGCCTTTGCGCAGGACCGGAAATATGACGGCTACCAGTTCCGCAATCTCAATCCCGGCGAGCTGGCGCAGATTGCCGGACGCGCCGGACGTCACCTGCGTGACGGTACCTTTGGCGTCACCTCGCGGGTCGAGCCGTTCGACAATGAACTGGTCCACCGGATCGAATCGCATCAGTTCGATCCGGTTCGTGTCCTTCAATGGCGCTCCAAGTCGCTCAACTACGCTTCCATACAGGCTCTGAAGAAGAGCCTGGACGCTGCACCCGCTGTCCACGGGCTCACACGGGCCTTGCCGGCGGTCGATCAGCAGGCTTTGGACTATCTTTCGCGCTATCCGGAGGTTACCAGTGTCGCAACCACACCGGAGCGTGTAGAAAAACTTTGGGAGGCCTGTGCGCTTCCCGACTACCGGCGTATAACGCCGGCGCAACATGCCGATCTGATTTCGACGATCTATGCCGATCTCGTTCGGCGTGGCACAGTGAATGAAGATTTCATGGCCGAACAGGTTCGCCGCGCGGACCATACGGACGGTGAAATCGATACATTGTCCGCGAGAATTGCACAAATAAGGACATGGACCTATGTGTCCAACCGTCCGGGATGGCTTGCCGATCCGACACACTGGCAAGAAAAGACGCGGGAAATCGAAGATCGATTGTCTGACGCGTTACATGAAAGGTTGACGAAACGCTTTGTTGATCGCAGGACATCTGTGCTCATGAAGCGCCTGAGAGAGAATGCGATGTTGGAAGCTGAAATCAGTGTAAATGGCGATGTCTTCGTTGAAGGTCATCATGTGGGACAATTGGCCGGGTTCCGTTTCACGCTGGCGACAGTGGCCGATGGTCTTGATGCGCGTGCAGCGCAAGGGGCCGCGCAAAAAGCGTTGGCTCTCGAATTCGAGGCGCGGGCAGCACGGCTGCATGCGGCGGGCAATGCCGATCTGGCTTTGTCGTCGGATGGTCTCGTGCGCTGGCTCGGCGATCCCGTGGCCAAGCTGACAGCCAGCGATCACATCATGCGTCCGCGCGTGCTGTTGCTCGCCGACGAGCAGTTGCAGGGCAATGCCCGCGAGCATGTGCTCGCCCGCATCGAACGCTTCGTCAATCATCACATCTCGACGGTGCTGAAACCGCTCGACGATCTGTCGCGCGCCGAAGACCTAGAAGGTCTCGCCAAGGGTCTGGCTTTTCAGCTGGTGGAAAACCTCGGTGTGATGTTCCGTCGCGATGTCGCCGATGACGTCAAGTCGCTGGATCAGGAAGCGCGTGCCTCCATCCGCCGCCACGGCATCCGCTTCGGCGCATATCACATTTTCATGCCGGCCCTTTTGAAGCCTGCTCCGGCGGAACTCATCACGCTGCTCTGGGCGTTGAAGAACGACGGTCTCGACAAGCCGGGCTACGGCGATCTGATCCCTGTTCTGGCCGCTGGCCGCACCTCGGTAGTCACCGATCCGACCTATGAGCGCACCTTCTATAAGCTGGCCGGTTTCCGCTTCCTTGGAAAGCGTGCTGTCCGTATCGATATCCTTGAGCGCCTCGCCGACCTGATCCGTCCGCTGCTGCAGTGGAAGCCGGGCACGACGGCGCGTCCGGACGGTGCCTATGATGGCCGCCGCTTTACCGCGACGACGGCGATGCTCTCTATTCTGGGAGCGACGCCGGACGATATGGAAGAGATCCTCAAGGGTCTCGGTTACCGAGCCGATGCCGTGAAGGTCGAGGAAGCTGCGGCTTTCCTCGTTGCACAGTCTGGATCTGCTGCACCGGCAATCGACACTGCAGCGTCTGAAGCACCGGCTGAAACCGCCGATCACGACGACGCGGATGCAGCGGGCGAAGAGCCGCACGCTGCTGAAGCGGTACCGGAACAGGCAGCAGAAACTGCTGCCGTTGTTGCGGAAGCCGATGCTCCTGCAGAAGCCGATGCGCCGGCGACCGAGCAGGTCGTCATTGCCGAGCAGGTTGGCGAAATGGCCGAGCCGGTCGAAGCCAAGCCGGTTCTTCTGTGGCGCCCAGGCAGCCGCAACGACAATCAGCGCTCGGGTGGACGCCCGCAGGGTGATCGCCGTGGTGGCAACAATCGTGCACCGCAGGGTGAAGCCCGCCGCGAAGGCGGTGAGCCGCGCCGTGAGGGTGAAGGCCGTCGCGAAGGTCGCGATGACAATCGCAAGCCGGGTGGTGGCGGCAGGCCTGACCGTAATCGCGGCCGTGACGGTGGCAAACCCCAGGGCGGCCAGCGGCAGGAGAAGGGCGACCGCCAGGATCGTCCGGATCGCAACGACCGCGGCGCTAAGCCGCAGGCCGCCAAGTTCGAGGCCCGTCCGCCGCGCAAGGAAAAGCCGATGGATCCGGATTCGCCTTTCGCCAAGCTCGCTGCCCTGAAGGAGCAGATGAAGAAATAAGGCCCAAGGTAACAGTATGGGTAAAAAACAGCCTCAGTCCCTGCCGGTTCTCCGCCAGCGTCTCGACAAATGGCTGTTCTTCACGCGCCTGCAAAAGACCCGCTCGATCGCCCAGAAGGCGATCGAGTCCGGCGATATCAAGGTCAACGGCGACCGTATCACCCAGCCATCGCATGCTCTGAAAGCCGGCGATGTGGTCGTTGTTTCGCTTGACCGGCGCGACACCATCGTACGCGTTTTGCTTCCCGGCGTCCGCCGCGGCCCCTATGAGGAAGCCCGCCTTCTCTATGACGATCTGACGCCGGCGGTTGTCCCTGGCGAAAAGCCGAATGTCTTCGATCAGGCGACACGCGAGCGCGGCAGCGGCCGGCCGACCAAGAAGGAACGGCGCGGCATCGACAGATTGCGATCGGGCTGGCATGAGGAATAGAAAACAGGATTAGAAAACTGTCCCGCCAGGCAGCTGTTTGGCGCATGGATTATTCTTGCAAAGCCCCCGCAAAGCCTTTACCTCACGGGGTAAATGAGCAGCCGTGCCGCGTCACGAAAGACGTTGGCGGGCTGGTATCCCCGAACGGATGCGGACAAGCGGACCTCTCTTGTGGTTCCTGTCTGCCGTCAAACGTGAGAAATCGCTGGAGTACCTCATGACGTATGTCGTGACCGACAATTGCATACGCTGCAAATATACCGATTGCGTCGAAGTGTGCCCGGTGGACTGCTTCTACGAAGGCGAGAATTTTCTGGTCATTCATCCCGACGAGTGCATCGACTGTGGCGTCTGCGAGCCGGAATGTCCGGCAGGCGCCATCAAGCCGGATACCGAACCGGGTCTCGACATGTGGCTGAAGGTCAATGCAGACTTCGCCACACAATGGCCCAATCTCACCGTCAAGCGTGATGAGATGCCGGAAGCCAAAGAAATGGACGGCGAAGAAGGCAAGTACGAAAAATACTTTTCGCCGAAGCCCGGTCAGGGGGACTGACGCAGGCAAGCGTCTAGCGCCGGATGATTCCCGGTTGCAAAAGATGGCGAAATTTGGGGAATCATGGCTTAACCATGTCCGTGCAGGGCTGGTTGGCCTTGATGGCCGTTGTAAAGCAAATTATTGATTTCTGCAGTTTTTTATGATAGGGTCTAAAAACTGATCCACATCGTGGCACTTGCGTGTGCCCGAAAACCATCACGAAAGCAAAAAAATCCCCTGCGCGGCTGACCTCAAATACGCAACGGCAGTTGCTTGTGTGTGATCGCCCCACAGAAGATCGATTTGACGACCGTTGGAACGGATCAGCATGGAGTCACCCGACGGTGCCCCCGTCCATCCCGGGCCTGACTGACCCGGCCCCGGCTATCGCCGGGAGCGTAACAGGGAGTTTTTGAAACGAATGACGACCCAGCAGAAAAAATCTTCAACACGCCATGGATTCAAGACCGGTGAATCGATCGTTTACCCGGCCCACGGCGTTGGACAAATTGTAGCAATTGAAGACCAGGTGGTTGCGGGCATGTCGCTCGAACTGTTTGTCATCGATTTCGAAAAGGACAAGATGCGTCTCAAGGTGCCGGTAGCAAAGGCCGTCTCCATTGGCATGCGCAAGCTCTCTGAGACCGATTTCGTCGAACGTGCATTGAAGGTCGTTCAGGGCAGGGCACGCGTCAAGCGGACCATGTGGTCACGCCGTGCGCAGGAATATGATGCAAAGATCAATTCCGGTGACCTGATCTCGATCGCCGAGGTCGTTCGCGACCTGTATCGTGCTGAAAACCAGCCGGAGCAGTCCTATTCCGAACGTCAGCTTTACGAAGCTGCGCTTGACCGCATGGCGCGCGAAATCGCAGCCGTGAACAAAATGTCGGAAACCGAAGCTGTCCGCCTCGTCGAAGCCAACCTCAACAAGGGGCCGAAGCGCGGCAAGGCCATCGAAGAAGACGAAGCGCAGGAAGAAGCTGCGTAAGCACTTTCAAGCAGCGTCTACATCAAAAGCCCCGTCAACGATGACGGGGCTTTTTTGTTGCAACGGTGGATGTGTAGTAGCCTTCCCATCTTGCAAAAAGCCCGGCGCAGGGGGCTGCGCCGGGCTTTTCCGTATCGATATCCGGCCGGGATCAATCCATGGTGTGGATATCGCGATCCTTGGTTTCGGGCAGGAAGAGCATACCGATCACCAGGGTGATGCCGGCGAACACGATCGGGTACCAGAGGCCGTAGTAGATATCGCCCTGGGCGGCACTCATCGCGAAGGCCGTTGCCGGAAGCAGACCACCGAACCAGCCGTTACCGATATGGTAGGGCAGGGACATGCCGGTGTAGCGGATGCGGGTCGGGAAGAGTTCGACCAGAAGCGCTGCAATCGGGCCATAGACCATCGTCACATAGATGACGAGCACGGTGAGCACGGCGATGACGCCAAGCCAGTTGACCCTAGCCGGATCGGCGACCATGGTGAAGGAGCCACCCTTATCGATGGCGTAGACCGGCATTTCGGTCACGCCTGCAGCTTCTTCCGCCGTCAAGAGCTTGGCCGCAACCAGCTGTTCGCCGGTCATGCTTGCCTTGTCGCCGCCGCGAACGGCTGCAGCATCGAGCGTCAATTCCGGATTGGCGGCAACGAAGCCGTCAAGCTTGCTTTCCGGAACCTTTGCAGCGCCACGAACGAGCGGATAGCCGGCGTCATGGAGGGCAATGTTGATCTGCTTTTCGAAGGCTGCACCCGATGCCTTGGCCTTGTCGCCAGCAGCAATCGCGTCGTAGCCAGTGACCGTTTTTTCGCCGATCTTGACCGTTGCTGCCGAGCCGGCCGGGCCGGCGACGACATCATACGGAACCGAGTTGCGCGTCAGGAACGACGTTGCGATATCGCAGGAGGTCGTGAACTTCGCCGTGCCGGTTGGGTTGAACTGGAACTTGCAGTCGTCCGGAGCGGCCGTGACGGTTGCGCGGATGGTTTCCTGCGCTTCAGCGAGCGCCGGGTTGCCGGCCCAGGTCAAGGCCTTGAACAGCGGGAAGTAGGTGAGCATGGCAAGCACCAGTCCGGCCATGATGATCGGCTTGCGGCCGATTTTGTCCGACAGCGCGCCGAACAGCACGAAGAAGCCGGTGCCGATCAAAAGCGAGATGGCGACCATGATGTTCGCCGACTGGCCGTCGACCTTCAGGATATTCTGCAGGAAGAACAGCGCGTAGAATTGGCCCGTGTACCAGACAACGGCTTGGCCGACGACGGCGCCGAACAGCGCCAGAAGCGCGATCTTGGCGTTTCTCCACTGGCCGAACGCTTCCGTCAGCGGTGCCTTGGAACCCTTGCCTTCTTCCTTCATCTTCTTGAAGGCCGGCGATTCATTCATCTTCAGACGGATCCAGACGGAAACGCCGAGCAGGATGAAAGAGAGCAGGAACGGAATGCGCCAGCCCCAGGCAGCGAAGGCTTCCTTGCCCAGCATCATCTGCACGGCAACGATAACCACCAGCGACAGAAACAGACCGAGCGTCGCCGTCGTCTGGATCCAGGAGGTGAAATAACCGCGCCGGCCCTGCGGCGCATGTTCGGCCACATAGGTTGCAGCACCGCCATATTCGCCGCCGAGCGCCAGGCCCTGCAGCATGCGCAGCACGATCAGAAGGATCGGAGCAGCGATGCCGATCGAGGCAGCACCAGGCAGGATACCGACGAGGAACGTCGACAGGCCCATGATGACGATGGTGACGAGGAAGGTGTATTTGCGGCCGACGAGATCGCCGAGACGGCCAAACACCAGCGCGCCGAACGGACGCACGAGGAAGCCCGCAGCAAACGCCAGAAGGGCGAAGATGTTACGGGTGGTTTCCGGATATTGGGAAAAGAAGGTTGCGCCGATATAGACGGCCAGCGAACCGTAGAGATAGAAATCGTACCACTCGAAGATCGTGCCGAGCGAAGAGGCGAAAATCACCTTCTTCTGCTCGCCGGTCATCGGTGCAGCTTTTGCACCGGGCGCTACTGCGACATCTGCCATTTCGTTTGTCCTCCACTCAAAAACGGCTTTGTGCGCACCCTCAGTTGCTTCCGAATCCTCCCTGATTCAAAAGTGGAATGCGCCATGAGACCAAAATGGCAGAAAACCCCCTGGGGTGGCAGAGCGGCTTTGGGATTATGACTTTAGTCGAATGGGACCGATCAGGCCCGAAGGGCGGCCGCCGGGGACTGGCGGTAGGCGAGAAGCGCCGGAGCAAGTGCAAGGATCGCGGAAAACAGCACGATGGCGATTACGCTCTTCAGATCGTCGCGGATGAAACCGACCGGCAGGACGATGCCGCTGTCACCCGAAAACATCGCCGACAGCAGCATCGCGGCGCCGTAGCCGATGGCAAATCCTGAGAGAATGCCCAGCGCGATGAGGATGAACAACTCCAGCCAGACGATCACCAGTACGGCCGATTGCGGCGCGCCAAACGCCCTCAGAGCGCCGATCTGCCTACGGCGCTGGCCGATATGCATGACCGTGACCATGAGGACAGCTGCGGCAACCAGGATCTGCGCACCGACGGCGACCGCCGACAACACACGCTTGGCATCCCCGAGTGTCGCGTAGAGATTGGTCAGGACTTCGCCGGGAAAGACCGCGAGCGTCCCATTGCCGCGATAGTCCTGCCGCAACTTGTAGGCATCTGCGATAGTCTTCGGCTTGACGAGGATGGCTGGAAGGCCGGGCGTTTCCGCCGTCCAGTGTTCATCGAGCGGTGTATCAGGATCGATGGCGGCGTGTTCGCCATTGCCGTGATCGTCATCGTGATGAGCGGCCTCGTCGTGAGGCACTGCCGCTGCCGGATCGCCGGCCGTGCTTTCCGCATGCTCCTCATCCGCCTCATGACCACGGGCGTCCATTCCATGCAGGCCCCAGACGGCCTGGATGGGCACCAGGATGGCCCGGTCCCAGGATGTTCCCGTCGGCGCTAAGCGGCCGGTGATGCGGTAGGCAAGCTCCGTATGCGTCTCGCCGCCGGCAGTGCCGTGCATGGGTTTTACCGCATAGCCCAGCGGCAGCGTCACTGCGGCACCGATGACCGCTTCTCCGGCGGCAGCAAAGCTGCGCCCTTCGGAGAGAGCCGATAAATTGCCGACAAGCGTCTTGGACGTGCCGACAATCGGGTAGCCGGAGAAGGAATCGCCGAAACCGACGGGTGCGGCCCAGGAAACACGCGGATCGGCCGCAAGCTTGCCCAGGACATCACCGGACATCAGGGGCAGGGGAGAAGGCTGCAGGAAGACGGACGAAAGCAGCAGCTGTGTTTCACTTCCGGGGGCGCCAACGACAAGATCGAACCGGTCGGCGGCACGGGCGCTGCCGAGCCTGAGCGCCCGCTCTTGCAATGTGACGGCGACGCCCAGTGCGGTGGCAAAGGCGATTAGAAGCACGACGACCAGAGAGCCGGCCCAGAGACGGCGCAGATCCGAGAGGATGAAACGGGTCATGCCGCCTTCTCCCGGTGGGGGCGGTCCGTCTGGATCCGGCCGGCCGATAGAGTAATGCGGCGCTCGAGCCGGCCGGTCAGCCGCGGATCATGGGAAACGACAATGAGCGTACTCTCGTTGCTGACCGATAAATCGATCAGCAGGCGGGCAACAGCATCGCCGCTGTCACTATCGAGGCTTGCGGTCGGCTCGTCGGCGATTAGCACGCCTGGCTTTCGCAGCAGCGCCCGGGCAATCGCAACGCGCTGCATTTCGCCGCGCGACATGGTCTCGATTGTCTGGTTGGCGCGGCAAAGGCCGACGGCATAGAGCAACATCAGCGCACGATCCGGATCAGCCGGTTTCATCGCGCGCGACAGGCGGGCGGGCAGAAGGATGTTATCGACCGCACTCAAACCCGGGAAAAGGTGGAAATCCTGCATGACAAGGCCGATATGCGCCCCGCGCCAGCGATCACGGCCGCGCTCGGACATCCCGGCGATATCGGTGCCGCCCCATCGGATGGAGCCACCGGCCGCGCAGCGCTCAAGCCCGGTCAGGATATTGACCAGCGTGCTCTTGCCCGAACCCGACGCACCCGTGACCGCAACACGGCTGCCCGCCTCAATGGACAGCGAGGGGATATCGAGAACCGGTGTGGGAAGGCCTAGATAGGATACCGAAACAGAGTTGAGATCAAGCGACAGCATGGCGCTAGACCGACGCATATTCGGCGTTGCGCAGCCGCAGCAGGCTGACGAAACCGGTTTCGGGATCGGTCCATGACCCGAATTCGAGCACCCCGCGTGCCTCGATCGTCTGCGACGGCTGCACGAATGTCTGCTTTTCACCGAGATAGACGACGACGATATTGTCCGGCCAGTCGGCGTCCGAAGAGCAAAAGGGGCAGAGCGACATTGGAATTTCGGTGAGCACGAAGAAGGCGGCCTCGGCCTTCAGCGGCGGCGCCATGAAGCCCTTGATGGTTATCTCCTGACCGGCGAGCGACTTTACCTT
Source organism: Pararhizobium sp. PWRC1-1 (assembly GCF_049897905.1). NCBI lineage: Bacteria > Pseudomonadati > Pseudomonadota > Alphaproteobacteria > Hyphomicrobiales > Rhizobiaceae > Pararhizobium > Pararhizobium sp. PWRC1-1. The sequence continues at coordinate 125,627 of NZ_JAFCXE010000008.1, read as the reverse complement.
TTCGGAGAACTCCAGCCCAAGAACGCCGAACTTGCTGTAGAGCTCATCGAACGACAAGGAGGGAATGGCGGCGGTGGCCGGGCGGACAGCCGCCAGCAAAGGCAGGCCCGCCAAGAGACGTAACGCATCGCGGCGCGTGGTTCCTGCAACAGAGCGGGTCATCGGGCGTCCACCTTAACTTATGACGTCAGGCCGGGAAAACGGAAACCGGCTAACGAAGTTCGTTTGTTATCGTTGGGTAATGGCGTCGTGAGAACTGCAAATTCCTCTGCGGGGGAATTTTGGCATGGGGCAAACCCACCACCCGTCATCCTCGCCCTTGTGGCGGGGATCCAGTGACCCGACGTCTGTCGGGTCAAAAGACTCTTTCAGCCCAAGGACTTGGGCTGACTGGATTCCTGTGACAAGCACAGGAATGACGGAGGTTGGTGTTGGTATTGCCTACTAAATAAGCTCATTAAAACCGTCACCTGACGGCGGGCTGCAGGCAGCCCGCCGGTATTATGCAAGTGAATCAGTTGGTCTGTTTTGCACCGAGCGCCAGGGTATCGGCGAGAACGCGGTAGATATCGCTCTCTTCCATGTACCCCTTGAAGCCCTCGGCACCCGGACCGGCTGCCTGCAGGACGACGTCGTCGACGGAATGGACACCACTATCGCCGCTCTTCGGGATATTGCCCTGCACGAAGACAGCGCCGGGAACATCCTTGTACGCTTCGTTGGCGATGTATTCCTTCTTTTCGTTCTGGATTGCCGGAACGAAAGGACCATCGAGCTTCGGACGGAAGGTCTCGTAGTGATCCGGGCCGTTGTTGGCGCTCAGGAACAGGCGGCGGGTGACGTCGACCTTGTCCGGATAACCGTCGTTGTTTTCGTCGGTATAGTTCGGGAATCCGGCCTCAGCGTAGGTGCCGACCTTTTCGCGCATGTCGGTGCCGGGCTTTTCATCATCGACCGTGCCAATGATCGAAACGCCGTGGGCATGGTCGCCGGTGACGACGATCAGCGTATCAGGATGGCTCGCGGCGAATTCACGGGCAACGCCGACCGCCTTGTCGAATTCGATGGTTTCGACGAGTGCGCGATCCCAATCCAGCGGATGGGACATCTTGTCGATATTGGCGCCTTCAACCATCAGGAAGAAGCCTTCCTCATTCTTCGACAGTTCGCCGAGAGCAGCTTTGGTCATGTCGACGAGGCCCGGCTGGTTCGGGAACTTCTCGACCGTGCCCTTTTTCAGGAACTCGCGATCCAGCGTCGTATCCATGTTGCCGGTGTGGAAGAGGCCGAGGATCTTGCCGGTGTTGGTGCCGGTTGCGGTCTGCAGCTCGGACTTATCGGTAGCAAGCGTATAGCCGGCTTCCTGGAACAGCTTGATGTAGTCCTTGTCGTCCTTGCGCTTGGAGCCGGGGATATCCTTGCCGAGGAAATAGGCCGAACCGCCGCCGAGGATGACATCGGGTTTGACGTCGAACATCATGCCGACGATCTGCTCCTTGTCGCCGCGCTTGCGGGTATGGGCAACGACGGCAGCAGGCGTCGCATCTTCGATTTCAGCCGTCGAGACGATGCCGATCGACTTCTTCGTCTGGCGGCGGATGGCTTCGGCGATGGTTTCGACCTTCGGGTCATCGAGGCTGTCCGGCGTACGGTCGCCATAGACGCCAAGCGCGTTGACGGCCGTCTTGTGGCCGGTCATGTAGGCCGACATGGTGTTGGCGCTGTCGGTGGCGATTGCTTCGGTCGACGAGGTGCCGACGAAGGCCATGTGGTCGAGGTCGTCCATGTTGAGGCGGCCATTGGCCTTACCTTCGGTCATGCCCTTCGACATGATACGGGCACCGGTGCGGTGGGCAACGGAAAGGCCATCACCGAGCAGGAAGATGATGTTCCTGGCCTTCTGGATTTCGCCGGTGTTGTAAACGTCCCAGGTCACCGACTTCGTTTCCGAACCGGCGGTCACTTCGATCTTGTAGGCGCCTTCGGTCGGCAGGATGAGGTCGCGGGCGATCAGGGCCGAGCCGAGGATCTTGTCTTCCTTGCCTTTTTCTTCGGCCACGAATTCGGCTTCCTTGCCGAGAACCGCCTTGTAGTCCTGACCGTTGATGGTGATCTTGACGTCTTCCGGCTTGACGACGGACTTGAACTCGACCTTGAAATCGAATGGCGAGCCGGCGAGGATGGTTGCACGATCAAGCGGATAAACGGTGGTGGCCTGTGCGGCCCCAGCGAGGAATGTCGTGGCGGCAAGCGCCGACAGAAGCATACGCATGGAAAACCCCCTTTTGGTTTCGTTTCGAGCTGACGGCCCGCAATAGTCACCGCGGATGACATCGGCATGACACTTCAGTAACGTTTTGACGGCAGGGGTGCGTCGCGCTTCCTGACAGGCGTTCTCAGCTTTCTGTTGACTCTACGTCAAAACCGCGTAAGAGCAGCAGCGGAAAAGGACCCACCATGCACCGTTTTGGTTACGCCATCGCTGCGCTGATCGCCCCGGCATTCGCTGCCGGGCGGGTTCGTTCTTTCTCGATATCTTCCAAAACAACGGCCAAAACGACGACGAAAACCGTCTGACGTCTCTGGCCACCGCTCTCTCCCCGGCACGGCCGGGGACCCGAAACCCGCGCCTTTGGCCGGCGGGTTTCCCCCAAAGCCCCGCGGAGAGACAGAAAGAGAGCAAGACAATGGGTTTCAAGATTGCTATTGCCGGCGCGACCGGAAATGTCGGCCGCGAAATGCTGAACATCCTCGAGGAACGGGGCTTTCCGGCTGATGAAGTCGTGGCGCTGGCCTCGGCCCGCAGCCAGGGCACCGAAGTTTCCTTCGGCGACAAGACGCTGAAGGTCAAGAACCTCGAAAACTACGATTTTTCCGACACCGATATCTGCCTGATGTCGGCCGGCGGCGCCGTGTCGCTGAAGTGGTCGCCGAAGATCGGCGCGCAGGGTTGCGTCGTCATCGACAACTCGTCGGCCTGGCGCTACGACCAGGACGTGCCGCTGGTGGTTCCGGAAGTAAACCCCGACGCTATCACCCAGTTCACCAAGCGCAACATCATTGCCAATCCGAATTGCTCGACCGCCCAGCTCGTCGTCGCGCTGAAGCCGCTGCATGACTTTGCCAAGATCAAGCGCGTCGTCGTCTCCACCTACCAGTCGGTATCCGGCGCCGGCAAGGACGGCATGGACGAGCTGTTCAACCAGACCCGCGCCGTCTTCGTCGCCGATCCGATGGAAAGCAAGAAGTTCACCAAGCGCATCGCCTTCAACGTCATCCCGCACATCGATGTGTTCATGGAAGACGGCTACACGAAGGAAGAGTGGAAGGTGATGGCCGAAACCAAGAAGATCCTCGATCCGAAGATCAAGCTGACCTGCACGGCCGTGCGCGTTCCGGTGTTCATCGGTCATTCGGAAGCGATCAACATCGAATTCGAAAACGAGATCACCGCCGACCAGGCCCGCGACATCCTGCGCGAAGCGCCCGGCTGCATCGTCATCGACAAGCATGAAAACGGCGGCTACATCACGCCTTACGAAAGCGCCGGCGAAGACGCGACCTATATCTCGCGCATCCGCGAAGACGCGACCGTCGAGAACGGCCTGAATATCTGGGTGGTTTCTGACAACCTGCGCAAGGGTGCCGCCCTCAACGCCATCCAGATTGCCGAGCTTCTCGTCAATCGCGGCCTCATCAAGGCGAAGAAACAGGCTGCCTGATCGGGAAATATAAAGTTTTAACCAATTGTACCAAATCGCGATGATACCAACCGTTGAGTTTCTATCATCGCGATTTGGTAGAAAGCCTCGCATGATCCGTTAAACGGGATGCGGGGCTTCTTTGTAAAAAGGCAACTGCGACGTTTTTTCATAGTCAAAAGGAGGATTCACGTGAAACACGCCCTCCTGATACTGTATCAACGTCGTGACAGAAACCGCAAAGACTGGCATTTTGCGGTCATAAATTTTGGATTCGGGCAATACGGGGTATTTCATGCGCAAGGCAAAGTGCGTACTGGCAGGTTTAACGGCGATGATCGCGGCAGCAATTCTGCCATCGGCGGCAGCGGCTGCACAATGCAGCAACACATCGGCAGGCTTCGACGCCTGGGTCGAGGACTTCAAGGGCGAAGCCGCAGGCCGCGGCATCAGCCCGGCCGTGCTGAACAAGGCCTTCGCCAACGTCACCTACAACAAGGCAACGATCCGTGCCGACCGGGGCCAGAAGAGTTTCAAGCTGTCGCTGAGCCAGTTCATGCAGAAGCGTGGCGGCCAGACGATCATTTCGCGCGGCAAGAAGATGAAGGCGCAGAACGCCGCTCTCTTCAGTTCCATCGAAAAGCGCTACGGTGTTCCGGCTGGCCCGATCATCGCGATCTGGGGCATGGAAACCGGCTTCGGCGGTTTCATGGGCAAGGAACACACGCTTTCAGCCGTCTCGACACTGTCGTTTGACTGCCGCCGTTCCGACTTTTTCACCGACCAGCTCTATGCGGCCCTGACGCTTGTGCAACGCGGCGACCTCAGCCCGGACGCACGCGGCGCAGCGCATGGCGAAATCGGCCAGACACAGTTTCTGCCGGCCAACGTGCTGAAATTCGGCGTCGACGGCGACGGCAACGGCCATATCGACATGGTCCGCTCCAAGGCGGACGCACTTGCCTCGACCGCCAACTTCCTGCGCGGCCACGGCTGGAGCGCCGGCGCCGGCTATCAGCAGGGTCAAGCCAATTTCGGCGCGATCCAGGGCTGGAACGCCGCCAGCGTCTACCAGCAGGCAATCGCCATCATCGGCGTTGAAATCGACGGCGGCTGATAGATAGCGCAGTTTTTAGAATGACGGCATCCGCAGCCCGGGAAACCAGGCTGCGGATTTTTTCGCACAGAAGTACAGACCAGACCGTCACGCGCGGATTGCAGGCTCATAGGCAAGGTGTTGCGGCGCAAGGCTCTGAAGAAACAGCTCTGCGTCGAAGAGTTCACCGGGCGCAAAGACACCGCCTGTTTCAACTGGAGCTTCAAGAAGCCGCTGAACGGCCTCGACGATCAGCGGCGCGGTGAATGCATAGATGTCACGTCCCGTAACGTAGGCGCGGCGAACCTCGCCTTCGCGTTGAGCAACGGTCTCCATCAGAAAAACCTGCGCCGATCGTCCAGTTTCATCGGCGGCTTCGGGCGGCGGGGTATTCACGTCGCGAAGATCGCGAAGCGGTGTCAGGTTCAGATAGTTGTGAAACGCACCTGCCTTCAAATGCCTTGAAATCAGGATCGTTTCCGAAAATGGCAGCTCGACCATTTCCTGACTGTCGAACGGCGCCGCAAATCGCCATGATGTCGTTGGTGCTGGGCTTGGCAAAGGATGCAGGTGTCCGCCGGCGAGGAAGAAGCGCTGTGCGGTATTGCGTTCGCCGGTGCGCCGCGTGCCCTGCGTCGGCAGCCAGCTGTCGAGCGCGATGGCGATGTGCAGATCATCGGCCGACATCCAGTCTCCCATCGCAGCCGTCGCCAGCAGATCACCCAGACCGCCGTAAAAACCCATGGCCGGAAGGATGGCGACCCCCGCCGCCTTGGCAGGCTCGGCGAAGCGCTCGAAGACCGACAGCGCCGTTGGCTGTTCCGCCGATACGTCGAGATAGAAAATGCGCGCTCTCAATGCCGCCGAAATCACCGGTTCGGCCGTATCGAGAAAGGGGCCTGCGCAATTGATCACCGCCGCTGCCCCTTCAAGGGCGCGATCGAGCGAGAAGGGGTCTTCGACAGCAGCCACTCTGGCTTCGGCTCCGTCATTTCCATTCGCAAGCTCCGCCAGCCTTTGGCGATCACGGCCAATTGCGATGACAGCGAACCCGCGCCGCAGCAATTCCGCGACGACGAAACGCCCCGTATGCCCGGCAGCGCCAAAGACGGCAACTTTTAGTGCCTGCGTATTTCCTGAAGAATGATGATCGAGCATATTCGCCTCCCATGCGATACAGACCTGTCTGTTTGATAACGCTACAAACAAGTCTGTAGCGTGTCAAGCTGGGATATGCCATACTGGCCGCAAGGAGACCGGTCGATGCCGCCAGCCCATAGGAACACCGCGCCTGACGAGAAGGCGCAGACCAATCCCGAGGTCAGATTACGGGTTCTGGAAACGGCTTCTGAGCTGTTCTATCGCCTCGGCGTCCGCGCCGTCGGGGTCGATATGATCGTGGCGGAAGCGGGGGTCGCGAAAACCAGCCTCTATCGCCATTTTCGTACCAAGGACGACCTAATTGCCGCATTCCTGCAGCGTGAGGACGAGGATTTCTGGAGGGTGTGGGACGAGGTCGCGCAGAGCCATGGGGACAATGCCGAAGCCGAACTTGAAGCACATATGTCCTGGATCGGCGACCGCGCCGGCCGCCCCGGCTATCGCGGCTGCCCGCAGATCAATGTCGCTGCCGAGTTTCCCGACCCCGCGCACCCGGCCCGCGCGGTCGCACGAACGCACAAGGAGGAACTACGGCGGCGTTTGACGGCAATCGCTGAGCGCCTCGGCGCCAGCCGCCCACAGGAGCTTGGTTTGCAACTGGCGGTGCTTGTTAACGGCGCCTTTGTCAGCACGACGCTGTTTTCACCGGAAAACGCGGTCCCGACCTTGCTGGCCATGTCACGGTCGCTTGTGACAACGGCGCGCATCTGAAGCGCGCCGTCCACGAAAGCATCAGCTTTTAGAAAATTACATGCCCGGCCGAGCAAAATCGCCGGTCTTGCTGTCCATGACCCAGAGTTCACCGGTTGAAATGTCGAACCAGGAGCCGTGCAGCTGCAGTTTGCCGCGCTGCTCGAGGATTTTGACGCACGGGAAGGTCCGCAGATTGGCGATCGAATTGCGGATGGAGACCCGCTCGAGCGCCCGCTGGCGTTCGGCGGCGGTCATCAATTCGTTGTTGTGGATCTGTTCGGCAGCGGGCTTCAGAAGGTTCATCCAGCGGCCGATGAAATCGCCGGGTGACAGCGGTTCGGCATCGAGATCGAGTGCTGCCTTGATGCCACCGCAGCGGCCGTGGCCCATGACGACGATATCGCTGACCTTCAACACCTGCACGGCAAACTCCAGAGCCGCCGATGTTGAGTGATACTGACCGTCCGGCTCATAGGGCGGCATCATGTTGGCGACGTTGCGCACCACAAACAATTCGCCCGGGCCACTATCGAAGATGGTTTCCGGCGCCGCACGGCTGTCACAACAGGCAATGACCATGGTCTTCGGCTGCTGACCGGTTTCGGCCAAGGCCTTGTAGCGCTGCTGCTGCTCGCTGAAGCGGCCGCTCATGAAATTGTTGTAGCCGTTCAGCAAATAGTCCGGGAAACGCTGCATGATGCTTGATCACTCCAATTATTTAGACAATTGAGATGTACATTCGCATGTCGGCTCTGCAGCACATACCATCTTTGTGCGCCGCACACAGGCAAATTACGGCAGCCCGCGCCGCCGGTGACATCCGTGAAATTCTCCGTTTGGTTTGCGTGGGTGAAAACGGTTTATTCGCTCAAGGCATGGGCTGGCAAGGGGGTAGATCGGCCGAACGATATCAGGAGCGCCGTTTCTGACCGGGATGCAGCAACCGGCGCATCTGAACCATCGCCATCGGCGTCGCAAGACTGGACGCGTCCCGCTCAAGCGTCAACTCATCGGCACCGCGCTTGCCCGTGCGCGCGATGATCTCGAAGACGCTGGCGGTTGCCAGTTGCAAGGCGCGCTCCTCGTTCAGGCCCTCCAGAAGCCGGGCAACGAACAAGGCCGCCAAAAGGTCGCCAGTCCCGTTCGGCGGATTGTCGATCAGCCGATGCTCGGCCAGCAGTGCATGATTGCCGGACAGATAGAGATTACCGGTGCCGCCCTTCATCATCGGGATGGCAGATGTCACCAGCATGCGCGACGGCCCGAGCGACAGGGCCGCTTCCAGAATGGCGGTGTTCGTCTCAAGCTCGGCGCCGCAGAGCCAGGCCAGCTCGAACCGGTTCGGCGTGGCAAGCGAGGCCAGCGGCAGCAACCGGTCGCGCATCGCGATCGCCGTGGCCTCCGGCACGTACAGCCCGCCGACATCGCCCATTACCGGGTCGCAGGCATAAAACAGGTCCGGATTCTTCGCCCGCAAAGCCTCGACCAGCCGCGCCACACTGTCCGCCTGATGGGCGGCACCGAGATAACCGGAGAGAACAGCCCGCACCTCTCCCGTCCACGGGGCGCGGATCAGATCGTCTATCAACCTGTCGAAATCATCAGGGCCGACCGTCACTCGCGTCGAGGGGCCATGGCCGGGATGCCAGGGCAGGATCACCGTCGGGAGGGCCCAGACCGGACAACCCAGCGTCTCTAGCGCGAAGACGGCGGCGCGATTACCAACGGATCCGCGAATCACATGGCTGGAAATGACGATGACGGCGCCGGGGGCAGGCTCAGACATTTGCGATTTTCCGCTGTTTCGAGCTGCCCAGATCGCCCGACAGTCATGCCGCTGTCAACTGCGACTGCCAAAAGATCGAAAGGACACATTTCCGGCTCGTTCATGAGAACAAAGAAATATGCAAATACAACCGATTGAATTCGAAAATCGGCCAAATCTTCCCGAAAATTTCATAAAACCATTCCGAATTGGATCAATCTGACCGAAAAATAGCCACAAAAACAATCGCCATGGACAATTCTTCTGTTAGGTTCGGCCAAAATGGTGATTGCGGGGAGATACGTCATGGGCACCAAATACAATCCGAAAAAAGACCGTCATTTCGAAGCGGTGAGCGAAGCCGGCAAGCTGCTGGGGGTGAAAATGCTCGCTCCGGAGATCCTGTTTCGCCGTGCCAGCCATGACGATCTCGACGCCTATACGCCCACCATGCTGGCTTTGACGGCAGCGCATGCGCTGACCGCCATCAATCGCAAGGAAAGCGACCGTCCGGTCATCTCCGTCGAATCGGTAGACGGCATTGCGCCGAATGCAGCCGACGTCTCGATCCTGTCCGTGACCGACCGCAACATGCCCTTCCTCTACGATTCGATCATGGGCGAGGTGACCAGCACCCACCGTGACATTCACCTTGCCGTACATCCCATTCTGGTTCTCGAGGCCGGAAAGCCGGCTAAAATCTTCGACCCGGAAGAAAAGAGCGATCCGGCCACCCGGATCAGCCATATCCAGATTCATATTAGCCGCGTCACCGACACCGAAGCCGAAGACCTGAAGGAGCGGATTGCCAACGTGCTCTCCCAGGTTCATCAGGCGGTCGGCGACTGGACCTCGATGTCAGGCCTGCTCGATCAGGCGATGAACGAATTGGAAAACCACGCCCCCAACAGCAAGAAGGGCGATCGCGACGAGGCGCTGGCCTTCCTGCGCTGGTTGCGCGGCAACAATTTCACCTTCCTCGGCATGCGCGAATACACCTATTCCGGCAAGGGCGAGAATGCCGTGGTCGAACGCGGCGAAGGGCGCGGCCTCGGTATTCTTTCCAATCCCGACGTGCGCGTGCTGCGCCAGGGAAAGGATGCCGTTCTGACGACGCCGGAAATCCTAGCCTTTCTCAACGGCCCGGATTTCCTCATCGTCACCAAGGCCAACGTCAAATCGGTGGTGCACCGCCGCGCCTATATGGATTATATCGGGGTCAAGCGCTTCGACAAGGCCGGCAATGTTGCCGGCGAACTGCGCATCGTCGGCCTGTTCACCTCCAGCGCCTATACACGGCCGGCCGCGGATATTCCGCTGTTGCGCTTCAAGGTCGAGAAGATCGTCGATCATTTCGGCTTCGATCCGCAGAGCCATTCAGGCAAGATGCTGACCAACACGCTGGAATCCTATCCGCGAGACGACCTTTTCCAGATCGACGTCAGCCTTTTGGCAAGCTTCTGCGAGCAGATCAACGAACTGGCCGACCGGCCGCGAATCCGCGTTCTGCCGCGCATCGATCACTTCGATCGTTTCGTATCCGTTATAGTATATGTGCCGCGCGAACAGTATGATTCCGATGTCCGCGAAAAGATCGGGCTCTATCTGAAGACTGTCTATGACGGCCGCGTTTCCGCCTATTACCCGGCTTTCCCGGAAGGCGGTCTTGCCCGCGTGCATTTCATCATTGGCCGCTCGAGCGGCAAGACACCGCGCGTGGCGCAAGCCAAGCTTGAAGATGCCGTTCGCGATATCGTTACCCGCTGGATTGACCGGTTCAACCTGCTGGCCCGCCACGACGGCGTGTCGATTTCCGTCAATGCGGCCTATCAGGCAGCCTTTACGCCAGCCGAAGCCCATGGTGATCTCGCTGATATCGCAGCCTGCTCCCCAAACGATCCGATCCGCATCGCTTTTTACCAGAAGCGCGGCAAGGGCCCGCAATCGCTAGAGCTGAAGATTTTCCATGCCGGTGAGCCGGTCTCGCTCTCGCACCGCGTTCCGCTGCTGGAAAACCTCGGCTTCCGGGTTATCAGCGAACAGACCCATGATATTACCGTCTCCTGCGCCAAGGGCGGCGATCGGCTCGTCGTTCTGCACGATATGGAACTGATCCATCGCGATGGGCATCTGCTCAACCTCGACAAGACCGGCCCGATGCTGGAGGAAGCCTATCTTTCCGCCTGGAACGGCGTGATCGAGGATGACAGCTTCAACCGGCTGATCCTGCTTGCCGGCCTCAGTGCCCGCGAGGTGACGGTGCTGCGCGCCTATGCGCGCTATCTGCGCCAGGCCGGCATCACCTATTCCCAAGGCTATCTCGCCGACACGCTGAACAAGTATCCAGCAATCGCTGCGGATATTTTCAAGCTTTTCGTCACCCGTATGGATCCCGTGCTGGAAGACAAGCCGAAGACCAAGCGCACTGCAGCGTTGAGAGCGGCGATCGAACAGGCCCTGGACGCCGTTCCAATCCTTGACGAGGACCAAATCCTGCGGCGCTACGTCAACGCCGTCGAGGCGACGCTGCGCACCAACTATTTCCAGCGCGATGCCGATGGCAATCCGAAGGTGATGCTGGCTTTCAAGCTCGATCCGAAGATCCTCGACGGCCTGCCGGAGCCGCGGCCTTTCCGCGAAATCTTCGTCTATGGCACGCAGGTCGAAGGCGTGCACCTGCGCTTCGGCAAGGTGGCCCGCGGCGGGCTGCGCTGGTCGGACCGGTCGCAGGATTACCGCACCGAAGTGCTCGGCCTGGTCAAGGCGCAGCAAGTCAAGAATGCCGTGATTGTGCCTGTCGGCGCCAAGGGCGGCTTCTATCCGAAGCAGCTGCCGGTGGGTGGCACCCGCGACGACATCTTCAAGGCGGGAACCGAGGCCTACAAGACCTATATCCGCACCATGCTGTCCATCACCGACAACATTGTCGGCCAGGACATCGTGCCGCCGGCCGATACGCTGCGGCTGGATGGTGACGATCCCTATTTCGTCGTTGCCGCCGACAAGGGCACGGCGACCTTCTCCGACACCGCCAACGGCCTGGCGCAGGAAGCTGGCTTCTGGCTAGACGACGCCTTTGCCTCCGGCGGTTCGGCCGGCTACGACCACAAGAAGATGGGCATCACGGCGCGCGGCGCCTGGGAAACCGTCAAGCGGCATTTCCGCGAGATGGACATCGATATCCAGACGACGCCCTTCAGCGTCGCCGGTGTCGGCGACATGTCCGGCGACGTGTTTGGCAACGGCATGCTGCTATCGGAAAAAATCCGGCTGATCGCCGCCTTCGACCATCGCGACATAATCATCGATCCTGATCCGGATATCGAAAAATCCTTTGCCGAGCGCAAACGCATGTTCAACCTGCCGCGCTCCAGCTGGCAGGATTATGACCGCTCGACGCTTTCGGCCGGTGCCATGATCATTCCGCGCACGGAAAAATCGGTGACGCTGACACCGCAGGCGATGGCGGCGATCGGTTGGGAAAAAAGCCAGGCGACGCCATCGGAGATCATGACAGCGATCCTGAAAAGCCCGGTCGATCTGCTCTGGTTCGGCGGTATCGGCACCTATGTGCGCGGCCCGACCGAAACCGACGCTGATGTCGGCGACCGCGCCAACGACCCGATCCGCATCACTGCCGACGATGTCGGCGCCAAGGTGATCGGTGAAGGCGCCAATCTCGGCGTTACCCAGCGCGGCCGCATCGGCTTCGGCCTAAAGGGCGGGCGCTGCAATTCCGACGCCATCGACAACTCGGCCGGCGTCAACTCGTCCGACTTCGAGGTCAACATCAAGATCGCACTCGCTTCGGCGATGCGCGACCAGCGGCTGACGCGCGCCAAGCGCAACACGCTTTTGGCCTCGATGACCGACGAAGTGGCAGAACTGGTGCTGCGCAACAACTACGAACAGTCTCTGTCGATCTCACTGACGGAAATGCTGGGTGCCGGCAACCGGACGGCGCTTGCCCGGCTCATGACCCGGCTGGAAGCGGACGGCCATCTCAACCGCAAGGTCGAGGTGCTCCCGAACGATCTGGCGCTGAGCGAGCGCTACCAGAGTGGCAAGGCGCTCACACGGGCCGAGATCGGCGTGCTTCTGTCCTATGCCAAGATCGTGCTGTTCGACGAGATCGTTGCCAGCAAGCTGCCGGACGACGACTATCTGCTGACGACGCTGCGGGATTACTTCCCGGCGAAGATGCACAAGGCGCATGCGGGCGATATCAACGAACACCGGCTGCGCCGCGAGATCATTGCGACGGTTCTCGCCAACGACGTCATCAACCGTGGCGGGCCGGCCTTCGTCAGCACATTGATTGACCAGACGGGCTTCATGCCGGCTGACGTGGTCAAGGCTGCGGTACTGACACGCGACGGCTACGACCTGAACCGCATCTACGGCGAGATCGACGCACTCGACAACGTCATCAGCGGCGCGGTGCAGAACGAACTCTACCAGGAGGCGGCACGCATCTTTGCCATCGTCACCGAACGGACTCTCAGGACCAAGGCGATGCAAGCGCCGCTTGGCGAGGCCATCGAGCAGCTGCGCGAAGCGCTGCGGAAGCTGAAATCCGCTTTGCAAAGCGCGATTCCTGAGGACGCGACGGCAGACGTGCGGCAAAGGGCCGATTATTTCATCGAGCGTGGCGTGCCGTCAGCACTGGCCGAGGAAATCGCCGCTCTTGCCGTGTTGACCTTCGTGCCAGAAATCATCCAGATCGCCGCCGATACCGGCGTGACGCTGGCACGCACCGCACAGAGCTATTTCGGCGTGACACAGAGCCTGCGGATCGCCCGGCTGCTGGCGGCTGCCGAGCGTGTGTCGGCAACCGAGCAATACGAGGCGATGGCCCTTTCGCGCAGCATCAACGACATCGCGACCGCGCGCAAGGACATCACCATCGCGGCCCTCACCGACAAGAAGGACGAGCGCAATCCGGTCGCAGCCTGGCGCGACAGCGACCATAGCCGGATTTCGCGCGTCACCGACCAACTGACCCTGCTGACGGAGAAGGGCGAGACGACGCTTGCCAAGATCACCGTTGCAGCGGGCTTGTTGAGCGATCTTGCACAGAACAGGATGAGGTGACACTGTCCGCGCCAGATGGGGCGGACAGACGGTGGAGAATCACGTGAGCAGCATCTCGGCGGAGGCTGGCGACGAGCCAAAGGTATCGCGCGCCGGCCTCGGCGGCTGGATGCTGTTCGACTGGGCAGCACAGCCGTTCTTCACGGTGATCATCACCTTCATCTTCGGCCCTTATTTCGTATCCCGGCTCACCGACGACCCGGCTCACGGTCAGGCGATGTGGGGCTATACCCTGACCATCTCCGGCATCGTCATCGCGATTTTGTCGCCGGTGCTCGGCTCGATCGCCGACCAGACCGGCGCGCGAAAACCCTGGATCGCCTTCTTCGCCGTCATCAAGATCGTCTCCCTGGCGCTGCTGTGGTTTGCCGTGCCGGGATCATCGATAATCTATCCCTTCATCTTCATCATCCTGGCGTCTATCGCTGCGGAATTCTCGATCGTTTTCAACGATTCAATGATGCCACGGCTGGTCGGCGAAAAGGAGATCGGGCGGATTTCCAACATGGCCTGGGGGCTCGGCTATCTCGGCGGCATGATCGTGCTGATCGCCGTCGTGACGCTTCTGGCCGGAAATCCGGAATCCGGCAAAACACTTCTGGGAATGGATCCGCTGTTCGGACTTGATCCGGCGACCGGCGCCGACGCCCGTGTGACCGGGCCGATCTCGGCCATCTGGTATCTGGTCTTCATCCTGCCGATGTTCCTGTTTACCCCGGATGCCCACAAGGCAGCGATGCCGGCGGCGGCCGCTGTGCGCAGCGGCATTGCCGAGCTGCGCCACACGATCGGCGAACTGCGGCAGCGCTCCGGCATTCTGCGCTTTCTGATCGCCCGGATGATCTTTCAGGATGGGGTCAACGGCCTCCTGGCACTGGGCGGCACGTTCGCGGCCAGCATGTTTGCCTGGCAGACCGTCGAGCTTGGCGTCTACGGCATCATTCTCAATGTCGTGGCCATCGGCGGATGCCTTTATGCCAGCCGGCTGGATGCAAAACTCGGCTCAAAGGTGATCGTCACCGTCAGCCTGATCTGCCTGACCATCGCCACCCTTGGCATCGTCTCGACCGGCCCCGGCTATACGTTGTTCGGCCTGCTGCCGCTGCCGACCACCGATGCCGGTGGGCTTTTCGGCACGGCTGCGGAGAAAGCCTATATCGTCTTCGGCCTGCTGGTCGGGATCGCGTTCGGCCCCGTCCAGGCCTCTTCTCGCTCCTATATGGCCCGCAGCGTCAGTCCCGATGAGGCAGGTCGCTATTTCGGCATCTATGCCCTCTCCGGGCGCGCCACGACTTTTCTGGCACCCGCTGCCGTTGCCACCGTTACCCTGATGACGGGATCAGCCCGCATCGGCATGATGGCATTGGTGGTCTTCCTGGCGGTCGGACTGCTGATCCTCCTCCGCACTCCTTACCCGGCGAATAGACCCGCATAAAAAAACCCGCCGAAGTGGCGGGTTTCTGATTGCTCGTTGCGGTCTACGCATCAATGCCGGAAATGGCGCATACCGGTAAACACCATGGCAACACCTGCCGCGTCGGCGGCGGCGATGACTTCCGGATCGCGCATCGAGCCGCCCGGTTGGATGACGGCGGTGGCGCCGGCGGCGATCATCGACAGAAGGCCATCAGCGAACGGCAGGAAAGCTTCCGAGGCGACCGCTGAACCGTGGGTAAGCGGCGCAGGCAAACCCAGCGCCTTGGCAGCTTCTTCGGCTTTCAGCGCTGCGATACGCGCGGAATCGACCCGGCTCATCTGGCCCGCACCGATGCCGACGGTCTGACCGTCCTTGGCATAGACGACGGCGTTGGATTTCACATGTTTCGCCACCTTGAAGGCAAATTTCATGTCTTCCAGCTCCTGCGCCGTCGGTGCCCGCTTGGTCACGACCTTCAGCTCAAGATCCTCGACCATGCCATTGTCACGCGTCTGCACCAAAAGGCCGCCGGCAACCGTTTTTGCCGTCAGGCCAGGTATGCGCGGATCGGGCAGGGCGCCGGTGATCAAGAGGCGCAGGTTGGGCTTAGCGGCGATGACCACCTTGGCGATATCGCTGACTGACGGAGCGATGATGACCTCGGTGAAGAGCTTGACGATTTCTTCCGCCGTGGCGCCATCCAGTTCCTGGTTAAGCGCGATGATACCACCGAAAGCCGAGGTGGAATCGCAGGCGAGAGCCCGCTCATAGGCTTGAAGCAGTGTGGCGCCGGTGGCGACGCCGCATGGATTGGCATGCTTGACGATGGCGACGGCCGGGGATTTTGCAGCCGGGAACTCGGCAACGAGCTCAAAAGCCGCGTCGGTGTCGTTGATATTGTTGTACGACAGCTGCTTGCCCTGCAGCAGGGTCGCGGTCGCAACGCCCGGACGGTTCTCGCCGGTGATGTAGAATCCGGCTTTCTGATGCGGATTTTCGCCATAGCGCATCTCTTCCTTCAACACGCCACCGATGGTGCGGTGAAGCGGCATCGGTGTGTCGAGGACTTCTGCAAACCAGCCGGAAATGGCGGTATCGTAGGCAGCGGTGCGGGCATAGGCCTTGGCCGCCATCTTCTGGCGGAAGGCAAACGAGGTTGCGGCTCCCGTTCCCAGTTCGGTCAGCAGTGCGGTATAGTCCGACGCGCCGGTGATGACAGTGACATAGGCATGGTTCTTGGCCGAGGCGCGGATCATCGCCGGGCCGCCAATATCGATATTCTCGACTGTGGTCGGATAATCGCCGCCCTTGGCGCGGACATCCTCGAACGGATAGAGATTGATGACGGCGAGATCGATACCGGTAATGCCGTGCGTAACCATCGCCCGGACATGATCCTCATCGTCACGGATCGCCAGGAGGCCGCCATGCACACCTGGATGCAGCGTCTTCACCCGGCCATCCATCACTTCCGGGAAGCCGGTGAGCTCGGACACGTCGGTCACCGGCAGGCCGGCATCGGCAAGCGCCTTGTGGGTGCCGCCAGTCGAGACTAGGTGGACGCCCTTCTGATGCAGCGCACGCGCCAGATCGACGATACCGGTCTTGTCGGAGACAGAGAGCAGGGCGGTGCGGATAGTGACCTGATCCGGGGCGGGAATCTTCTTGGAGGCGACAGCCATCATCAAGCTCCTTGGTAGACGCCGGATATCGGGAGGGTCTTCCGGCAAATGTCGCCTGCCGTTACCACAGCTTTCAGCTTGAAGAAACCGCAGTCAGGGCGGCGAGCGGCCTAACGGGGCGATTGTCATGCTTCGCGCGAAAAAATCCACTGGATTTCCGGCTGCGAAGCCACTGCGAAAGTGACCGTCAACTGCGACGACTTGCGCACGCCGGATGGATCGGCAAAGAAAATGTCTTCCTCGACCACCACTTCAGCATCGCGACAGGTAAACAGCCAGACTTCGCCATCCGGAGCGCTCAGGTAGATTTCATGGGCGCTGTGCTGGCGGATATTGATCGATGGATGAATATGAAACCGCGCAACGGCGACGGCGCTATTGGTTTCCGCCGGTTCCGCGCCATCCAACTGAAACAGCCTGTCGCGGCCACGAACCGCATTTGCGTGACCGTTGATGCTGATATCGCGCTCGTGCAGCAGGCCAAAGGCCTGGGCGTAACCGTCGTGGCTAGCGATGACGGCATCCGGCTGGCCGGCACGTTCCTCACGGCGCACTGTGACCTTCGAGACGCCGCCAGTGACGATAGGCCCGAGAAAACCTGACTGTGACAAGCGCGACGACGAGCGATCATTAATCGTCACAGTCGAATGCGCCGCAGTCGAACGTGCCAGCTGGCGGAATCGTTCGCCGGCAAACTTTGGTGATCCCGAGTTGACGACGAACCGGTGGCGGCCGGACGACATTTCGAACGACAGGCAGCCGGCATGCGCCGTGCGCGACAATTCCGGCGATAGCGGTTTGCCGGTATCCATGATCACAACGACATTGTTATGCGCCAGCCGTTCATACTGAAGATGCGGCAAGGCCTTGAGGGCCGCCCCGGCGGTCTCATCGTACCGCAGGACGGCCATCAACTCATTGGCAAGCGTCGACGTCGCGCCATTGAACAGAGCCAGCTCACCACCCTCATGACGGAAGAACCGCAGGGCAGGATACATGCGATCGATGCACGGGATCAGCTTTGCCGGCACCTCATGACCGAGGTTGACATAGGTCTGGCGCAGCGGCAGCAGATCGATCAGCAATTCCAGACCCGTGCGCGGGTTGCGCGAGCTGTGGCCGCCATCGGGGAGAATTTGCCGGTCAAGCTCCACATCGAGATTGCGGGCGGCCTTGCGGATCGTCGCTTCGGATGCCGGCATCGCAACGGAAGCCATGGCAAGCGCGATTCGGGCGCGCAAGCGCGCCTCGCCGTCACAGGTCGTGTCGGTGATATGGCGCAGATAGCGCACCTGGAAGGCAAGGCTTTTCAGGAACCGCCGATAGAACGGATGCTCGGCATTGCGCAAAATGATCGGCGAATGCGATAGCCAGGCAATCAGGCGTTGAGAAATGATATCCGCTTCCCAGGCAATACCGCCGATATAACGCCCGTGCGTGACGATCCAATCATTGACGATATGGCGCAGATGCGCAAAAGCATCGTCCTCCTTGACCGTACGCATGTGCCGGACCCAACCGAAGGAATGCAACCTTACAGCGAATTCATGCGATGGAAGATCCATTTCGAATGGGGATTCGCCCTCCACGTCAAGGACGCGCCCGGCCAATGGGAAGCGGCCCTGCAGGATTTCCTGCGCAACGAAGGGATCGATGGCGCGCAAGTCCGTCGGCGCCACGATCAGACGGTCTGGCGTCGTTCCGGTAAAACGGAAGGCGGTGTTGCGGCCCAAGGCAAGGCGGCGCGAGAAGCGGCGCCAGCCCTCGCGCGCATACAGATAAAGAAGCCTTTGCCGGTCTGAAATCTGCATTTTCGACGCCTGCGCGTCTCCCTACTCCCGAACTTAAGTCATACGGCATTGAAAACCGGAATGACGCTGTCCGTACCAGATACTACAGGACGGTGATCGTGCCTGAAAAACCGTTAAACTTTTATGGATGGTACCCGTATTGTTTAGGCAAAGGCACAGGGAGCGTCAATTGACGCCCGCCATGTGCCTGTTGACAGAGATGTGGCTAAATCTTGCGACGCAGGACGACGGCATAGAAGCCGTCCAGGCCCCCGGCAAAACCATCCTGCGGATCGATCATCGCCGGTGTCGTGCGGAACTCCCCATGCGGCGTCACCGCATTTTCCAGACCGGGCCAGTCCGCCGGTTTAATCGGCACCCGTTCGCAATGGCCATCGGCCAGAACACGTTCCGTGACGGCTTCACCTTCCCGCGTATCGAGCGAGCAATTGGAAAAGACGACCAGACCGCCAGGCTTTACCAGCGTCAGCGCGTGGCGCAGCAGCTTTTCCTGAAGGACAGCGAGCTTTTCGATATCCTCTGGACCCTTGGTCCAAAGCACATCCGGGTGGCGGCGGATTGTACCGGTCGAGGAACAGGGGGCATCAAGCAGGGCGGCATCAAACAGCTCATCGGTGCGGAAATCGGCCATGTTGATTTCTTGGGTCACCGCTTCCAGCCCCAGACGGGCAAGATTGCCCTGGAGACGCTTGAGGCGCGTTGCCGATTGATCGAGCGCCGTGACCTCAGCGCCGGCAAGAATGAGCTGTGCCGTCTTGCCGCCAGGTGCAGCACAAAGGTCGACAACGCGTTTGCCAGCGAGGGGACCGAAAAGCTTGGCGGGCAGCGCGGCGGCGGCATCCTGCACCCACCATTCGCCATCATCGAAGCCGGCAAGCGAAGGTACCGCGCCGGAAAACCCGGCAAGACGCACCGAACCGGTCGGCAGAAGGCGGCCATTCAGTTTTTCAGCCCAGCCCTCCGGATCGGATTTGACCGTCAGGTCGATCGCTGCAGGGGTCAACAGCGCGTCAGCGATACGGGCCGCTTCGTCGGCGCCGTAATAGGTGACCAGCCTTTTGTGGAACCAGACAGGAATCGCCGGGATTTTCTCGCCGACATTCTCCAGCAAATCCTGCTTTTCGCGGGACATTCGGCGCAGCACGGCATTGATGAGGCTGGCAAAGCGCCTGTTGCGCGGATCGATCTGCGCCTGCTCGACCGCGAGATCGACGGCGGAATGATCGGGGATATCGAGATAGAGGATCTGGGCAGCGGCCACCGTCAAGACATGATCGAGCGCGCGGGCGCCTTCCGGCAGCGGGTTTTGCAACAGCGACCCAACCATCGCCTCGATGCGCGGCAATTGCCGCAGCGCCGAATTCAGGATTGCCCGAACCAAAGCACGATCGGCCTCGTTCAGTTCGCGATAGACCGGATTGCCATTGCCTGCATCCAGCATGCCGTCTAGCGAGGTCTTGCGATCAACGACGGCAGCGAGCATCTTGGCAGCCGCTTGCCTGGCCCGGATTCCGGGCTTGTCGCTGCGCTCAAAGGCCGCATTCTCGGCCGTTTGACCGCGCGAACGGGCGGGACGGTTATTTCGTTTCGAATGTGAATCGTTTTTATTATCGTCGGACGTCAAGACCAGGGACCTTTCGGTGGTTCGGAACCACCGCGACCCCAGCCTGTCGGCGGCACGGAGCGCGATTTGCGCACGGGATTATCAGCCCTGACCGGCGGCGTCGAGACCGGCTGCATCTCTTGTGCCATCTGCTGCAGCGCCGCGATGCGGTTTTCGGTCGCCGGATGGGTGGAGAACAGGTTGTCCATGCGCTCGCCCGACAGCGGATTGATAATGAACATATGCGCTGTGGCCGGATTGCGCTCGGCCTCTGTATTCGGCACCTGATGGGCGAAATTCGAGATTTTGGCGAGCGCTGAAGCCAGCGCCAGCGGCTTGCCGGAGATTTCCGCACCGCGCCGGTCGGCCGAATACTCACGCGTCCGGCTGATCGCCATCTGCACGATCGCAGCCGCCAAAGGCGCTACCATCATTGCCACCAGCGTCCCGATGAAGCCGAGCGGATTGTTGTTTTCACGATTGCCGCCAAAGAAGAAGGCGAAATTGCCGAGCATCGAAATTGCACCCGCAAGCGTCGCGGTCAGCGTCATCGTCAGCGTATCGCGGTTTTGCACGTGGGCGAGCTCATGCGCCATGACGCCAGCAACCTCATCGTAAGACAGCGCATTCAGGAGACCTGTGGAGGCGGCAACTGCGGCATTTTCAGGATTGCGTCCCGTCGCAAAGGCGTTTGGCTGCGGGTTGTCGATGACATAGACCTTGGGCATCGGCAGACCAGCATTGGCAGCCATGTCGCGAACGATGCCGTAATATTCCGGCGCCGTGCGCTCATCGACCTGCTGTGCGCGGTACATGCGCAACACCATGCTGTCAGAGTTCCAGTAGGAAAAGAAGTTCATGCCGGCGGCGATGACAAGAGCAATCATCATGCCACCCCTGCCGCCAATGAGGAAGCCGACCGCCATGAACAATGCGGTCATGAAGGCCAAAAGCATCGCGGTGCGCATCAGGTTCATCAGTCAGGTCTCCAAAGTTTGCCAATGTTTCACGTGAATCACGGGTTTCGCTTGAACAAAGGTTTCCTATATGATGGGGACATTAGGCGCATTCTTCAACTTTTTCGCGGAAATTCGCATGCAAAACGATAACGACAATTTACTGGTGGAACCCCGCAAACCCCTTTCGCCGGCGGCAAAACGCGCGCTGGCCGAAGCCGAGGAACGCCGCAAGGCGCAAAGGCCACTCCAACTCCCGGAAGAGCTGGGCGGACGCGGCGGAGCGGAGCCTTCGCGTTTTGGCGACTGGGAAATCAACGGTCGGGCAATCGATTTCTGAGGAAATAATTCCTGTTGAATTCGCTTCATGATCGGTATATTTTCCTATCCTTGATGCTTTGCTCGATCCCACTTCCTATCGCCGCTCTTACAGTGCTTGTCGCTGGCTGCTTCTTCGTATGCTTCCGAATCCGGCAAACGAATCGAAATCGCCGGACCGGTGACTGCAGAAATCATCCGCGTCATCGATGGCGACACGATCCTGGTCGCAGCGAAACCCTGGCCACAACAGACAATGGAAGTCTATGTGCGGATGCGCGGCATCGAAGCGCCAGAGTTAAAATCGGCCTGCTCACCACACGCGATGCCGGCCGGCAGGCACGGGCAGCGCTTGCCAGCCTGACCAGCGCTCAGGGTGAAATCCAACTGACGCATATTTCCGGAGACAAGTATTTTGGCAGGGTCGTTGCCGATATCAGCTTTTCCGATGGACGGAATCCGGCTCAGGAAATGCTGTCGGCGGGCTACGTCTCGCCTTATAACGGCGGGCGCAAATCGAAGAGCTGCTCTCCCCGGTAAGTGTGCCCGAGCCATCCGGACATCGAATGGCTCGGAATTTCTTTACTTCTTGTTCTGACGGTTGGCGATCAGGTCATCGACAACGGCGGGATCGGCGAGCGTCGAGGTATCGCCGAGCGAACCGAAATCGTCCTCGGCGATCTTGCGCAGGATGCGGCGCATGATCTTGCCGGAGCGGGTTTTCGGCAGGCCGGGCGCGAACTGGATCTTATCCGGCGACGCGATCGCGCCGATTTCCTTGCGGACATGGGTCACCAGCGCCTTGCGCAGATCGTCCGAACCGGACTGGCCGACCATCAGCGTCACGTAGCAATAGATGCCCTGTCCCTTGATATCGTGGGGATAGCCAACGACGGCGGCTTCCGACACCGAATCATGGCTGACCAGCGCCGATTCGACTTCGGCCGTACCCATGCGATGGCCGGAGACATTCAGGACGTCGTCGACGCGGCCGGTGATCCAGTAATAACCATCGTCATCGCGACGGCAGCCGTCGCCGGTGAAATATTTGCCCTTGTAGGTGGCGAAATACGTCTGGATGAAGCGTTCGTGATCGCCATAGACGGTGCGCATCTGGCCCGGCCAGCTGTCGGTGATGCAGAGATTGCCATCGGCCGCCCCCTCGATCACCTTGCCTTCGCCATCGACCAGCTGGGGCTGCACGCCAAAGAAGGGGCGAGTGGCCGAGCCCGGCTTTAACGCCGTGGCGCCGGGCAGAGGCGTGATCAGGATGCCGCCGGTCTCGGTCTGCCACCAGGTATCGACCACCGGGCAACGGCCGTCACCGACGACGTGATAGTACCATTCCCAGGCTTCCGGATTGATCGGCTCGCCGACGGAGCCGAGCGTGCGCAGCGATGTGCGCTTGGAACGGGTGACGAAAGCGTCGCCCTGACCCATCAGCGCCCGTATGGCGGTTGGCGCGGTGTAGAAGATATTGACCTGGTGCTTGTCGACCACGTCCCACAGACGCCCGGCATCCGGATAGGTCGGCACGCCTTCGAACATCAGCGTCGTGGCGCCATTGGCGAGCGGGCCGTAGACGATATAGGAATGACCCGTGACCCAGCCGACATCGGCGGTGCACCAGTAGATATCGCCCTCGTGATAATCGAAGACATATTGATGCGTCATCGAGGCGTAGACGAGATAGCCACCCGTCGTGTGCAGCACGCCTTTGGGCTTTCCGGTCGAACCGGACGTGTAGAGGATGAACAGCGGGTCTTCCGCATTCATCTGCGCCGGCGGACAATCGGCTTCGACGGCCGCCACAGCCTGATGATACCAGATGTCGCGTTCGGAGAACCAGGCGATCTTGCCGGCCGTGCGGCGAACGACAATCACCGACTTGACGTCGACGCCGCGACGCTTGGCGATCTCGATGGCCTGGTCGGTATTGGCCTTCAGCGGGATCGGCTTGCCGCCGCGCAGGCCTTCGTCGGCGGTGATGACGATGGTGGATTCGCAATCGACGATACGGCCGGCCAGTGCGTCGGGCGAAAAACCGCCGAAAACGATGGAATGCACCGCGCCGATACGGGTACAGGCGAGCATCGCATAGGCGGCTTCCGGGATCATCGGCATGTAGATGGTGACGCGATCGCCCTTTTGGACGCCGTTTGCCTTCAGCACATTGGCGAGGCGGCAGACGTGCTCATGCAATTCGCGATAGGTGATCTTCTTGTCATCATAGGGATTGTCGCCTTCCCAGATGATCGCAACCTGATCACCGCGCTTCTCCAGGTGCCGGTCGATGCAATTGTAGGAGACGTTGGTGACGCCATCCTCGAACCACTTGATCGAAACATCGCCCTCGAAGGAGGTGTTCTTGACCTTGGTATAGGGCGTGAACCAGTCGATACGCTTGCCATGCTCGCCCCAGAAAGCTTCAGGATCCGCCACACTTTGCTTGTACCACGCCTGATAGGTCGCATCGTCGATAAGCGCACGGTTCCGGGCAGATTCCAGGATCGGATAGGTTTTGGCAGACATGATGATTTCCTCCCTGCACAGGCAGTTTCAGGCGGCACATCTCCTCGCGCTCGCCCGCTTCGGGCGCCATACATATCAGGTCAAGGCACGGCGTCCATTAGACAAAAGGTCATTTCTTCAAGAAGAATTGCATTTCTGAGAGGACGAGGGTATAGAGGCGCTAATTTCCCGGAAATTAAGTGGTTACACTCCACGGCCCGCGACACCGGCGCGGACGGACAGAAGGACTATATCCATGGCTCAACAACTGCTTATGCCCAAAGCGACGGCCGTATGGCTTGTTGACAACACTGCCCTGTCGTTCGAACAGATCGCCACGTTCTGCAAGCTGCACCCGCTGGAAGTCAAGGCAATCGCCGACGGCGAATCCGCGCAGGGCATCAAGGGCCTCGACCCGATCGCCACTGGCCAGCTGTCGCGCGACGAGATCGCCCGCGCCGAAGGCAATCCGAACCACAAGCTGAAGATTTCCGAACCGAAGGTTCGCGTGCCGGACAACAAGCGCAAGGGCCCGCGCTATACCCCGGTTTCCAAGCGCCAGGACCGCCCGAACGCCATTCTGTGGCTGGTCCGCAATCATGCCGAACTCAAGGATGCCCAGATCTCGCGTCTCGTTGGCACCACCAAGTCGACGATCGAGCAGATCCGCGAGCGCACCCACTGGAATTCGACCAACCTGACGGCCATGGACCCAGTCACGCTCGGCCTGTGCACGCAGATCGACCTCGACCTTGAAGTCGAACGCGCCAATAAAGGCCGTCCACTGCCAACAGCAGCCGAGCTTGGCGCGACGCTGGAAGCCTCGAAGGAAACGGAAAAGCTGCCTTTCTCCTACGAGCGCGAAGAAGAAAAAGAAATCGACGCCGACGCCGTCTTCTCCAAGCTCAAGGCCCTCAAGTCCGACCGCAAGGACGAAGACGAAGACAACGCCTTCTGATTGGAACACATCGTTTCCGACGACAAAACCCGGATCGGCTGATCCGGGTCTTTTTGCCCGCCCTGCCAACCAGAGATCAGTAGGCCGATCCCTCGCTTCCATCCAGCCGGTGCCGCTCCGTGCCCTTGAGCGGCGGGTTGAAGATGCTGACGAGGATCATATCTTCATCTCGGCCGCCGCGCAGATAGTGTTTGTCGTTTTTATCGAGCACATAGATGTCGCCGGGCGCAATCGGAAAGACATTGCCGGCCATGTCCTCGACCTCTCCCGTGCCGGCGATGCAGTAACAAGCTTCAAGATGATTCCGGTATTCCAGCAGCGAGGTCGTGTTCGCACGCACAACGGTGTGGCAGACCGTGAACCCCATTCCGTCGCGCTCGGTCAGCAGGCGGTGGCTGGTACCACTTCCCCATTCGACGAAATGGCTGGTATCCTCGACTTGCTTCAGATTGCGGACGAACATCGGCAGCGCCCTTCTACAAGGTAAATTTGACCTTAAAATCGAACAACAGCTCGATTTCACTTCTGATCGCTTGTATTGCTTTCTTTTCTCTCCCTGCAAATGATGCTTTCTCACCGTTTTGATGAGGAAAACTTACATATGCTGCCATCACTCAGTGCATTGCGCGTGTTTGAAGCCGCCGCCCGCCTCAACAGCTTTTCACGCGCGGCCGACGAACTGCATGTCACGCATGCGGCGGTCAGCCATCAAATCCGGCTGCTGGAAAACTGGTTTGGGCGGCCGCTGTTTGTGCGGGAAAAGCGCAGCGTGCGCCTGGTGCCCGACGCGTCAGCGCTGGCACAGACGCTTTCAGTGTCGTTAATGCGCATCGAAGCCGAAGCCCGCGCCTTCCGCATGAAGGCGAACGGGGAGCTCACCGTTGCCTGCATCGCCTCGATCGCGACACGGTGGCTGATTCCAGCTCTCCCGGACTTTCTGAGCGCCAATCCGGACCTTAACGTCCGCGTCGTCTATGCCATCACGGAGCAACGTTTTCGTGACGCAGATTGCGACGTGCTGATCACGCTTGGTGAGGAAATGGGGGAGGGGAGGGAATGCACAAGGCTGTTTTCCCGTGCCAATCGCCCCGTTGCCAGCCCCCGCTATCTCGAGCGCAGAGGCAGACCGCAGGCGGCGCAGGAAATTGCCGGCGCCGATCTGCTGCATGACGAGACACCGGAGCGCTGGCTGAACTGGTGCAGGAAAGCAGGTCTGCGGCCAGCCGGTCCATTGCGTGGACCGATTTTCCAGGATTTCAACCTTCTGGCCACCGCGGTGATTGCCGGACATGGGATCGCGCTCTGTCCGACCGAGGTTTTTCGCCGCGAGATTGACAGCGGCGACTTGGTCATACTGTCCGATATCGAAACGCTCGTTGACGAAGGCTACTTCCTCGTCACGGCCAAACCGGCGAGTGCACCTGCACTCACATTCCGCGACTGGTTTTCAGCCATCACGCGTCGCTAGGATGACTCCGGCTAAACACTGGTTCTCGCTGCTATAGACCGATGCCTCTCGCATGCAGCGCCGCAGTAATTTCGTCAAGCACAGCCGGATCATCGATCGTTGCCGGCATCTTCCAGTCTTCACGATCAGCGATCTTCTGCATCGTTCCACGCAAAATCTTGCCTGATCGCGTCTTGGGCAACCGCTTGACGCAGATTGCCGTCTTGAATGCAGCGACCGGGCCGATGCGCTCACGAACCAGACCGACGACTTCTCTTTCGATTTCCGCTGTTTCACGGGAAACATTGGCATTGATGACGAGGAAGCCGGCGGGTATCTGCCCCTTGATTGGATCGGCGATACCTATAACCGCGCATTCCGCTACGTCGGCATGATTTCTTCCATGGCACCGGTCGACAGGCGGTGGCCGGCGACGTTGATTATGTCATCGGTGCGCGACATGATGAAAATGTAGCCGTCGTCATCGATATAACCGGCGTCCGCAGTGCGATAATAACCCGGAAACTCGTCAAGGCAGGTCTCGCGAAACCGCTGATCCGCATTCCAGAATGTGGGCAAGCAACCAGGCGGCATCGGAAGCTTGAGAACGACATTGCCGAGCGTTCCGGATGCGACGGGATGGCCGGCATCATCCAGCACCTGTACGTCATATCCCGGCAAGGGCACCGCCGCGGAGCCATATTTCACCGGCAGCAAGCCGAGGCCAATCGGATTTCCAGCCACCGGCCAACCCGTCTCCGTCTGCCACCAATTGTCGATAACAGGAACACCGAGTTTCGCTTCCGCCCAGGCGACTGTATCCGGATCGGCGCGCTCTCCTGCCAGGAACAAAGCCCTGAATTTCGACAGATCGTAGCGTCGAATCAGTTCGCCCTGCGGATCCTCCTTGCGGATGGCGCGAAAAGCTGTCGGCGCGGTGAACAGCGCGGTCACCCCATGCTGCTCGATCACACGCCAGTAGGCACCGGCATCCGGCGTGCCCACGGGTTTTCCCTCATAGAGGATTGCCGTCGAGCCATTCAGCAGAGGCCCATAGACGATGTAGCAGTGACCAACGACCCAACCGATATCCGACGCTGCCCAGAAGACTTCACCCGGCTTGATGCCGAAGAAATGCTGCATCGACCATTTGAGCGCAACCATATGGCCACCATTGTCGCGCACAACGCCTTTCGGCTGGCCGGTAGTTCCCGACGTATAGAGAATATAAAGCGGATCGGTGGCTAGGACCGGGGTGCAGGCAACCTCGACGCCTTTATGCTTGGCGGATGTAACGGCAAAGTCGAAATCCATGTCCCGATCGGCCTGCAGGTCTGCTTTGAGTGCATCCCGTTGAAAAACGAGGCAATGAGCCGGCTTGTGCTGACTGATCTCGATGGCCGTATCGAGCAACGGTTTGTAGGCAATGATTCGGCCGCCTTCTATACCGCAACTGGCCGAGACGACCAGTTTTGCCTCGCAGTCGGTGATACGTGTTGCCAGTTCGCTCGCCGCGAAACCACCGAAGACGACGGAGTGAACGGCGCCGATGCGGGCGGCGGCCAGCATGGCAAACACCGCATGCGGCATCATCGGCATATAGATGATGATCCGGTCGCCCTTGCCGATGCCCAGATCACGATAGACCGACGCCAGCGCCACGACCTCATCGAGGATGGCGTTGTAGGTCCAATGCTCGACAGTGCCGGTCACCGGGCTGTCGTAAATCAAGGCATTCTGCTCGCCGAGCCCCGCAGCAACCTGCCGATCCAGACAATTGAAACAGGTATTGGTTTCGCCGCCTGGAAACCAGCGCCCGTAAACGCCTTGGGCTGGATCGAAAACCTGATCAAACGGCCGGAACCAGTCAATCTCCCGAGCGGCTTTGGCCCAGAAGGCATCGGGATCCTGTTTCCACGCGCCGTAAACGTCGGAATAGCTGCTCGCCATTGCCGTCTCCTCTGCTGCCATACCGGACGAACCGGCCTCCAGAAGGGACCATAGGAGATTGGTCGAGCGGGGAGAAGCCAGACGAAAGCGTTAGAGCCTGTGGACGGCCCGGCAGTTAGCGCGTTCCGAAGATCGCGGAGCCGACACGCACGCTGGTGGCGCCGAACTGCACGGCAAGATCGAAATCGCCGGACATGCCCATGGAGAGCTTTTTCAGACCGCAGCGTTCGGCAAGCTTGGCAAGCAGCGCAAAATGCGGGCCGGGATTTTCGTCCGCCGGCGGGATGCACATCAGTCCCTCCACCGGAATGCCGATCATCTCACGGCACAGCGTGACGAAGGCCACGGTATCATTTGGGGCAATGCCCGCCTTTTGCGGCTCAAGCCCGGTATTGACCTGGACATAAAGCCGAACGGGCTTGCCCTGCCGGGTGATTTCCGCGGCAATGGCGCGGGCGATCTTTTCCCGATCGACGGTCTCAATGACATCGAACAAGGACACGGCATCCGCCGCCTTGTTGGATTGCAGCGGGCCGATCAGATGAAGCTCGATATCAGCGGTTTCTGCTTTCAGCTCCGGCCACTTGCCCTGCGCTTCCTGTACGCGGTTTTCGCCGAAAATCCGCTGCCCCGTCGCAATCGCAGGACGGATCGCATCGGCATCGAAGGTCTTGGAGACCGCGACAAGTGAGGCAGCGCCAGAGGGGCGATTGGCGGCATCTTCCGCATCGCGAATCCGGCTCAGGACATCGTCCAACTGTTCTTCCACGCTCATCGCCATCGTCTCCATCGCTTTCCGGCCTTAAGTGGCGCAATAGTCAAACCGAACGAGACTGCCAAGCCGTAATCGCCGGATACTGATCAAATGCCTCAAAGTTTCGCCTCAAAGCCTTCCAAAACTTGACGCTACGCTTGTTTCATGGTGAAGGTCACGCCAAATATCCAGGGGACTGATTTCCCCTCGCCCAATTTTCCGGAACATCGATCATATGGCTACCGAACGTTACAATCCGCGCGATTCTGAACCCCGCTGGCAACAGGAATGGGACCAGAAAAACGTCTTCACCACCGATAACGACGACCCGCGCGAAAAATATTACGTGCTGGAGATGTTCCCTTATCCGTCGGGCCGGATCCATATGGGCCATGTACGCAACTACGCCATGGGCGATGTTGTCGCGCGCTACAAGCGCGCACGCGGCTACAACGTGCTGCATCCGATGGGTTGGGATGCTTTCGGCATGCCGGCAGAAAATGCCGCCATGGAGCGCGGCGTGCACCCGGCCGCCTGGACCTACCAGAACATTGCCTCTATGAAGGCGCAGCTGAAAGTCATGGGCCTGTCGCTCGATTGGTCGCGCGAGTTCGCCACCTGCGATGTCGAATATTACCAGCATCAGCAGCACCTGTTCGTGGACTTCCTGGAAAAGGGTCTGGTCTACCGCAAGCAGTCGAAGGTGAACTGGGATCCTGTCGACAACACGGTTCTGGCCAATGAACAGGTGATCGACGGACGCGGCTGGCGGTCGGGCGCGCTGGTCGAACAGCGTGAGCTGACGCAGTGGTTCTTCCGCATCACCGATTTCAACCAGGAACTGCTCGATTCACTCGATACGCTGGATCAGTGGCCGGAAAAGGTCCGGCTGATGCAGAAAAACTGGATCGGCCGATCCGAAGGCCTGACGATCCGCTGGGAAATCGTCCCAGGCGCTGGAGCAACGGACGCGACCGAAGTCGCTGTCTATACGACCCGCCCGGATACGCTGTTTGGGGCCTCCTTCCTGGCGATTGCCGCCGATCACCCGTTGGCACGCCAAGCGGCTGCAGGTAATCCTGAAATTGAAACCTTCTGCGAGGAAACCCGCCGCGCCGGCACGTCGCTGGCCGCGCTGGAAACAGCCGAGAAGAAGGGCATAGACACCGGCATCCGCGTCAAGCACCCGCTTGATCCAAGCTGGGAACTGCCTGTCTACGTCGCCAATTTCGTTTTGATGGACTATGGCACCGGTGCGATCTTCGGCTGCCCTTCGGGCGACCAGCGCGACCTCGATTTCGCCCGCAAGTACGACCTGCCGGTCGTTGCCGTGGTGATGCCGAAAGACGGCGATGCGGAGAGCTTCACCATTGGCAATGAGGCCTATGTCGGCGACGGCGTAATGATCAATTCGCGCGACCTCGATGGCCTGACCATCGAAGAAGCCTTTGAAAAGGTGGCATCGACGCTGGAGCAGGCCTCGCTTGGCAATGCACCGCAGGCCGAGCGCAAGGTCAATTTCCGCCTGCGCGACTGGGGTATTTCCCGCCAGCGCTACTGGGGCTGCCCAATCCCGGTCATCCATTGCGACGATTGCGGCGTCATTCCCGTGCCGAAGGCCGATCTGCCGGTCAAGCTGCCCGATGACGTGACGTTCGACAAGCCGGGCAATCCGCTCGACCGCCATCCAACCTGGCGTCACGTATCCTGCCCGCAATGTGGCAAGGACGCGCGTCGTGAGACCGACACGATGGATACATTCGTCGACTCGTCCTGGTATTTCGCCCGTTTTACCGCCCCTTGGGAGAAGAAGCCGACCAACCCGACTGCTGTCGATCACTGGCTGCCCGTCGACCAGTATATTGGCGGCATCGAGCACGCGATCCTGCATCTGCTCTATTCGCGCTTCTTTACCCGGGCAATGAAGGCCACCGGTCATGCCGGCCTCGACGAGCCCTTCAAGGGCCTGTTCACGCAGGGTATGGTGGTGCACGAGACCTATAGCCGCGGGCAGGGTGCCCAGCGCGAATGGGTGACACCGGCCGAAATCATCATCGTCGAAAATGATGGTGTTCGGCAGGCAAGCCTCATCGAAACCGGCGAACCGATTACCATCGGCTCGATCGAGAAGATGTCGAAGTCGAAGAAGAACGTTGTCGATCCCGACGATATCATCGCCTCCTACGGCGCCGATACCGCGCGCTTCTTTGTTCTCTCCGACTCCCCGCCCGATCGCGATGTAATCTGGTCGGAAGCCGGCGTCGAAGGTGCCCATCGCTTCGTCCAGCGCCTGTGGCGGCTGATCTCCGAAGCATCCGACGCGCTGAAGGCTGTTGAAGCCCAGCCGGCCTCCTCGGGACTTGGTCTTGCGATCTCGCAACTGACCCACAAGACGCTGAAGGCTGTTCAGGCAGACTACGACAAGCTCGCCTTCAACAAGGCCGTGGCGCGGCTCTATGAGCTGGTCAATGCCCTTGCCAACCCAATGACGCAGGTTGCGGCACGAACGGCAGATCACGCGACGACCGCAGCCGTCAAGGATGCGGTCTCGATCCTGATCAGCCTTGTGGCACCGATGATGCCGCATCTGGCCGAGCAATGCTGGCAGGAAATCGGCGGAACAGGCCTGGTCGCCCAGACAGCTTGGCCAGCCTACAGCGAAGCGCTGGTGGCCGAAAACGAAGTGACAATGCCGGTCCAGATCAACGGCAAGAAGCGCGCTGATTTGACAATTGCGCGCGATGCGGATCAGACTGCAATCGAGAACGCCGTTCTGGCGCTCGAGCCGGTCAAGACTGCATTGAACGGACAAAGCCCGAAAAAAATCATCGTCGTGCCGCAGAGGATCGTGAATGTCGTTGTCTGAAAAAGCTCAAAGATACGCGCAGCTTCTGGCTTTCGGCACGCTCGCGGTTCTCGCCGGCTGCCAAGTCAAGCCACTCTATTCGGACGGGCCACAGGGCAAGCCTGCCAAGGCGCTTGCCTCGATCGAGATTTCCGAAGCCGATGACCGCGTTGAACAGGAAGTGCGCAATGCATTGATCTTCCTGACATCAGGTGGCGCCGGTGAGCCAGCCAACCCGCAATACAAGCTGGCTCTGAACGTCACCAGTGATATCCAGGGTGTCCTCTACAATCAGAATACCACGGACGATAATACCGACACCGCCAGTGCCGCCCGTGTCGTCGTCATGGCTGACTATAATCTGACGCGCACCGATACCGGCGAAACCGTTCGCTCCGGCAATCGCAGCGCCGTATCGCTGGTAGACTTTCCGGGTCAGGAGTTTTCCAAGGTTCGCGCCAGACGCGATGGCGAAAAGCGGGCAGCCAAGGAACTGGCCGAGATCATCCGCGCCGATCTTGCAGCAGCGCTCGGCCGCTGAAATCTTTCCGGCATGAGGTGGCGGTATGACCGAGATCAAATCGCACGAATTCGAGCAATTCCTGCAGCGCCCACTGCGGGACAATCGTATCTATCTAATCTACGGCCCTGACCGCGGACTGGTTTCCGAACGCGCCGGGCAGATTGCCGGCAAAAGCGGCGTCGCTCTCGATGATCCGTTTTCATTGATCCGGCTTGACGGCTCGGACCTTCAGCAGAGTCCCGGACGCCTGTTGGATGAAGTCAATACGATCGGCCTTTTTGGTGGCGAAAAACTCGTCTGGATTCGCGCATCTGGCACGGAGAAGACACTCGTCGATAGCCTCACCGTGCTATCAAAGCAGCCTCCGGATGGCAGCTATGTCATCATCGAGGCTGGCGATCTTAAAAAGGGAACAGGCATCCGCAAGATCGGTGAAACCAGCCGGTCGGTGATATCGATCGCCTGCTACAGCGATGACGCCCGGGCACTCAATGCACTCATCGACCAAGAGCTTTGTCTGGAAGGCCTGCGCATATCCCCGGCCGCGCGAGAGCGGCTCAATGAAGCTCTTGGCGGCGACCGGATCGCCTCGCGCAACGAGATCCGCAAACTGGCGCTCTATTGCCGTGGCACGGGCTCCATCGAAGAAGACCATGTGCTGGAAATCGTCGGCGACGCCAGCGCGGTGTCGGTCGACGACGCAATCGATGCCGTTCTCAAGGGTGATGCCGACGGCCTCCAGCACGCCATCCGCAAGATAGTCGCGTCAAAGACCGCTATCTTTCTGGTGCTTCAGGCTTGTCTGAAGCAGTTTCAGCTGCTCGATCTGATGCGGGCGGAGATGGATGACAAGCGGCAGCAACCCACCCAGGTCGTGGCCACACTCGGCCGCCATCTGCACTTCCGCCGCAAGCCTTTGATCGAGGCCGCCTTGAAGACTTGGACGCTTCCGGCAATCAGACGAGAACTCGGTCGTCTGCAGACCGCCATTCTGCAGAGCCGCACCAGGCAGAGCCTAGAAGACAGTATCGCCATGCAGACATTGCTGGCGATCACACTGCAATCAGCACGCAGATAGAGTTTATCTAACTGATATTATTATATATTCGTTATTTGTTTCGTTTCCGAATCGGAATTATCGCCGCTCGAGCAACCGGCAGATTTCTTCGAGCTGATCAAGCGTCTTGTAGGAAATCCGCAACTGTCCGCCGGAGGCCTTGTGATTGACCGTAACGTCCAATCCGAGGCTGTCGGACAGCGTGCGCTCGAGCGCCAGCGTATCGGCGTCCTTTTCCTCCTTGGGGGAGGGCTTGCCATAGGTCGGATCGTTCTGGGCACGAATATCGTTCTGGGCCAACCGCTCAGTATCGCGCACGGAAAGGCCCTTGGCAATGATTGAGCGGGCGAGCATCACCGGATCGGACGTCGGAATGAGCGCGCGGGCGTGACCGGCCGACAAGGTGCCTGACGATAACATGTCACGGACCGGTTCCGGCAGCTTCAGCAGTCGCAAGCTATTGGCCACATGGCTGCGGCTTTTACCGATAATCTCGCCGAGATCGTTCTGCGTATAACCGTGTTCAGCGATCAGCTGATCGTACCCCAGCGCTTCTTCAAGCGGATTAAGGTCGGATCGCTGAACGTTTTCAACGATCGCGATTTCCAAGGCCGTACGGTCGTCTACGTCGCGGACAATGACCGGAATATCGGTAAACCCGGCAAGTTGGGCCGCGCGCCAGCGGCGCTCACCGGCGATAATTTCATAACGCTCCTCAGCGATGGTGCGAACGACGACTGGCTGCACAATGCCGTGCTGACGGATGGAGCTTGCCAGGTCCTGCAACTCAGCTTCATCAAAGGTCCGCCGCGGATTGCGCGGATTGCGGGCGACAAATTCGATCGGAATGCGCCGATCAGCATTGACGGGCGCAACAGGATTACTCGCCTGCAAAGGCTGGTCCATCTCGCCGATCAACGCCGCAAGGCCACGGCCAAGTCTTCTTCTCGAATTGTCGTCATTCATCGTCAGTACTCACACTAATCGTTACGATGTCGAATCGATTGCTGCTCAGGCCGCCTTCCGCAGCCGTTCACGCTGGATCACTTCGGATGCCAGCTGAAGGTAGGCTTGGCTACCAGCGCATTTGAGATCATAGAGGATCGCCGGCTTTCCATAGGAGGGAGCCTCGGAAACCCGCACATTGCGGGGGATCAATGTATGATAGACCTTCTCACCAAGATGGGTACGGACGTCGTTGACGACCTGTTGTGCCAAGTTGTTGCGGGAATCAAACATGGTCAGCACGATACCCTGGATATCCAGTGTCGGATTGACCGTTCGGCGCACCTGATCGACGGTCTCCAGCAACTGGCTCAACCCTTCCAACGCAAAAAATTCGCATTGCAGAGGAACGAGAACCGAATGCGCGGCCGCCATAGCGTTCATCGTCAGGAGATTGAAGGACGGTGGGCAATCAACGAGCACGTAGGAATATGCGAGCGCCTCGGGTGAGGAGAGCGCCTTGCGCAGTCGGAATACCCGGTCGCTGGCCGTCGAAATCTCCATCTCAACACCAAGAAGATCCATGGTCGATGGCACAATGGAGAGATTGGGAACGACTGTGTTCTGAACAATATCAGCAATATTGTGCGAACCGATCATCAGTTCATACGAGGACAGTTTTCGGTCGCGCCGCTGAATACCGAGACCGGTGCTGGCATTACCCTGCGGGTCCAGATCGACAATCAGCACTTTTTCGCCGATGGCCGCCAAAGCGGTTGCAAGATTGATGGCCGTCGTGGTTTTCCCTACGCCGCCCTTCTGATTGGCAATGGTGATAATTCTGTTCTTCTCGCCTATCATGCCGCATTCCGCCGTTATTGAATTTTCCGCGAAAGATTTGCGATTTCGAGAACCACAGAGTCCGGCTCGACGACGCTTGCATGTTTTACCAGATCAAACTGAAAGCGACTAACGGCTTTGTCGACTTCCTGCTGATAA
Organism: Pararhizobium sp. PWRC1-1; assembly: GCF_049897905.1. Lineage (NCBI taxonomy): Bacteria > Pseudomonadati > Pseudomonadota > Alphaproteobacteria > Hyphomicrobiales > Rhizobiaceae > Pararhizobium > Pararhizobium sp. PWRC1-1. Next base: position 90,341 of record NZ_JAFCXE010000008.1, on the reverse strand, counting down.
TCCCGGCCTTTGTGGAAAAACGCCCGTGGTTTGTTGCCGGCAGTCATCCAAGGGCCACAGTAATCGAGAAGTTGGGTCAGGTCTGCGAGCGCTCGAGCCGAAATTACGTCGCATTGCGGGATGGCGGTGACCGCGTCTTCAATCCGAATCGGGTGCACAGAGCCGCGGGCGCCGGTTTCATTCAGCGCAACACGAAGGAATGCAGCCTTCTTATTGTTGCTTTCAACTAGGTGCACCCATCCATCTACCAGTTCTGCCAGAAATATGGCAGTGATGATGCCGGGGAAGCCGCCACCACTGCCGAGATCGACCCATCGTTTCGGTCCCGGTGACAGCTGAAAGATCTGCGCGCTGTCGGCGATGTGGCGCTGCCACAAATCGGACAGCGTCGAGGGTGCCACGAGGTTGATCGACTTCGCCCATTTTTGAAACAGGCTGGCAAAGTGTTCGAGCCTCTCCGACGTTTCACGTGAAACACGCAATCCGTTTAGCTCACGGGAAGGACTCGCAATCATTGAATCGCCTGTTTGAGATGCTCTGTTTGGGTGTAGTTCCCCTTGCGCATATGCGCCAGGATCAGTGATATCGCCGAAGGAGTTATCCCGTCAACCTTCATGGCTTGCGCCAGATTGCGTGGTTTCGCCGCTCGGAGCTTCTGCTTCAATTCGTTCGACAGGCCTGATAGCGACTGGAAATCGAAGTCATCCGGAATCACGCGGCTTTCCTCGCTGCGAACACTGGCAATGTCCGATGCCTGGCGATCCATATAGACTGCGTAGGTCGCATCTATTTCGAGGGCTTCTGCTAGCTTGCTACCGATCGCCGACAACTCTGGCCAGACCGCGCTCAGTGATTGAATAGAATGATCGGCATAGGAGAGGAGTTCGAACGCTGAACGGCGTTGGCCGTCCAGATTAAGCTTCAGCCCATGGCTGCGCCCCTCGTTCGGCGTAACAGTCAACGACTTCAATAACTGCCTGTTGCTTTCAATATCCTCGACCCATTTGTTAAACCTCACGGTACGATCAGCCGAGACGCAGCCCAACGACATCGCTTCTGGCGTAAGCCGGACATCGGCATTATCAGCCCGTAGGGACAAGCGGTATTCGGCACGCGATGTGAACATCCTGTATGGCTCGGCCACTCCGCGCGAGGTGAGGTCGTCGATCATAACACCGATATAGGAGTTGGTGCGACTAAACACATGCGGTGTGTTACCGGCACAGAGAAGGGCAGCATTCAAACCTGCTACCAAACCCTGCGCGCCAGCTTCCTCATAACCGGTCGTGCCATTGATCTGTCCAGCAAGGAACAACCCAGGAATCTTGCGGACTTCTAGGGATAGCGACAGTTCGCGCGGATCGACATGATCATACTCGATGGCGTAACCCGGTTGAATAATGGATACGTTCTCCAGCCCCGGAATTGTTCGGATGAACGCCTGCTGCACATCTTCCGGCAGCGATGTCGAAATCCCATTCGGATAGACGGTGTCGTCAACAAGTCCCTCTGGCTCCAGGAAAATCTGATGACCATCGCGTTCGCCGAATTTGACAATCTTGTCTTCGATAGACGGGCAGTATCTCGGACCAACGCCTTCGATCTGTCCGGAATACATCGCGGATTTCATCAGATTATCGGAAATGATTTTATGTGTCGCATCCGTGGTCCGTGTCACACCGCATTCTATCTGCCGGTTCACGATATTTTCAGTCATGAAGGAGAAAGGAACCGGTTCTTCGTCGGCTCCTTGACGGCCGACGGATTGCCAATCGACAGTCTTACCATCCAGACGAGCGGGCGTACCGGTCTTCAGTCGTCCCAGGCGCAAGCCAAACCGCTCGAGCGTGGCGGACAACCCGAGTGATGGATTTTCACCCACCCGACCGGCCGGGATTTTACGAGCGCCGATGTGGATGAGGCCACGCAGGAAGGTTCCTGTGGTCAGCACCGCAGCGCCACAAGAGATAGAACGTCCGTCTGCCAGGATAATCCCACCGACTTGCCCGTCATTCAACTGCAAATCAAATGCATCCCCTTCGATAACGTCGAGATTTTCGATTGCCTTGATTTCGGATTGCATTGCTTGACGATAGAGTTTTCGATCCGCCTGAGTGCGCGGTCCGCGCACAGCGGGACCTTTCCGGCGATTGAGCAGCCGAAACTGTATTCCAGCTGCGTCAGCAGTACGGCCCATGAGGCCATCCATCGCATCAATCTCGCGAACGAGATGGCCCTTTCCCAGACCACCAATAGCGGGATTGCAGGACATCACACCAATGGTGTCACGCTTATGCGTTACGAGGGCAGTTTTTGCACCCATTCGCGCCGAAGCGCTGGCCGCCTCGCAACCGGCATGGCCACCGCCAATGACAATGACATCATAATCGAACATGTTAAACCGTCTCCATCACGGTATTATAGAGACGAATCGTTTCACGTGAAACATCCGTCAAGACTCGCCAACGTTGTACGCGATTGCATCTCATTTGCCGATGCAGAATTCCGAAAAGATCACTCCAAGCAGGTCCTCAACGTCAACGCGCCCGGTAATTCGTCCAAGAGCGTCACCCGCCTGCCGCAAATATTCCGCCTGAATATCAAGTCCGCGATTTGATTGTACCAAACTCATCTCGATCGCGGAGAGGGTTTGTTTCAGGCAACTCACGTGCCGTTTCCGGGTTGGTAAAGACAGCGAGTTTTGGCCAGACAGGTCGGGTAAGTGATCTGTAAGAACCTCCAGAAGCCGGTCGATTCCTGCGCCCGTTTCCGTTGAGATCAACACGTCGGCACTGGCCTTATCCCATAAAACAGGGGCCCGATCAATCTTGGTGCCGATCCGGATAACCGGCTTTGTCCGTTGGCCCTTGTCCAAAGCCAAAAAGCCTTCAGGTGTATCTGCCAACAGCAGGACAACATCGGCCTGATCGATCGTCAGATAGGCACGACGAATGCCTTCCTGTTCAACCTTGTCATCGGTCTCCCGCAAGCCCGCTGTATCAAACAACTGAACACGGAATCCGGCTAAGGATAAATCAACCGATAGGATGTCTCGCGTGGTTCCGGCAATGTCGGTGACGATTGCAACATCACGGCGCGCCAGGTGGTTGAGCAGGCTGGACTTTCCGGCATTCGGTTCGCCGGCGATAACAATCTTCAAGCCATCCCGGACAATCTCTGCAATGCCGGCTCCGTCCAGATGCGATGAGATTTCGGACTTCAACTGCCGTATATCCGCCCAGATCTTGTCTGCGACGGAGCCTGGGACGTCATCTTCGTCGGCAAAGTCCAGTTCCGCTTCGATCATCGCCCTCGCATGGGTCAGCCTGCGAGCCCAACCCTCGTAGATTGCCGAGAGATTGCCGCTGGAATGTTCTTGCGCTAACCGCCGCTGCATTTCCGTTTCAGCAGCAATCAAATCGGCAAGCCCCTCGATTTCGACGAGGTCGAGTTTGCCATTATGAAAGGCGCGACGGGAGAACTCGCCTGCCTCGGCATGTCTCAGTCCCGGCAACACTTCAAGTTCCGCAAGAACGGCATTCACCACGGCCCGGCCGCCGTGCACCTGCAGTTCGGCGCAGTCTTCGCCCGTGAACGACGCAGGAGCTCCGAAATAGATAACAAGTCCCTGGTCGAGCACATCACCGTTTCGATTGCGAATCGATCGCAGGACCGCGTGGCGAGGTGACGGCAAGGAACCGCATAAGCTTGTCAAAACCTCCGTCGTGCGAGGGCCACTAACGCGAATAACCGCAACCCCCGCCGGCAAGGCGCCGGATGACAGGGCATAGATCGTATCAGACATGGCCTGGTGCGGCTGGTTCACGCGAGGGTCCTTGGTTGCCGATATCCGTCTATCAACTTGGAATCCGGGGAAGGAATCCGGCTATGCAATTTGCAGCAGAAACACAAAAGCCCAGGATAAACCTGGGCTTCGTGCAAAATATGACCGCAGATCAGGTGTTCATCGAATCGAAGAAATCGCCGTTGGTCTTGGTCTGCTTCAGCTTGTCGATCAGGAACTCGATTGCATCGGTCGTTCCCATTGGGGCGAGGATACGGCGCAGAACGAAGATTTTCTGCAGATCCTGACGCGGCACCAGCAGGTCTTCCTTACGGGTACCCGACTTGAGGATGTCCATCGACGGGAAGATGCGCTTGTCGGCGACCTTGCGGTCGAGCACGATTTCCGAGTTACCGGTACCCTTGAACTCTTCGAAGATGACTTCGTCCATGCGGCTGCCGGTATCGATCAAGGCCGTTGCAATGATTGTCAGCGAGCCACCTTCCTCGATGTTACGCGCGGCACCGAAGAAGCGCTTCGGGCGCTGCAGGGCGTTGGCGTCGACACCACCGGTCAAGACCTTGCCCGATGACGGAACAACCGTGTTGTAAGCGCGGCCGAGGCGAGTGATCGAATCGAGCAGAATGACGACATCACGGCCATGTTCGACCAGGCGCTTGGCCTTCTCAATGACCATCTCAGCAACCTGAACGTGGCGCGTTGCCGGCTCGTCGAAGGTCGATGAAACAACTTCGCCCTTCACCGAACGCTGCATGTCGGTGACTTCTTCCGGCCGCTCGTCGATCAGAAGAACGATCAGGTAGCATTCCGGGTGGTTGGCGGTAATCGAATGGGCGATGTTCTGCAGAAGTACAGTCTTACCGGTACGCGGCGGTGCAACGATCAGGCCACGCTGGCCCTTGCCGAGCGGCGCGATCAAGTCGATGACGCGAGCGGACAGGTCCTTGGAGGTCGGAACCTCGAGTTCCATCTTGAAGCGCTCGTTTGGATAAAGAGGCGTCAGATTGTCGAAATGGACCTTGTGACGGATCTTTTCGGGATCTTCGAAATTGATCGTGTTGACCTTGAGAAGCGCGAAATACCGCTCACCCTCCTTCGGACCACGGATGGGTCCTTCGACCGTATCGCCGGTCTTCAGCGAGAAACGGCGGATCTGCGAAGGCGAGATGTAGATATCGTCCGGGCCTGGCAGGTAGTTGGCATTCGCCGAACGCAGGAAGCCGAATCCGTCCTGCAGCACTTCGACGACGCCTTCGCCGATAATTTCGACGTCCTGGCTCGCCAGCATTTTCAGGATCGCAAACATCAGTTCCTGCTTGCGCATGACACTGGCGTTTTCGACCTCCACCGATTCGGCAAATGCCAGAAGATCGGTAGCGGATTTGTTTTTCAGTTCTTGTAGCTTCATTTCAGCCATGAAGGGGACCACACTTGGAAATCGGAAAGGAAAGTCGGCGTGCTTGATGTAAGGGGAGCTGCAGCGGAAGGGGCAGGCTCGTAACGTTTACACATGCCACGAAAGAGGAGATGGCGGGAAAATAGCGACTCACTCGTTGCACCGCAAGGGGGCAACGGAAATTACCGAAAGTTTCCTTCTTCAAAGCTCGATAGCTCAAAAAGGTTTCACCACCGCCACGATGACGATGAGGATCATCAAGAGCGTCGGGGCTTCGTTCATCAGCCGCCAATAACGGGCGCTGCGGGTGTTTTCATCCCGCGCAAAAGCTCTGACAGCACGGCTGAACATGATGTGGACGCCGGTCAGAAGAACGACAAGCAAGAGCTTGGCATGCAGCCAACCGCCCTGAAAACCGTAGACGCTCCAGGCGAGATAGAGGCCAAGCACCCAGGTGATCATCATCGCCGGGTTCATGATCACCTTCAAAAGCCGCTGCTCCATCATCTTGAAGGTTTCCGACTGCTCGGAGCCGGGTGCTGCGTCGGTGTGGTAGATGAACAATCGCGGCATGTAGAGCAGGGCGGCCATCCAGGACATCACCGCAATGATGTGTAGCGCCTTGATCCAAAGATAGAGATTGTCTGGCTGCCAGACGAACAGCCCGGCAAGCAGCGCGACGAACAGGCCGATCGCGATGAAGGCGCGGGTACGCGCTTTTTTCCCCGGCTGGATATCCGTCTGGCGCTCGGTCATTGGCGCGTCCCGCGAACACGGGCAACCAGTTGCGAAACATGGTCGGGATTGGCCTGTGGTGTAATGCCGTGGCCTAAGTTGAAGATCAGCGGGCCATTTCCGAGCTTCTGCAGGATTGCGTCGATGCCATCATCCAGCGACTTTCCGCCCGCCACGACGCGCATCGGATCGAGATTGCCCTGGACCGGACCATCCTTCTGGAGCTCAACGGCAAAGGACAAGGGCACCGACCAGTCAAGACCGATCGCATCGGCACCCGTTGCCCGGCGGTAATCCTTCAGGAGAATTCCGGCGCCCTTGGCAAAGGCGATGATTTTCGCGTCCGGCCGGCGGGCTCGAACGCTGTCGATGATCCGGCGCACCGGATTGACGGCGTAGCGGCGGAATTCCTCTTCGCCCAAAACACCCGCCCAGGAATCGAAGATCTGTACGGCGTCTGCACCGGCGTCGATCTGCTCGACCAGATAGTCCGCAGAGAGCTCAGCAAGCACCGCCAGCAGCCGATCGAACGCTTCTGGGTGCTGGTAGGCAAAAAGCCGTGCCGGCGCCTGGTCGGGCGTTCCGTGCCCGGCAATCATGTAGGTGGCGACCGTCCAGGGTGCACCGCAGAAACCAAGCAGCGTCGTTTCTTCCGGCAGTTCCCGGCGCAAACGTCGAACCGTTTCCATGACCGGCTGCAGATGGGCTGATACGGGACGAACGTCGAGCGTGGCTATCTCCGAAACGTCAATCGGATCCATCCTTGGTCCATGCCCTTCTTCAAAGCGGACATTGCGCTTCAGGGCATCAGGAATAACGAGGATATCGGAGAACAGGATGGCTGCATCAAACCCATATCGCCGGATTGGCTGTAGGGTCACTTCCACAGCCATGTCGGGCGAATAACAGAGATCGAGAAAGCTACCGGCCTTGGCTCGGGTCTTCCGGTATTCGGGAAGATAACGACCTGCCTGCCGCATCAGCCAGATTGGGGGAGGTGACAGCGTTTCACCCTTCAACACCTGTAGCACCTTACGGCTTTGCGCAGTCACCGGACACGTTCTCCCACTATAAAAGATATCTATATCTAAGGATTCTATTTCTTAGAGTCTGTGACTATCGAGGATTAAATGCCATCCGACTCTTTTCCACATGCTGGTCCGTTCAATAGAATCTCTTGGCCGATTTTGCCATGCGACAGATAGGAGCGGGGACGATTTCAAAAAACCATGAAGAGTCATCAGCTTCGCTCAATGCTCGAAGGGGTGCAGCCATGTGGACAGCTTGTGGATAAAGTTGACGCTTCGCAACTCGATGAGTCTTCTCCACATGCCAGCGGAATCCCATTCCCCGGAATCCAGATTGTGCATAACTCGCAGGTTTTCCCCTTGCCTTTGAAACTCGCCGGTCCTTAGCTGTTGCTGTCCCGGTTTATCAACAGCCCTCGGAGAATAGCGTGGAGAACCAGAAAAACTATTTCCACCTGCATCTGATCTCCGATTCGACCGGCGAAACGCTGATCGCTGCGGGCAGGGCTGCAGCGTCGCAATTCCAGTCGGCACATGCGCTTGAGCACGTCTATCCGCTGATCCGGAACCGCAAGCAGCTGATGCAAGTTATGGAAGCGGTCGATGGCGCGCCGGGGATCGTGCTCTACACGATCGTCGATCGCGAGCTTGCCGATATGATCAATGTAACTTGCAAAGATATGGGACTACCCTGCGTCTCCGTTCTGGAACCGATCATCGATCTCTTCCAGTCCTATCTCGGCGCTACATCGCGCCGGCGCTCGGGCGCGCAGCATGTGATGGACGCTGATTATTTCGCGCGCATCGACGCGCTGAATTTCACCATGGATCACGACGACGGCCAATTGCCGGCGGATTTCAACGATGCGGATGTCGTTCTGATCGGTATCAGCCGGACATCGAAAACCCCGACTAGCATCTATCTCGCCAATCGCGGCATCAAGACAGCCAATATCCCGATCGTGCCGGGCGTCTCCCTGCCGGACCGGTTGATGGAGGCGACAAAGCCGCTGGTGGTCGGTTTGATCGCCACGGCGGACCGGATTTCGCAGGTTCGCCAGAACCGCGTTTTGGGTACAGCGAACCATAGTTATCATGCCGAGGATTATGTCGACCGCGCCTCGATCGCCGAGGAGCTGAAATATGCGCGGTCGATTTGTGCGCGCAACAACTGGCCGATGATCGACGTGACGCGCCGCTCGATCGAGGAAACCGCAGCTGCCATCGTTGCCCTCCGGCCCCGGCTGCGTTAAGGCGAATCCGGTCAATCAGGATAAATGACAATGGCAGGTTCTCTTGTCCTCGCTTCGGCGAGCCCGTTCCGTCGCATGCTGCTGGAAAATGCCGGCATCGCCTTTCAGGCAAAAGCAGCCGATATTGACGAGCGGGCAATTGAAGGCGAGGTCGAACAGCAGGGTTCTTCACCGGAGGAGGTCGCGCTGATCCTGGCCGAAGCCAAGGCCAGGAATGTCGGGCAGGCTTTTCCGGATGATATCATCATCGGCTCGGACCAGACCATGTCGCTTGGTGCCCGGGTCTATCACAAGCCCCGCGACATGAATGAAGCGCGCGACCATCTGTTGTCGCTGTCCGGTCAGGTTCACCAGTTGAACAGCGGCATTGTGCTGACGCGCGGAAATGACATTCTCTGGAAGCATGTGTCTTCGGCGCAAATGTCTGTTAGGGCTCTGCGCCCGGAATTTATCGATGCACATCTCGCCCGCGTTGGAAAAAAGGCACTCTCCAGCGTCGGTGCCTATCAGCTGGAAGGCGAGGGCATCCAGCTTTTCGATAAAATCGATGGTGACTATTTCACCATTCTCGGGCTGCCCATGCTGCCGCTGCTCACAAAACTCAGGGATTTACGGGTGATCGATGCGTGATTCACGTGAAACATTTGTTAACCACGCCTTCGTCACGGGCTATCCGATCAAGCATTCGCGCTCTCCGCTGATCCATGGCTATTGGCTGAAAAAGCTGGGATTGCCGGGAAGCTATCGGGCTCATGCCGTATCTCCGGAAGAGTTTCCCGATTTCATCGCGTCGGTCAAAAGCGGGTTATCCGGTTTCACGGGCGGCAATGTCACTATCCCGCACAAGGAGCTGGCTTTCACGCTTTCCGACCGCCCGGATCCATTGAGCGCAGAACTTGGTGCGTCCAATACACTCTGGCTGGAGGATGGTCTGGTGCATGCAACCAACACTGACGGCTATGGCTTCACCGCCAATCTCGATGAACGAGCCGCCGGTTGGGACCGCTGTCGAACGGCTGTCGTCCTCGGCGCCGGCGGCGCCAGCCGGGCGGTGATCCAGGCTGTTCGCGATCGGGGCGTCAAGACAATCCATGTCGTCAATCGCACGGCTGCCCGCGCCCAGGAACTGGCCGACCGGTTCGGCCCGGCGGTTCATGCACAGCCGATGGCAGCCCTGTCCGAGGTGATGACCGGCGCAGGTCTCTTCATCAACACAACGTCGCTCGGAATGGATGGCTCGGAAGTACCGCAGATCGATTTCACCGTCATGGCAACCGGCAGCATTGTGACGGACATTGTTTATGTGCCCTTGAAAACGCCGATCCTCGCGCAGGCAGAGGCGCAGGGTTTTGCCACGGTCGATGGGCTCGGCATGCTCCTGCACCAGGCCGCACCCGGATTTAAGAAATGGTTCGGCAAGACGCCGACGGTCGATGCCGCCCTGCGTCAGATCATCATCGACGACATGGCGAGCCACGCATGATCATTCTCGGGCTCACCGGATCGATCGGCATGGGCAAGTCGACCACCGCCACGATGTTTTTGGATATTGGCGTGCCGGTCAACGATGCTGATGCCGTCGTACATGCGCTCTATCAACATGAAGCCGTGGCGCCGATTGAAGCGGCATTCCCCGGAACGGCGAAAGCGGGTAGCGTTGACCGGGCGGAACTTTCCCGGCAACTCGCCAACGATCCGTCCTTGTTCAAGACGCTGGAAGCGATCGTCCATCCGCTGGTGCGCGAAAAGGAGCGGGCGTTTCTCGACCATCATCGCGCCGCTGGCGCCCCCCTCGTCGTGCTCGATATCCCGCTTCTGTTTGAGACAAAGGGCGAAGGCCGCGTCGATGCCGTTGCAGTCGTCACCTGCGATCCGGAGATACAAAGGGAGCGGGTGCTGAAAAGAGCGGGGATGACGGAGGAAAAATTTGCTCTCATCCTGTCGCGCCAGATCCCCGACCAAGAAAAACGTGCGAAAGCGGATTACATCATCGATACGGGCCACGGACTTGATTCGGCCCGCGACCAGGTGGCGGAGATCGTCCAGGGGCTGACAAGCCAGAAGAGGCCATGATGCGCGAAATCATTTTCGATACGGAAACGACAGGTCTCGACAACAAGCTCGACCGCGTCATCGAAATCGGCGGCATCGAGCTCGACAATCATTTCCCGACCGGACGGACCTTCCATGTCTATATCAATCCGGGTGACCGCAAGGTGCATCCCGACGCGTTGGCGATCCATGGCATCTCGGACGAGTCGCTGAAGGACAAGCCGAACTTTGCCGGCATCGTCGATGAACTGCTGGCATTTTTCGCCGACGCGCGCTGGGTGGCGCATAATGCGACCTTCGACATGGGGTTCATGAACGCCGAATTTGCCCGGCTGGGTCTACCGGCGATCACCAATGATGTGGTCACCGATACGTTGGCGCTGGCCCGCCGAAAACATCCGATGGGTCCGAATTCGCTCGATGCGCTCTGCCGGCGCTACGGGGTGGACAATTCGCACCGCACGAAGCACGGCGCTCTGCTCGACTCCGAACTTCTGGCGGAAGTCTATATCGAGCTGATCGGCGGCCGCCAGACGGCGTTCGGTCTGCACTCCAGCGATAATCGCGGCCAGGCGTCGGATGTGGATGATGTCATTGTGATCGCTGGCCAAAGGCCGCATCCGCTCGGGTCTCGCCTGACTGGCGACGAAGCGGAAGCCCATGCAGCGCTTGTCGCCCAGATGGGCACAAAAGCCATCTGGGCCAAATACGAAGCCGCTAAATAAAAATGCCCGGTCAAGGACCGGGCATTGAGACATTCAAATTCAGGCCAAAGCCGGATCAGTTCGCGGTCGTCGAAACCTGCGAGCGAACCTTTTCCTCAGCCATGCGCTGGGTGAACATCTGGGCAAAATCGATCGGGTCGATCATCAGCGGCGGGAAGCCGCCGTTGCGCGTCGCGTCGGAAACGATCTGGCGAGCGAACGGGAAGAGCAGGCGCGGGCACTCGATGAAGAGAAGCGGCAGCATGTGTTCCTGCGGGAAACCGGTAACGCGGAAAACGCCGCCATAGGACAGTTCGACATTGAACAGCATCTTGTCGCCGTCCTTGGCTTCTGCGTTCAGCGTCAGGATGACGTCGAATTCCGCATCCGACAAAGGATTGGCATTGACGTTGACATTGATGTTGATCGCCGGAGCCTTTTCGCGCGCCTGAAGCGAACGCGGAGCGCCCGGGTTCTCAAACGAAAGGTCCTTGATGTACTGGGCCAGGATGTTCAGGGACGGGCTCTCGGTGGCGCCGTTTGTCGGGGATGCGGTATCGGTCATAAGGCCATTTCCTTCGGACATGAAATTTGGTGAGGCATCTAGCATTTCGCACCCGGGCTTACAACCCGGTGCCGCCGTCACTTGAGGCGGTCACGCTCGTTCGGATCGGTGCGGCCTCGGCCATCGCTGCGCGAAAATTCGTCGTCGTCGAGGTCGATCACGCGGGTATCTGCGCGGCGAGCGGCGTCACGGTCCGGTCCCTGACCGCGAGAAAAGCCACGCGAACCCGCCGCCATGCCGGTCGTGACAATCGTCAGGCGATTCTTGACGAAGGACCAGCCGAGATCCCGAACAGCCGGTATGAAGAGCAGCAGTCCGATGATGTCGCTGATAAAACCTGGAATGATCAACAGGAAGGCAGCGATCACAATCATAACGCCATGCACCAGTTGCCGGCCCGGGTCGGTGCCGGTTTGCGAAGCCTGCTGGATCTTTCTGAGAACACCAAACCCCTGAATGCGCAACAAAATCGCGCCGGCGATGGCGCTGGCCACAACGAGAAGAAGTGTCATACCGACGCCGACTTCGCGGCCGACGACGATGAAGGTTGCGATCTCCGCGATCGGCATCGAAAGGAAAAGGATCGGGATGATCAGGGAGCGCATTGATATCTACTCAGGTGATTGTGGTTAAGCCGAACCGCACCGGCAATTGCAAAGAAGTGATATAGCCATTTGAATGATCGTGCCATGCAGACTATATGGGATGATCGCACGGCATATTAACAGCGGTTCTGGGTGGAAATGGGCTCTTTCGACTTCATCACATTGTTTTTCTTGGTCGCCGCGGTGATCATATTCCTCCAACTGCGCAGCGTCCTGGGCAAGCGGACCGGCAACGAACGTCCGCCGGTCGATCCCTATTCGCCGCGCGAAGCAGCCGACGGGCCTGAGGCCTCCGGTAAAGTGGTGCAATTGCCCCGCCGCGACGGTGCCGGCGAAGAGATTTCACGCTACGCTGAAATCGACGCCTTCACCAAGGCAGGCACACCGCTGAACGACGCACTGCGCCGCATGTTCGATTCCGATCCGGCCTTCGATCCGAAGGAATTCGTCAATGGCGCCAAGATGGCCTATGAGATGATCGTCATGGCTTTCGCCGATGGCGACCGCAAGACGCTTAAGGGTCTTTTGTCCCGCGACGTCTATGACGGCTTCGACGCGGCGATTTCCGAACGCGAAAGCAAGGGCGAGGTCGTCAAGTCCACCTTCGTCGGCATTGAGAAGGCCGACATGGTGCATGCCGAGATCAAGGACAGCGAAGCCAACATCACGTTGCGCATCGTCAGCCAGTTGATTTCAGCGACCTACGACAAGGCCGGCGCGATCGTCGATGGCGATGCCGAAGCTGTTTCCGAGGTCAACGACCTCTGGACCTTCTCGCGCGATACCCGTTCCCGCGATCCGAACTGGAAGCTGATCGCGACGGAATCGGAAAACTGATCGGGACATAAGGCACGGGACTGGCGGCGATGGATTTCGATTTGCAGCGGGTCGATTTTTCCGACCTTCCCGGTTGGCAGACCGATAATCCATCCCCGCTTTTGCCGGCGCTTGAGCGGTGTCGTCAGCAAGTTACCTCAGTCAAACCACACAAGACGGCATCGCTCGGTATTTCCACCGCCGACCTGATGCCAGCCTATGAAGCCGCCAAAGAGGCCCGGCCGCAGGATGCGGGCGAAGCCCGCGCTTTCTTTGAAGACCGTTTCATTCCCTTCAAGATTGTCCGGAACGATGGCAAGCCCGGCTTTGTCACAGCCTTCTTCGAGCCCGAAGTTCTGGTCAGTGCGACACCGGACGAGACGTTTCGCTTCCCCTTCTATCGGCGCCCTGACGATCTCATCGATATCGATGACAGCAACCGTCCCGACGGCATGGACCAGTATTTTGCATTCGGGCAGCAGGCGGATGACGTGATCTCGGAATATCAGGACCGCAAGGCCATCGAGCAGGGATACCTAGCCGGCCGCGAACTGGAGATTGCCTACGCAAAATCGAAGACCGACGTGTTCTTTGCCCATGTGCAGGGCGCGGCGCGGCTGGTCTATCCAGACGGCTCGATCAAGCGGGTGACATATGCGGCCAAGACCGGCCATTATTTTTCGGCCACCGGCAAGCTTCTGATCGAACGCGGCAAGATCGAAGCGGCTGATGTTTCGATGCAGACGATCAAGCAATGGCTGGACGATCATCCGGACGAGGCGGACGAAGTGCTGTGGCACAATCGTTCCTTCATATTTTTCCGTGAGGCAGAGGTCGATGATACCGGGCTTGGACCAGTCGCAGCCGCAAAGGTGGCGCTCGAACCCGGCCGCTCGCTGGCCGTCGACCGGCTCATCCATACATTTGGCGTGCCATTTTTCATTTCGAGCGATAGCCTGACCTCCATTGAGAGCGGCCGTCCTTTCCGGCGGCTGATGCTGGCGCTCGATACGGGTTCGGCAATTGTCGGGCCCGCGCGTGGCGATATCTTTACCGGATCCGGTGACGAGGCCGGACGGCTGGCCGGTGCGGTGCGCAACGAGGCCGACTTTTTCATTTTCATCCCGAAGGCCGCGGCGGCAAGATACGGTCATGGCTAAGGCAAAGAAGCTTACCAGCGAAGACCGCATCCTCTGGGGCAAGGTCGCCCGCACCACCCGTCCGCTGCCGGGACGCATGGATGAGCTCGCGGAATTCGAGGAGCCCAAACCCGAGCCCCAGCCGGAAAAACTGCCGATGCCGGTGATCAAGGAAGGCAAGTCGCTCGCTGAGGCCTTCGGTGCCGCCCCGCCGGAACTCCCGAAACGTCCGACCCGTTTGCACCATCCGCTTGAAAAGCCGGTGAAGCGCAAGCTTGCCAAGGGCCACCTGGCGATCGAAGCGCGGATCGACCTGCATGGCATGATCCAGAGCGAGGCGCATGGGCTGCTGCTGCATTTCCTGATGCGGGCCTATGATCGTGGCTTGCGGCATGTGCTTGTCATTACCGGCAAGGGAACGTCGCTGGGCAGCGACGGTGCTCTCAAGCGGGCGGTGCCGATGTGGTTTTCGCTGCCGGAATTCCGCATGCTGATCTCGTCTTTTGAGCCTGCCGCGCGCAACCATGGTGGTGACGGCGCGCTTTATGTCCGTTTGTCCCGCCCTAGGGGCATGGCCCCATGACCCCGTTCGGCGACGCCGTGCGCCGGCTGCGACTCAAAAAGGGCGTGTCGCAGAAGCAGATGGCGGCGGCGATCGGCGTATCGCCCGCCTATCTCTCGGCCCTGGAGCATGGAAAACGCGGCGCTCCGAGCTTTGAATTCCTGCAGAGGGTCGCCGGATATTTCAATGTCATCTGGGACGACGCAGACGAACTGTTCGGAATTGCAGCCATTTCCGACCCGAAAGTGGTGCTCGATACATCCGGTTTGCCATCAACGCACACGGCCTTTGCCAACCGGCTTGCGGGCCGTATCCGCAGCTTATCCGGCGAAACTATCCGCATCCTGGAAGATGTTTTGGAAAAAGCCCGCTTTGCTGATAAGGAACTCTGATGATCCCCTGATTTCTGCCGCTTTCAGGCTGCACGGGATTTGGAACTATGGACAAAATCCCTATATTCGGGGAGCGCCATCGAGGGGTGATTCGCACGGAATCTCATCTCCGAAGACATGGCATCGAAACCTGGAAAGACTTATAGCCGAATGACCGATTTGCCTGAAACCGAAGCCGGCGCAAGCGCCGAATATGGTGCTGATTCCATCAAGGTCCTGAAGGGTCTCGATGCCGTCCGCAAGCGGCCGGGCATGTATATCGGTGATACCGACGACGGTTCCGGTCTGCACCACATGGTTTACGAAGTCGTGGACAATGCGATCGATGAGGCGCTGGCTGGCCATGCCGATATCGTCACCGTAACGCTGAATGCCGACGGCTCGGTGACGGTGACCGACAACGGCCGCGGCATCCCAACCGACATCCACACGGGCGAGGGCATTTCGGCGGCCGAAGTGATCATGACGCAGCTGCATGCCGGCGGTAAGTTCGACCAGAATTCCTACAAGGTTTCCGGCGGTCTGCACGGCGTCGGCGTCTCGGTCGTCAACGCGCTGTCGGTCAAGCTGCAGCTGAAGATCAAGCGCCAGGGCAAGATCCACGAAATCAACTTCACCCACGGCGTTGCTGACGCACCCCTAAAGGTGATCGGCGACAGCAATGGCGAGACCGGTACGGAAGTCACCTTCCTGCCGAGCACCGACACTTTTACGATGATCGAGTTCGACTATGGAACGTTGGAGCATCGCCTGCGCGAGCTCGCCTTCCTCAATTCGGGTGTTCGCATTCTCCTGACCGACAAGCGGCATTCCGATATCCGCGAGACCGAGATGATGTATGACGGCGGCCTCGAAGCCTTCGTTGCCTATCTCGACCGCGCGAAAAAGCCGCTGGTCTCAAGGCCCGTCGCCATTCGCGGCGAAAAGGACGGCATCACTGTCGAAGTAGCGATGTGGTGGAACGACAGCTATCACGAGAATGTTCTCTGCTTCACCAACAACATCCCGCAGCGCGATGGCGGCACCCATATGGCCGGCTTTCGTGGCGGTCTGACACGCCAGATTATTTCCTATGGCGATAGCTCCGGCATCATGAAGAAGGAAAAGGTCACGCTGACCGGCGAAGACTGCCGCGAAGGCTTGACCGCCGTTCTCTCCGTCAAGGTTCCGGATCCGAAATTCTCATCCCAGACCAAGGACAAACTTGTCTCCTCGGAGGTTCGCCCTGTTGTCGAAAGTCTCGTCAACGAAGCGCTCAGCACCTGGCTTGAGGAGCATCCGGGCGACGCGAAGATCCTCGTCGGCAAGGTGATCGAAGCGGCCGCTGCCCGCGAAGCAGCCAAGAAGGCCCGCGAACTGACCCGCCGCAAGGGCGCGCTGGATATCTCGTCGCTGCCCGGCAAGCTTGCCGACTGCTCCGAGCGTGATCCGGCCAAATCCGAACTCTTCCTCGTGGAAGGGGATTCCGCCGGCGGCTCCGCCAAGCAGGGCCGCTCGCGTGAAAACCAGGCGATCCTGCCGCTGCGCGGCAAGATCCTCAATGTCGAACGGGCCCGCTTCGACAAGATGCTGTCCAGCCAGGAAATCGGCACGCTGATCACGGCGCTTGGCACATCGATCGGCAAGGACGAATTCAACCCGGACAAGCTGCGCTATCACAAGATCATCATCATGACCGATGCTGACGTCGATGGCGCCCATATTCGCACGCTGCTTCTGACCTTCTTCTTCCGGCAGATGCCGGAACTGATCGAGCGCGGCCACCTCTATATCGCCCAGCCTCCGCTCTACAAGGTGGCGCGTGGCAAGTCGGCGCAGTATCTGAAGGATGAAAAGGCGCTGGAGGAATATCTGATCTCCACGGGTCTCGAGGATGCTGCCCTAGAGCTCGGTTCCGGCGAAGTCCGTGTCGGGCAGGACCTGCGCGAGGTCATCATCGATGCGCTGCGGTTGCGCACGCTGGTCGAATCCCTGCATTCGCGCTACAGCCGCTCCGTCGTCGAACAGGCGGCGATTGCCGGCGCTCTCAATCCGGAGCTGAACAACAACCAGGCACAGTCCGAAGCGACCGCTGCCGACGTGGCCAAGCGGCTGGACCTTATCGCCGAAGAAACCGAGCGCGGCTGGGGCGTGGCGGTTGCCAGCGATGGTGGCCTGAAGTTCGAGCGCATGGTGCGTGGCGTTAAGGAAGTGGCCTCGCTGGACATGGCGTTGATCGGATCACAGGACGCGCGTCATATCGATCTGATGACCCCGCGCCTCAAGGAAATCTATGCCATTCCGCCGCTGTTGAAGCGCAAGGACGGTGCAATCGAAATTAGCGGCCCGCGCGCACTTCTTGACGCCGTCTTCGCCAGCGGCCGCAAGGGTCTGTCGATGCAGCGCTACAAGGGTCTTGGCGAGATGAATGCCGAGCAGCTCTGGGAAACGACGCTCGATCCGAATGTCCGCTCGCTGCTTCAGGTCCGCGTGCCTGACGCCACCGATGCCGATGGTCTGTTCTCGCGTCTGATGGGTGACGAGGTCGAGCCGCGGCGCGAATTCATTCAGGAAAACGCGCTGAGCGTCGCCAACCTGGATATCTAAGGCAGGGCGCAGCCCCTTCATTGTCTCATTGAAAACCACGCCTCCCATCCGGAAGGCGTGGTTTTGCTATTTTAGCTTAGCCGGCGATGAAAGTGCCATTGAAGGCAACTTCGGCAAGCGGGCGGCGTGGGCTTGGTGTTTCGCGCGCCTGCAGGAAGTCCGGCAGCTGTGTCTTGTCGCCGAGGCGGCCGATAGCGGCGGCGGCTTCGACGCGATAACCTTCAGGAATACCGAGGATTTCGATCGCCTTGTCGAAATGTATGCCCGTCATGCCGTGTGCCTGGAAGCCGAGCAGCTGTGCCTGATGGGCGATCGAGCCCCAGGCGGCGCCGGTGTCGAAGCTGTGGCTGTAGGACAGCGCTTCTTCTGTTGCGCCCGGCGCGGCGAAGTGAGTTTTCGAAACCAGGATAACGAGTGCCGAAGCGGATTTTGCCCAGCCTTGGTTGAATTCGTTGAGGATCGGGAAGATCCTGTCCCACTGTTCAGTGCCGCGCAAAGCATAGACGAAGCGCCACGGCTGCGAATTATAGGCTGATGGAGCCCAGCGGCCGGCTTCCAGAATGGTCAGCAGTTCGGTTTCGGAAATGGTTTCGCCGGTAAAGGCGCGCGGCGACCAGCGATTGAGGAAGCTTGGTTCGATCGGATAGTCTGCCTGGCGGTAGTTGCTCGTGGTTGTCATGGCATGTTCCTGTCTTGGGAGGTCGGGGGCCTGAATTCGATAAGCGGACGTAGTCCGTATATAGCGATTGTATAGGCGAGGAATAGACTCCAGTTTGGATATGGACCGTTTCAAATTTGACGACAACGGCCAGGCGACTTGGTTCGGTGGCGGGTGGTGCGGCGAAACAGACCGCAGAAACGCTCTTCAGGGTTATTGTCGAACGCCAGAAAAAAGTTGTATAAGTTCTGTAGATTTTACGAAGCAAAGGATTTGCTGCTGATGACCGTGACCTTGAAAGACCCTTCGCTGTTTCGCCAGGCCGCACTCGTCGGCGAGAACTGGATCGAAGCCGATGCGAAAAATGCCATTGAGGTGAACAATCCGGCGACCGGCGAAATCATCGGCCGCGTGCCGAAGCTCGGTGCAGCCGAAACCAAGGCGGCCATCGAGGCCGCACGGATAGCCCAGAAGGGCTGGGCGGCAAGAACAGCCAAGGACCGCTGCGCCGTGCTGCGCAAATGGTATGACCTGATGATCGATAACAAGGACGATCTCGGCCGCATTCTGACGCTCGAACAGGGTAAGCCGCTGGCGGAAGCAACCGGTGAAATCGTCTATGGCGCCAGCTTCATCGAATGGTTTGCCGAAGAAGGCCGCCGCATCTACGGTGACATGATTCCGGGTCATCAGCCGGACAAGCGCATCATGGTGATGAAGCAGCCGATTGGCGTCGTCGCGGCAATCACCCCGTGGAATTTCCCCAATGCGATGATCACCCGCAAGGCCGGCCCTGCCTTTGCTGCCGGTTGCGCCATGGTTTTGAAGCCGGCCTCGCAGACGCCATTCTCGGCCATCGCCATCGCTGTTTTGGCCGAACGTGCTGGTCTGCCGAAGGGTCTGTTCAGCGTCATCACCGGTTCGGCCGCGGCCATCGGCGCCGAAATGACCTCTAATCCGACCGTACGCAAGCTGACCTTTACCGGCTCGACGGAAATCGGTACCGAACTCTACAAGCAGAGCGCGCCGACCATCAAGAAACTCGGCCTCGAACTTGGCGGTAACGCGCCGTTCATCGTTTTCGATGATGCCGACCTCGACGCTGCCGTCGAAGGTGCGCTGATCGCCAAGTACCGCAACAACGGCCAGACCTGCGTCTGCGCCAACCGCATCTATGTTCAGGACGGCGTCTACGATGCCTTTGCTGAAAAGCTGGCAACGGCTGTCGGTAAACTGAAGACCGGAAATGGTTTCGATGAAGGTGTGATTCTCGGACCGTTGATCGACAAGGCAGCCCTCAACAAAGTTGAGGAGCACATTGCCGACGCATTGAAAAAGGGCGCGCGCATCTTGGCGGGCGGCAAGCCGCATGCGCTCGGCGGCACGTTCTTCGAGGCAACCATCCTGGCCGATGTCACCAAGGACATGGCTGTTGCCCGCGAAGAAACCTTCGGTCCTCTTGCGCCGCTGTTCCGCTTCAAGTCTGAGGCGGATGTCATCGAGCAGGCCAACGACACCGAATTCGGCTTGGCGTCTTATTTCTATGCCAAGGATCTATCCCGTGTCTTCCGCGTTGCCGAAGCGCTCGAATATGGCATGGTCGGCGTCAATACCGGTTTGATCTCGACGGCTGAAGCGCCTTTTGGCGGCGTCAAGCTGTCCGGACTTGGGCGCGAAGGCTCGAAATACGGCATCGAGGAATTTACCGAGATCAAATATGTCTGCCTCGGCGGCATTGCCTGATTCGCAAGTCGAGGCCTGATCTGCCAGTCAGGTCTTGCAGGAAACCGGCCGGATAGCTCTGGCCGGTTTTTTTGTTTGGCGGTAGAAAGCATAAAGACAGCAGGAGACAGCCATGCCCGCCCCGAAAAATACCTTCAAAGCCGCGCTCCGCGAGAATCGTTTTCAGCTGGGCCTCTGGGTCGCGCTGGCCAGTCCCTATGCGGCGGAAATCGTCTCGGGCAGTGGCTATGACTGGCTTTTGATCGATGGTGAACACGGGCCGAACGATATTCCGCTTCTGTCGGCACAGATCCAGGCCGTCGCCCGCTCCGGCAGCCATCCGATGGTCCGGCTTCCCATTGGCGAAACATGGCTGATCAAGCAGACCCTCGATACCGGCGCCCAGACGCTGCTGATCCCGATGGTGGAAAGCGTCGAGCAGGCGCAGGCTCTGGTGCGTGCCGTGCGCTACCCGCCGCACGGCGTGCGCGGCGTTGGCGCAGCCCTTGGCCGGGCATCGCAGTTCAGCCGGATCGGCGATTATCTCGAAACGGCCAATGACGAAATCTGCCTGATCGTGCAGATCGAGAGTCGCGCCGGCCTTGCAGAGCTGGATGATATCGCTGCGCTCGACGGCGTTGACGGCCTGTTTATCGGCCCGTCCGATCTGGCAGCTGACATGGGGTATCTTGGCCAACCGGGGCATCCTGAGGTAACCGCGGCAATCAACGGCGCCTTTGATCGCATCGGCAAGGCCGGCAAGGCGCGTGGCATCATGACTTTGAGCCTCGATCAGGCCCATATGTACCGGCAGATGGGCGCGGACTTCATGGCGATCGGCACCGATGTGACACTGCTGGTCAGCGCCACGACCCGGCTGCGGGAGGATTTCCTGTCCGGTGGAAAGAGTGATGCCAAGCCGGTTGCCGGCTACTGATCATCAGCTTTTGATGATTGCTGTCAGCTTCGGCATCGCCACATCCGGGCTCCAGGCCTTGAAATCGGCGAGCCGCCGGGTGATTTTCTCGGCGTGATGGTTGGCGATGTCGCGGATGCGGTGGTCCAGAAACGGATTGTGAAACCGGTCGAGCGTCAAAGTCACGTAATCGGTTGCCTCGATGCCGAGGTTCTTCGCGGCAAAGCCGGGAATGACCTCGGTTTCATAGATATCCATCAGCATTGCGAGAACGTCCGGATCCTTCAGGATGGCTTTCACGGTCTCATCATGAGGACGGCCGGTTTTTAGCCAGAGATCGGCCAGCACAGTGTGGCCGAGGTTGAGGATGTGCAGCTTCAGTTTTTCGTAAGGAGAGAGGTCGTCGACCAGCAGAATGGACGGATGCCTGCAGGGGAGTTTTAACCTGGGCTGCGCCTCTATCGCCCACAGCGCATAGGGCTCTGCCACCGCTCCGGCAGGCTCCAATGGTTCGGAGACGATCCGGTCCACCAGCGTATTGCCCCAGATAACCTGGTTTGCCAGCCAGTCCTTGAAACCCGCATCAGCGATCCGGCTGGATTGAAGATCGAGCATTACCGTTTTCAGCGTGTCACCGTTGCGGGCGACGAGTTCACAGAGCAGAACCGTCAGCGCCTTGCCGCCTGCGCGATAGCGCTCGTGCAAAAGGATCAGCAGTTTGCCGGGAAACGAGGCCGGGATATCCGTCACAAGATCGTCAAAACCGATCGCATAGCCGGTATCGCCGGTATTGGAGATCAGCACTTCCGCTTCCGTGGCCACGATCCGCTTGATCTCGTCCCAGTCGGCCGAAGTGGACAGTGCCCGGGCGACGCTTTTGACCTGCTGGGTGCGATCGACTTTGGCGCCATCCACAAGCCCCCTGATGATGACTGGAAAACCGTCCGGCGCCGCCAAAGCCGTTAAGCGTGCGGCACGCTCCACTGATCCGGTGGTTTGCACGATCGTGATCTTGCCGATGGCTTCGCCCCTTTCCAGTGCCTCACTGACGAAAAGATCGCATGAGCCTGCAGGAATCGGCTGGTTCCAAACTGAACAATGGGTGTGATCATGATATCTTGAATCCGGCTATTGAATGGACTGGAGCAGGGTTTCTCGCGCAGACTTGAGGTGTCTGCGGCATGCAGCCTCCACTTTTACAGGGTCGCGGGAGCGAAGGGCGGCGATATAGTCGAGATGTTCCTCGAGCGCCCGGGCGTTTCGCTCGCGCGCATTCGTCTTGTTCCACTGGTAATGATAGTGAAAGACGATGGTGATGATGTCGTAGAAATCGACGATGAACCGGTTGCTCGATGACGTATGCACCAGAAGATGGAAGCGTTCGTCGAGCTCCGAGAATTCCTTGTAGCGATTGTCGATATCGGCGAGGATTTCATGGTGCAGGGCCTCGATTCGCTCGAGATCGGCCCATGCCGGGTGCTCTGGAGCAAGGGCGGCAAAGCTCGCGGCCGAGCGCAGTTCGAACATTTCGCGCACTTCCGTCAGTTCCAGCGCAAACTCGCGGGTAAAACCCTTGAGGATCCAGTGGCTGTTCGGACGCTTCTCGATCAGGCCGAAGCGGCTGAAGCGAATCAGGAATTCGCGCACGCTGGTGGTGCCGGTGCCGATATCTCGCGCCAGTTCCAGCTCGTTGATCTGCATGCCAGGCTCGGCACCGCCGGCCAGAATCCGGCGCATGAAACTGCGCTCGATGATGTCGGAGAGCGAATCGGTTTCTTCCGCCGGATAATAATCCTCCGGTCTCGGCTGGCGCAGGACCACCTTTGCCCGCTTGTCCCAGGCCAGCAGCTGTAGCTCTTCCATACGCGTCAGAATGGCGCGGATGGTCGTGCGGCTGACGCCGAGCATCGTGCCCAGTTCCGGCTCGGACGGCAGGCTGGATGTTTCCGCCAGGAGCTTGAGGCAACGGTTGAAGGCGTCCTTGAAGACGGTATTCTGTTTCGCCATGGCTGTATCGACCGGATATGAGTTCTGTAAGCCCAAAGCGTGGGCGGGGTTTTTTTAACGTGCTCTATCCGACCGGTTTGATGCTGTCTTCGATTTTGCTCTGCGGGTTCATCGTGTTTCGTCCCTGATTTTGTTTTTGATGCGGTGCTTGCGTCGCGCCCTTCAGCCGCACCCCATAATACCCATTGACGATAAACTGTCTATTGTGGATAAAAGACAAAACGAATGAGAGGCTCATTCGAATAAGAATTGCCAGGGAGATACCAAGGGTGACCGCACCTTCCTTCATCGTTTTGTCGCCGGACGACAATGTCGCCGTCGCATCGCTGGCCATCGAGGCGGGTGGTGAACTGCCGGGCGGCGTGCGCGCAAACGGCAAGATCGATCCCGGCCATAAGGTGGCGATCCATCCCGTCCATATCGGCGAACCGGTGGTGAAATACGGCCAGGCGATCGGCCGGGCGACCGTCGAGATCGCTGCGGGCGACCACGTTCATTCGCACAATCTCGCCTTCGATCAGGACCGCCTGTCGATCGGCGCTCCGGTCCCGCCGGAAGCGGCCAGCCTCGCCGACAAGGCGCGGACTTTCCTGGGCTACCGCCGCGCCGACGGGCGCGCCGCGACCCGCAATTTCATCGGCATCATCGCCAGCGTCAACTGTTCCACCACCGTCTGCCGTGCCATCGCGGAGGAAGCCAACAAGGTCATTCTGCCGCGTTATGACGGCATCGACGGTTTCGTGCCGATCGTCCACGATCAGGGCTGCGGTATGAGTTCGACCGGCGACGGCATGAAGAACCTGCACCGCACCCTTGCCGGCTATACGCGCCATGTGAATTTCGGCGGCGTGCTGATGGTCGGGCTTGGCTGCGAGGTCAACCAGCTGACGCTCTACGGCCAGTCGGGCGCCGGTGCCGGCAAAAGGCATTTCAACATTCAGGATGCCGGCGGCTCGCGCCGCGCCGTAGCCCGGGCTTTGGGCGTGCTTGAGGAGATCGCCGCGGAAATCGGCACTGCCAAGCGAATTCCGATCCCGGTCAGCGAAATCATCGTCGGGTTGCAATGCGGCGGTTCGGATGGGCTTTCGGGCATTACGGCCAATCCGGCTTTGGGGGCTGCTGTTGATATTCTGGCCGGTGCCGGCGGTACGGCCATCCTGTCGGAAACCTCGGAAATCTACGGTGCCGAGCATCTGCTGCGCAGCCGGGCCGTCAATGATGGCGTCGCGGAAAAACTCGACGGCCTGATTTCCTGGTGGGAAGACTATGTCGCCATGCATGGCGCTTCGCTCGACAACAATCCTTCGCCGGGCAACAAGCGCGGCGGCCTGACGACGATCCTGGAAAAATCGCTCGGTGCCGTCGCCAAGGGTGGCCGCTCGCCGCTGACGGCGGTCTATCATTATGCCGAGCGGGTGACGGAACACGGCCTCGTCTTCATGGATACGCCCGGCTACGACCCGGTCTCGGCGACAGGACAGGTCGCGGGCGGCGCCAATGTCATCACGTTTACGACCGGTCGAGGCAGCTGTTTTGGCTCGCGTCCATGTCCGTCGATCAAGCTGACCAGCAACACGGCACTGTATCGCGCCATGGAGGAAGACATGGATATCGATTGCGGCACCATTGCTACGGGTGACGCGACGATAGCCGGCATGGGCCGCGAGATCTTCGATCTGATCATCGATACGGCGTCCGGCAAGAAAACCAAGAGCGAGCTGTTCGGTTACGGCGACAATGAATTCGTGCCCTGGCACCTGGGCGCGACACTCTGACGGGCGGGCGTTGGAGCGGAGGATAGAATTGATGCAGACACGCAAAATCGGCCAGACGGACCTTTCCGTCACCGAATACAGCTTTGGCACGGCGCCGCTCGGCGGCATGTACCGGGCCTGTCCGCGCGAAGCGGCAATGGAAACGCTGGAAGCGGCCTGGACTGCCGGATTGCGGTTCATGGATACGGCGCCCTGGTACGGGTTTGGTCTTGCCGAGCGTCGCGTCGGCGATTTCCTGCGTGACAAGCCCAAAGGCAGTTATGTTCTGTCGACGAAGGTTGGCCGGCTGCAGCGGCCGGTCGCCGACGATGAGGTGCCAAGCTACGGTTTCGTCGATCCGCTGCCATTCGATACGGATTACGACTATTCCTATGACGGTATCATGCGCTCGGTCGAATTCAGCTATGCCCGCCTTGGGCTCAACCGCATCGATATTCTCTTCGTCCACGATATCGGTGTCTATACGCACGGTGCCGAGCGCAATGCTGTCTATCTTCGCCAGTTGCTGGATGGTGGTTTGAAGGCGTTGGACCAGCTGAAATCGAGCGGCGCCATCGCGGCTTACGGCCTGGGAGTCAATGAAGTGCCGGTTTGCCTCGATGTGATGGCTAAGGCGGATATCGACTGCATCCTTCTGGCCGGGCGCTATACGCTTCTTGATCGCACCGCCACCGCCGAATTGCTGCCGCTCTGCGAGAAAAAGAAAACCTCGCTGGTGGTTGGCGGCGTTTTCAATTCGGGTATTCTGGCCACCGGTCCGGTGGAGGGGGCGCATTTCGACTATATGCCGGCGACCCCGGACGTTCTCGACAAGGTGAGAGCGATGGAAACGATTGCGCGATCTCAAGGACTGCCGCTGGCAGCACCGGCGATCCAATTTCCGTTGCAAAGCCCGGCGGTTGCCTCGGTTCTTCTCGGAACAGCCAAACCGTCGAGCCTGACCCGCAATATGGAATTGACCGAGCGGCGTCTGCAGTCGGACGATTTTAAGGCTTACGAAGCGCATACGTTGGTAGCCCCGGAACTCGGCGCAGACGCTGTTCGGGTTTAGCCGGCTTTCAAGAGACAAAGGAAAAACGGAATGCTGAAGGGAATACATCCATTGCTCGGTCCGGAATTGCTGCATGCGATCCGCACCATGGGGCATGGGGACGAGATCGTGATTGCCGATGCCAACTTTCCGGCCAGCACGATGGGGCCGAAGGTGGTGCGGGCGGACGGGGTCGATGCGCTGAGCATTCTCGAGGCTATCCTCGCCCATATGCCGCTCGACACGTTCGTGGATGAATCCGCCTGGCGCATGGAAGTCGTCGGCGATCCGCAGGCGGTGCCGGATGTCTGCGTCAAGTTCCAGAGCCTGGTCAAAAAACTTGCCGGCGACTTCAAGGTGGTGCCGATCGAGCGCTTTGCCTTCTACGAGCGCTCGCGCAAGGCGGCCTATATCGTCGCAACGACGGAATTTCGGCTGTACGGAAATATCATCCTGAAGAAGGGCGTCGTGCATCCGCAGGAACTATACCGCGTATGACACGGTGCTAGCATCCGGCCCATGGAGGTGGGTCGGTTCATCTTCGTGATGAATAACAAAGACTTGGCGTTGGGAGGGAAGCAATGCTCAAGGAATTTCTGGACCGCTTGCAATTTCGAAATTGCTGAGATAGCTTGCCAAGGCAAAATGTTTTTTATGGATAAAAGATCGAGCTGGTTGCGTCTTATAGCTTGGTCTGAGGAGAATTGAACAAGACGTTGTTGGAGGAGAACAACACCATGACCCTTATGAAGAATATCCTGTCCCGCCGCGCCTTCACCAGCCTGGCCGGTGCCGCTGTTTTCGCAACGATGATGCCGATGGCCTCGTTCGCGCAGGACGTCACCATCCCGATCATCGTCAAGGATACGACGTCGTTCTACTGGCAGATCGTTCTGGCTGGCGCCCGCGCTGCCGGCAAGGATCTCGGCGTCAATGTGCCGGAACTCGGCGCCCAGTCGGAATCGGATATCAACGGCCAGATCACCATCCTGGAAAATGCCGTTGCTGGCGCTCCGTCTGCCATCGTTATTGCGCCCACGGAATTCAAGGCGCTTGGCAAGCCGATCGACGAAGCGGCGAAGTCCGTTCCGATCATCGGCATCGATTCCAGCGCCGATTCGAAGGCATTCACCTCGTTCTTGACGACGGATAATGTCCAGGGTGGACGTATCGCCGCTGACGGCTTAGCTGCCGCCATCAAGGAAGCAACCGGCAAGGAAGAGGGCGAAATCGCCATCATCACTCATCTACCGGGAGTCGGCTCGCTCGATCAGCGCCATAAAGGCTTCATGGAACAGATCGCTGCAAAATATCCAGGTCTGAAGGTGATCGCCGATAAATACGCTGACGGTCAGGCAACCACCGGCCTCAACATGATGACCGACTTGATTACGGCAAACCCGAACCTGATCGGCGTTTTCGCTTCAAACCTAATACAAGCACAGGGTGTCGGCCAGGCGATCGCTGAAAACAAGATCAGCGACAAGATAAAGATGATCGGCTTCGACAGCGATGAAAAGACGGTCGGCTTCCTGAAGGAAGGCGTTATCGCAGGCCTCGTGGTGCAGGATCCTTATCGCATGGGCTATGACGGCATCAAAACCGCTCTCGCTGCTTCGAAAAAGGAAAAGGTCGAGGCCAATGTCGATACCGGCGCAAACCTGGTGACGAAGGCCAACATGGCCGAGCCGAAGATCGACGCCCTTCTGAACCCGAAGGTCAACTGATCGAAACAACACGGCAGGCCGTTCCAATAGCGGTCTGCCGTCTGTCGCATAACGCGATCCAGATTTGTTTCAGCAAAGCTCCGCTGTGTTGAAACGGATTTCGGGTTGGGGAGGAGAGCCGCCATGACCGGACTTCACGATGTCAGCCACCGGCACGAGGGCGCGACGACGATTGCCAAGCACCCCGTTCCCAAGGGCGAGCCGATCCTGGAACTGCGGGGCCTGCAGAAGAAATATGGTGCCGTCGAGGCCTTGAAGCCGGCAAATATCACCTTTCTGTCCGGCGAAGTCCATGCAATCGTCGGCGAAAATGGCGCCGGTAAATCGACGCTGATAAAGCTTCTGACCGGGGTTATCCGGCGAACGTCTGGCGAGGTCTTCTGGTGCGGCGATGCGGTGCAGCTTGCCACTCCGAACGAGGCGATTTCGCGCGGCATCAACGCTGTGCATCAGGAGGTCGTGCTTTGCCGCCACCTGTCCGTCGCAGCCAATATGTTTCTCGGCGACGAGATCAACAAGAACGGCCTGATGCGCAAGCGCGCCATGACAGATGCGGCCCAGGCCGTGCTCAACGATCTCGGCTTCAATCTGCCGGCCGCCGCTTTGCTATCGAGCCTCACGATCGGCCAGCAGCAACTGGTGGCGACGGCGCGCGCGGCGATGCGCGGCACCCAGTTCCTGATTTTCGACGAGCCGACCGCCTACCTGACCCGCCAGGAATCGGCGCAGCTCTTCCGGCTCATTCGCCGGCTACAGGCCGAAGGCGTAACCATCGTCTATATCAGCCATCGCATGGAAGAGGTTTTCGAGCTGGCCGACCGCGTTTCGGTCCTGCGTGACGGCGCTCATATCGGCACGCGCAAGATCGCCGAGACCAATGATACCGAGCTGATCTCGATGATGATCAACCGCACCATCGAGCAGATTTATCACAAGGAAACGCTGCCGATCGGCGCGACCATCGTCGAAACGCGTGGTCTTTCCGGTCCAGGTTTCTCGGATGTCTCGCTATCCGTGCGAGCCGGGGAAATCGTCGGGCTTTACGGTCTGATCGGTGCCGGGCGCAGCGAATTCGCGCTGGGGCTTTATGGCCGCCAGCCCTTGAATGCCGGGGAAGTCTACTGGCAGGGCAGCAAGGTGAAGATCCGCAATGAACGCGACGCGATGGACCTCGGCATTGCGCTGGCACCGGAAAGCCGCCGCGACCAGGGGCTCTGCCTCAACCTGCCGATCGGGCTCAATATCAATCTTCCGGTGTTTGACCGGTTATCGCGCGGCCTGACGATCAACCGCGGGCGTGAGATCGAGAATGCCGACCGGCAGATCAAGGATCTGAAGATCAAGACGCCGACGCGGCGTGTGTTGGCGTCGGCCATGTCCGGCGGCAACCAGCAGAAGATCGTCATCGGCAAATGGCTGAGCCATGGCGCCAAGCTGTTCATCTTCGACGAGCCGACCGTGGGCGTCGATGTCGGCACCAAGGCGGAAATCTACCGGCTGTTTGCAAGGCTATTGGAGCAGGGGGCGGGCATCATCCTGATCTCATCTTATCTGCCGGAGGTTTACGAGCTGTCGGACCGGTTGCATGTATTCCGCCAGGGAAAGCTCGTCGCCAGCCACACCTATCGTAGTGCGTCTCATGAAGAAGTGCTGACCCAGGCGATCGGCGTCTAGCATGATGAAAAGACCGGATAAGAAAATGCGTGGAGGAAAATCATGAGCGTAGAGACCACAACGGAAATCGCACCGGTGCCGAAGAAGGGCATGAACATCCTGTTCGGCCTCACCTTGCTCGGGCTCTTGCTGTTCCTCTGGCTGCTTCTTGGCATCTCGACCACAAGTTTCTGGACCTCCAACAATATCAGCAACCTTCTGCGTCAGGGTTCGATGACGGCGATCCTTGCTGTCGGGCAGACCTTCGTCATCATCACCGCCGGCATCGATCTGTCCGTGGGTGCCGTGGTCGGTTTCTCCAGCGTCACCGTCGCCTGGCTCTTGCAGCATGGCGTGCCGCTCTGGCCGGCCATGGGCATCACCCTTCTGGTCGGCGTGGCGATCGGCGCCTTTCATGCCTTCGGCATCGTCCGCATGGGGCTTCCTGCCTTCATCATCACGCTGGCGACGTTGACCTCGCTGCGTGGTATTGGCCTGTTGGTGACCAATGGCTCGACGATCTCGATCAGCGACGAGTCCTTCACCAATTTTTCGCGCGCTGATTTCCTCGGCATTCCCAGCCTGTTTTGGATGGTCATAGTCGTTGCGATACCGGCTTACATCTTCCTCCACTTGAGCCGTTGGGGCCGTTATCTCTTTGCCGTCGGCTCCAACAGCGAAGCCGCACGTCTCTCCGGCGTCAATGTCAATCGCACGATCTATCTCGCCTATATCCTGTCTTCCACCTGCGCTGCCTTTGTCGGCCTGCTGCTTGCCTCGCGCATCGGCATCGGCAACGCCACCCAGGCCGAAGGCTGGGAATTGCAGGCGATCGCCTCCTCTGTCATCGGCGGCACCAGCCTGTTCGGCGCGGTTGGCTCGGTACATGGGCCGCTGCTCGGCGCCTTCATCCTGGCGACCATCAACAACGGCGCCAATCTGCTCAACGTCAATGCGTTCGTGCAGCGGATTATCACCGGCGTGCTGATCATCGTCATCGTCTATTTCGACCAGTTGCGCCGCCGCGGTTCGCGCTGATCCCTGCGGTATCCGGCCGGTTTGATCCCGGCCGGTTGCCGTTGCCATCCGCCCATCTGTGAAGTGAGACTGCAAGGAATGCCTGCCATGAAAGCGGCCATCTGCCCGGAGCCCGGGCGCCTGGAGATCATCGACAGACCTGCACCGGGTTCGCCGCCAAAAGGCTGGGCCCGGCTGGCGGTCAGCCATGTCGGCATCTGCGGCACGGATTATCATATTTTCGAGGGCAAACACCCCTATCTTGAATACCCAAGAGTCATGGGACACGAGATTTCGGCAACGGTGATCGAGCCCGGCGAAGGCGTATCCTTGGCGCCGGGCACGCCTGTCATCGTCAATCCGTATCTGTCCTGCGGAACCTGCATCGCCTGCCGCAAGGACAAGCCGAACTGCTGCACGGCCATCAAGGTTCTGGGCGTCCACACCGATGGCGCACTTTGCGAGGAAATCCTCGTGCCCGAGACAAATCTCTATCCGGCCGGGGATCTTTCGCTGGAGGCTGCGGCAACCGTCGAGTTCCTGGCCATTGGCGCCCATGCCGTACGCCGTTCTCGTGCGCCTGCCGGGTCGAGGGCTCTGGTTATTGGGGCCGGACCGATCGGTCTTGGAACGGCGCTCTTCTCCCGCATTGCTGGCCATCAGGTGACACTGCTCGATGCCAGCGCCGAGCGTTTGCAGATGGCCGCTGAACGGCTTGGTTTTGCGCAGGGAATATTGGCCGGGGATGGAGCATCGGAAGCCGTGCTATCGGCCACCGGTGGCGACGGTTTCGATGTGGTCTTCGATGCCACCGGCTTTGGCGGTTCGATGGAGAAATCCTTCTCCTTTGTCGCGCACGGCGGCTGCCTGGTCTTTGTCAGCGTCGTGAAGGACGATATTCGCTTCTCCGATCCCGAGTTTCACAAGCGGGAAATGACGCTGGTCGGCAGCCGCAACGCAACGCGACAGGATTTCGAGCATGTGGCGGCATCGATCCGTGCCGGGCATGTCCCGGTCTCTTCGCTGGTCACGCATCGCACGACGCTGGACGACGTCGTCAACGATTTGCCGCGCTGGGCACATGAGAAGACCGGGCTGATCAAGGCGGTGGTGAAAATATCATCGTGACCCGGATTGAAACCGTATGTCTCAAGCGTGGAAGGCAGCC
The DNA here is from genome assembly GCF_049897905.1 of Pararhizobium sp. PWRC1-1. Classification (NCBI taxonomy): domain Bacteria; kingdom Pseudomonadati; phylum Pseudomonadota; class Alphaproteobacteria; order Hyphomicrobiales; family Rhizobiaceae; genus Pararhizobium; species Pararhizobium sp. PWRC1-1. The sequence goes on along the minus strand of NZ_JAFCXE010000008.1, from coordinate 59,030 downwards.
TCAGGCAAGCACCTTTACCTAGTATGAAGCCTCTGTGACAAGCCTGTGGTGGCCTTGTCAAAGAGGGCTTGAGGCATATTTATTGCGTCGCACAAGAAAAATGCTAGTGTCGGCCCCACTTGCGGACACAAAGAACAACAATTGCAAGGTTGCGTCCGGTTGGGAGCGGCGTTGTCGTTTACGGTAACAAGGAGAACGCTTCCGATGTTCTACCAGCTTTACGAGCTCAATCATGCGATGATGGCCCCCTGGCGTGCGGCCGCCGATGCGATGCGGATCGCCTATGCCAATCCGCTCAATCCGATTGCGCATACCTATATGGGCAGGGCCGCCGCTGCCGGCCTCGAAGTTTTCGAACGCACGACGCGCCGTTACGGCAAACCGGCGTTCGGCCTGCCCGAAACCGTTGTCGATGGCGTGCCGGTTGCGGTCCAGGAGCGCATCGTCTGGCGCGAGCCGTTCTGCAATCTCATCCATTTCCGGCGCGCTGTACCGAAGGGCAGGGCATCCGATCCGAAGGTGCTGATTGTCGCGCCGATGTCCGGCCATTACGCAACGCTTTTGCGCGGCACCGTCGAAGCGCTGTTGCCGCAGTCGGATATCTACATCACCGATTGGATAGATGCCCGCACGGTTCCATTGACCGAAGGCATGTTCGACCTCGATGACTATATCGACTACGTCATCAATATGCTGCATTTTCTAGGCCCCGACACGCATGTGATCGCCGTCTGTCAGCCCGCCGTGCCGGTGCTTGCCGCCGTTGCCATCATGGAAGCCAATGACGATCCGTTGTCGCCGTCTTCTATGACGCTGATGGGTGGTCCGATCGACACGCGCATCAATCCAACGGCCGTGAACCAGCTCGCCAAGGAAAAGCCGCTCAGCTGGTTCCGCGACAACGTTGTGATGCCGGTTCCTTTTCCGCAGGTCGGCTTCCTGCGCCCGGTCTATCCGGGCTTCCTGCAGCTGTCCGGCTTCATGTCGATGAACCTTGACCGGCACCTGACGGCGACGAAGGATTTCTTCGAGCATCTGGTCAAGAACGATGGCGACGCCGCCGAAAAGCACCGCGATTTCTACGATGAGTACATGGCGGTGATGGATCTGACCGCCGAATTCTACCTGCAGACCGTCGATGTCGTCTTCATGAAGCATGCGCTTCCAAAGGGCGAAATGTTCCACCGCGGCCAGGAGGTGGACACGACTGCGATCCGCAAGGTGGCGCTTTTGACGGTGGAAGGTGAAAACGACGATATTTCCGGCGTTGGCCAGACACAGGCGGCCCAAACGATCTGCACAAACATCCCCGACAACATGCGCCTGCACTATATGCAGCCGGATGTCGGCCATTATGGTGTTTTCAACGGCTCACGTTTCCGCCGTGAAATCGCGCCGCGCATCGCTGCGTTCCACCGCGAACATGCCCGCAGCGCCAAGCCGGTGCGCCAAGTGATTAAGGGTGGTAAGACGGCCTGATCAGCAAAACATATCGATTTCATCGATCGATATCAGAGGCTTGCCGGATTTTGCGGACAATTGTCTTGCAGAGCGGTTAGCCTCTTCCCATCTCGTAATAAGCGGGCCCGAAGGAGAGGCCCACTTTTAGCGAGGACTTCTGAACATGAACCAATCTGCATTGATCCGTCCGGACTGGACGCCAGCGACCATTGCCATGATGGTGCTCGGTTTCGTGATTTTCTGGCCGCTTGGGCTCGCCATGCTTGCCTATATCCTGTTCGGCGAACGGCTGAAGAGCTTCAAGAAGGATGCCAACAACAGCGTTGATGGCTTTTGCTCGTCTTTCAGGCGCAAGAGCCAGCGTTATGGCCGTCCGAGCTTCGGCACCGGCAATGTTGCCTTCGACGACTGGCGCGATGCCGAGCTCGCCCGCCTCGACGAGGAGCGCCGCAAGCTCGACGAAATGCGCGAGCAATTCGACGAATATGCCCGCGAACTTCGCCGCGCCAAGGACCAGGAAGATTTCGACCGTTTCATGCGCGATCGCAATTCCGGCGGTGCCGGCTCGGTTCCGGGCTTCCCGGCCAACTGATCCAGCGATCAGCGAGACAAACAAAACCGGCATCCGCAATGGTGCCGGTTTTTCTTTTTGATGCGGTCCCGTTGGTTCGCGATCATGCGTCCTTCAAACGAATCGGTTATCAAGACACTCATGTTCTCCATGCTTCGAAAGACGCGTCAGCCCAAATCTCCGCCACCACCGGTGACGCGGACGATTGACGTTGCGGGAAAAGTCATGCCGCTGACCATTCGCCAGAATGCCCGGGCAACGCGGATGACTCTACGCATCGAGCCAGGTGGCCGCGCGCTGAAGATGACTATTCCGGCCGGATTGCCCGAACGCGAGATCAATGCCTTCCTCGATCGCCATCAGGGATGGCTGATGACCAAGCTCGCGCGGTTTTCCGGCGAGAGTGTGCTGGAAGAGGGTGGGACCATTCTTCTGCGCGGCGTCGCCCACCGGATCGAGCGCACCGGCAAGCTGCGCGGCCTGACGGAAGCGGTGATCATCGATGACGAACCAGTGCTGCTTGTCAGTGGTGCCGAGGAACACCTGCGCCGCCGGATCGCGGATTTTCTGAAGAAGGAAGCCCGCAAGGACCTGGAACGGCTGGTGTCGATCTACGCCCGCATGGTCGGCAGGAGGGTGAAGTCGCTGAGTTTCAAAGATACGCGCAGCCGCTGGGGATCCTGTGCCGCCGATGGCGCCTTGAGCTTTTCCTGGCGTATCGTCATGGCGCCGCCGAAAGTCATCGACTATCTCGCCGCCCACGAGGTTTCACATCTGCGCGAGATGAACCATGGGCCGGATTTCTGGGATCTGTGCGAACAACTCTGCCCTGCGATGGACGATGCCAAACGCTGGCTGAAGCGCAATGGCACCATGCTGCACGCAATCGACTTCGATTGAGCCTATCCGGCTTAACGCCGGTACTGATTGCCCAGCGCTTCCCTGATCTTCTCATCCGTCTTGTACTGGCTGAGCGCATAGACCGACCAGATCGCCGCCGGAATCCAGCCGATCAGGGTAATCTGCAGGATAAGGCAGATGATGCCCGCAATTGGCCGGCCGATGGTGAAAAACTGAAGCCAGGGCAGGATGATGGCAAGCAGAAGGCGCATGATGTTCTACGTGTGTCTGCTTGGGATATAGGAAGCCTCAGGAGCCATGCAACGGGTCTATATCGTATAGGGCACGCGCACGAAGGGCGAATCGGCCGCGAAATCCTTGGTGTTTCGGGTGATGAGCAACATACCGTTTGCCTGTGCCGAAGCCTCGATAATCGCGTCCGGCAACTTGATGCGCCGCTTGCGGCGAAGCGTCACAGCAAGATCGGCAATCGGTGCGGTCAGCCCGACCAGGCTAAAACCATTGAGAAAAGCGCGCGTTCCCGTCTCAGCCTCCTCGCGGGCGCCTGCCATGACCTCCATCCATGAAATGATGCTAATGGCCTTTTCCTCATAGAGAGCAAGCTCGTCGCGAGCCTGTGCAATACCATTGAGATAGTCGATCAGGATATTGGTATCGAACAGTGCCTTCACCATTCGCCGCGAACTTTCTCCTGATAGGACAGCCCATCCATTCCAGCTTCGCCCCAGAGCCCGAAGGCGTCGCTGATGTCAACGCGGCGCCGGCGTTGGACGTATTCGTCGATTGCTGCCCGGATCACTGCTGCACGCGACAGCTTTTCCGCTCTTGCTATATCTTCAAGTGCCTCAACTTGAAGCGCGGTAATGTCAATCAGAGTTCTCATGAGGTCCATCCTATATATCGATATACGATATCATTTTAGCGGAGACTTGTCATCTGAGTGCTTTCGAAAGCCCGCAATTGTCGGTTTTAAGCTCGACTTAAGGCCCATTTCATGTCAGTGCGCTGTGCATGAAAACGGAAGTCAAAATTTGCGGGCTGAAGACTGCCGAGGCCGTGGATCGGGCCGTGGCGCTCGGCGCGCGCTATACGGGTTTCATCTTCTTTCCCAAGAGCCCGCGCAATATCGAGCCCGATGATGCCGGCCGGCTGGCGGAGCGCATTCGCGGCAAGGCGAAGATCGTTGCCGTCACCGTCGATGCCGATAATGATGATCTCGACGAGATTGTCTCGGCGCTGTCGCCCGACATTCTCCAGCTTCACGGCAATGAGAGCCCCGAGCGTGTCCTGAACGTCAAGGCGGTCTACGGATTGCCGGTTATCAAGGCGCTCTCCATTCGTGAGGCTGATGATCTCAGGCGGATCGAACCCTATATAGGAATAGCCGACCGCTTCCTGTTCGACGCCAAGCCGCCGAAAGGTTCGGATTTGCCGGGCGGCAACGGCGTGTCTTTCGACTGGAAGCTCTTGCATGCGCTTGACGAAAGCGTTGATTACATGCTTTCCGGTGGTTTGAACGCGGAGAATATCGGTGAAGCCCTGGCTCTGACCGGCGCCAAGGCCATCGATACGTCCTCAGGTGTGGAAAGCGCGCCGGGTGTCAAGGATCTGGGGCGCATGGAAGAGTTTTTCGAGGCTGTTTCCCGCGCGCAAGCGGATATGGCCGGAGCCAAAACATTGGCAGGGAGAAGCAAGTGAACGAGAAGCCAAACCCGAATTCGTTCAAGACCGGACCCGATGAAGATGGCCGCTTCGGCATTTTCGGTGGCCGTTTCGTCGCCGAAACTTTGATGCCGCTTATCCTCGACCTGCAGGCCGAGTGGGACAAGGCCAAGACCGATCCGGAATTCCAGGCCGAGCTGAAACATCTCGGTGCCCATTATATCGGCCGCCCGAGCCCGCTCTATTTCGCCGAACGCCTGACGGAGCATCTTGGCGGCGCCAAGATCTATTTCAAGCGCGAAGAGCTGAACCATACCGGCTCGCACAAGATCAACAATTGCATCGGCCAGATCCTTCTGGCCAAGCGCATGGGCAAGACCCGCATCATCGCCGAAACCGGTGCCGGCCAGCATGGCGTGGCGTCCGCCACCGTTGCCGCCCGCTTCGGTCTTCCCTGCGTCGTCTATATGGGCGCAACCGATGTCGAGCGTCAGGCGCCGAACGTTTTTCGCATGAAGCTGCTCGGTGCCGAGGTCAAGCCGGTAACGGCTGGGTCCGGCACGCTGAAGGACGCGATGAACGAAGCCCTGCGCGACTGGGTCACCAATGTCGACGACACCTATTACCTGATCGGCACCGCTGCCGGTCCGCATCCCTATCCGGAAATGGTCCGCGACTTCCAGTCGGTGATCGGTATCGAAGCCAAGCAGCAGATGCTGGAGGCTGAAGGCCGCCTGCCGGATCTAGTCATTGCTGCCGTCGGCGGCGGCTCGAATGCGATCGGCATCTTCCACCCCTTCCTTGACGACGAATCCGTCAAGATCGTCGGCGTCGAAGCCGGTGGCAAGGGTCTGGAGGGTGACGAGCATTGTGCGTCTATCACCGCAGGTTCGCCGGGCGTGCTGCATGGAAACCGCACCTATCTGCTGCAGGACGGCGACGGCCAGATCAAGGAAGGCCATTCGATTTCCGCTGGTCTCGATTATCCCGGCATCGGCCCCGAACATTCCTGGCTCGCCGATATCGGCCGTGTCGATTATGTGCCGATCATGGACCATGAGGCGCTGGAAGCGTTCCAGCTGCTCACACGGCTCGAGGGGATCATTCCGGCATTGGAGCCGAGCCACGCGATCGCCGAAGTGATCAAGCGGGCGCCGAAGATGGGCAAGGACGAGATCATTCTGATGAACCTCTCCGGCCGCGGCGACAAGGACATCTTCACCGTCGGCAAATTGCTTGGAATGGGACTGTAACCGCATGACCGCACGCATGGACAAACGATTTGCCGATCTGGCCGCCGAAGGCCGGCCGGCGCTGGTCACCTACTTCATGGGCGGCGATCCGGATTTCGAGACGTCGCTGGCCATCATGAAGGCTTTGCCGTCGGCCGGTGCCGATATCATCGAGCTTGGCATGCCCTTTTCCGATCCGATGGCCGATGGCCCCGCGATCCAGCTGGCCGGACAGCGCGCGCTGAAAGGCGGGCAGACACTGGCCAAGACCCTGGAGATCGCCCGCCATTTCCGCGAAAGCGATCAGGATACGCCGATCGTCATGATGGGCTACTACAACCCGATCTACATCTATGGCGTTGAACGCTTTCTCGACGACGCACTGGCTTGCGGTATCGACGGCCTGATCGTCGTCGATCTGCCGCCAGAAATGGATGACGAATTGTGCATCCCGGCGTTGAAGAAAGACATCAACTTCATTCGCTTGGCGACGCCGACCACTGACGACAAGCGGTTGCCGAAGGTTCTCGAAAATACCTCTGGTTTCGTCTATTATGTCTCGATGAACGGCATCACCGGCTCCGCTCTGCCGGATCCCACTGTTGTCGGCGGTGCCGTGCAGCGGATCAAGGGCCATACGAAACTTCCGGTCTGCGTCGGCTTCGGCGTCAAGACGGCTGAGCATGCCCGCGCCATCGGTGCGTCGGCAGATGGCGTGGTCGTTGGCACCGCCATCGTCAACCAGATAGCGTCCAGCCTGACCGGGGACGGAAAATCAACAGGGGCAACGGTACCGGGCGTCGAAACGCTGGTTCGCGGCCTTGCAGTCGGCGTTCGCTCCGCGAAACTTGTCGCGGCCGAATAAATGCCCACATTGTGGGGCAGGACCGGCTTTGAATATTCAGGAGTTTGGATTTGAACTGGATCACGAATTACGTTCGACCGAAGATCAACTCGATGCTCGGTCGCCGGGAAGTTCCGGAAAATCTCTGGATCAAGTGCCCGGAAACTGGCGAGATGGTGTTTCATCGCGATCTCGAGGAAAACAAATGGGTCATCCCCGCATCCGGCTTCCATATGAAGATGCCGGCCAAGGCGCGGTTGAAGGACCTGTTCGATGATGGCGTCTATGAGGGCCTGCCGCAGCCGAAGGTGGCGCAGGACCCATTGAAGTTCCGCGATTCGAAGAAATATGTCGATCGCCTGCGCGACAGCCGCATCAAGACCGATCTCGAAGACACGATCGTTGCCGGTGTTGGCCGTTGCCGTGGTGTCAAGCTGGTCGGCGTCGTGCATGAGTTCAACTTCATGGGCGGCTCGCTCGGCATGGCTGCCGGAGAGGCGATCGTCAAGGCGTTCGAAAAGGCGATTGCTGAAAAATGCCCGCTGGTGATCTTCCCGGCTTCGGGCGGCGCCCGCATGCAGGAAGGCATCCTGTCGCTGATGCAGCTGCCGCGCACCACGGTCGCCGTGCAGATGCTCAAGGAAGCGGGCCTTCCCTATATCGTCGTGCTCACCAACCCGACCACGGGTGGCGTGACGGCGTCCTATGCCATGCTGGGCGATCTGCATCTGGCCGAACCCGGTGCCGAGATCTGCTTTGCCGGCAAGCGCGTCATCGAACAGACCATTCGCGAAAAGTTGCCGGAAGGTTTCCAGACATCGGAATACCTGATGGAACACGGCATGATCGACATGGTCATCAAGCGCCACGATATTCCAGACACGCTGGCCCGTGTCCTGAAGATCCTGATGAAAAAGCCGGTCGATGCCGCCAAGCTGAATGGCAGCACCGCGATCGCTGCGGTCCCGATGGCCGCCAGCGCCTGAGCTTAAAAATACGAAGGGCGCTCGGGATTGCCCCGGTCGCCCGTAAGCGATGAGATCATTTGGGATTGGCGCGTCTTGAGCGCGCTTGAATGAGCGCCCGGCGCTCCGGCGGTAGTTGGAGGAGCGGTGATGAGCACGGTGCAGGTGTCCGAAGCCGGACAGGAAATCGACAAGCTGCTGGCGCTTCACCCGAAGGGCTTCGACCTGTCGCTCGACCGGATTACCCGGCTTCTCGATGTGCTCGGCAATCCGCAGGACAAGCTGCCACCGGTCATCCATGTGGCCGGCACCAACGGCAAGGGTTCGGTGACTGCCTTTTCCCGCGCGATCCTGGAAGCTGCCGGACTTACCGTCCATGTTCATACATCGCCGCATCTGGTCAACTGGCACGAGCGTTATCGCCTCGGCAAAAAGGGCGAACGCGGCGCGCTGGTCAGCGATGCCGTGCTGGCCGATGCCGTTCGCCGCGTCGGCGAGGCCAATGCCGGCCAGAAGATCACCGTCTTCGAAATCCTGACGGCCGTCACCTTCGTGCTGTTTGCCGAGCATCCGGCCGATGTCGTCATCATCGAAGTCGGCCTCGGTGGCCGTTTCGATGCCACCAATGTCATCAAGACACCCGCCGTTTCGGTCATCATGCCGATCTCGCTCGATCATCAGGCCTATCTCGGCGATCGTGTCGAACTGATAGCTGCCGAAAAGGCGGGGATCATGAAGCGCGGCTGCCCGGTGGTGATCGGCCATCAGGAAGAAGATACGGCTCGCGACGTACTGGTCTCCATCGCCGAACGGCTGAATTGCCCGCTCTCGGTCTATGGGCAGGACTTCATGGCGCATGAGGAATTCGGCCGCCTGGTCTATCAGGACGATTTCGGTCTGGCCGATTTGCCGCTGCCGCGGCTGCCCGGCCGCCATCAATATGCCAATGCCGCCGCCGCCATCCGCGCCGTGAAGGCCGCCGGTTTCAATGTATCCGATGCCGTCATCGACAAAGGACTGGTTACGGTCGAATGGCAAGGCCGCCTGCAGCGGTTGACCGAAGGCAGTTTGGCGCGCCTGGCGCCGGAGGGATCGGAAATCTGGGTGGATGGCGGCCATAATCCAGGCGCTGGCCAGGTCATTGCCGAAACAATGGCCAACCTGGAAGAACGCGATCCGCGGCCGCTGTTCCTGATCATCGGAATGATCAACACCAAGGATCCGGTCGGCTATTTTCAAGCATTCAAGGGGTTGGCCGAACAGGTGTTTACCGTTCCGATTCGCGGCTCCGACGCTGGAATAGACGCGGTCGCTCTCGCCGCCGATGCAGCTTCGGCAGGCTTCGAGGCAGGCGCGATGTCCACAGTCGCCGAAGCGCTTGGAGCGATTACGGCGATGTTCAACGAGGATCCGGTCGCGCCGCGCATCCTGATCGGCGGCTCACTCTATCTGGTCGGCGACGTTCTGGCCGACAACGGCACGCCGCCGCGATAAAACGCGCGGCTCGCCCATCTGAGTTCCTGAGCAGAGAAAACGAATGTACGACAATAATCCTGAATTGCCCGAGGGCTATTCGCCCATCCCGCCCGGCAAGGTTGCCAATGTGGTGACGTTTCTGGAAATGCGAAAGCGCCCGGCGGAAACGGCCGGCTTGCCGGACCTGCCGCTCACGCTGGTGCGCCTCGGTCCACACAATCTCGATATCTACCGGCGCCTGTTTCGCGAGGTCGGGGAGGACTGGCTATGGGTCTCCATGCTGGAGATCGGCGATGACGAGGTGCGCGACATTCTCGCCCATCCGTCGATGGAGACCTATGCGCTGCGCGACGGTGATCGCGATATCGGCCTGCTCGAGCTCGACTTTCGCGTGACCGGCGAATGCGAAGTGGTCTATTTCGGCGTGGTCAAGGATGCGATCGGCAAGGGCACGGGCCGTTTCCTGATGAACCAGGCGATTGCCAAGGCGTGGGCGCATCCGATCGAGCGGTTCTGGCTGCACACCTGCACATTCGATCATCCCGCCGCTGTTGGCTTCTATCAGCGCTCCGGCTTCAAGCCCTATACGTTGATGGTCGAGATCCACGACGATCCGCGTCTGATGGGTCTGCTACCGAAAACCGCTGCACCGCATATTCCATTGCTGGAGCCTGCCGCCGGCGTCAAATGACTTTGCAGAAACGAAAAAAGCCCGGTTTCCCGGGCTTTTTTGATTCCACTTGGAATTTCACTTACGCAGCAGCGTTGGCAATCCACGAGGTCAGGGCCGTCTTCGGCGCAGCACCCACCTTGATGTCGGCAACTTCGCCGGCCTTGAACATGGCAAGGGTCGGGATAGAGCGCACGCCATACTGGGCGGCGATTTCCGGGTTCTCGTCGATGTTGACCTTGGCAACCTTGACCTTACCAGCCATTTCAACGGAAATTTCTTCCAGGCTCGGAGCGATCATCTTGCACGGGCCGCACCATTCGGCCCAGAAGTCCACGATGACAGGCTCGACGGAGTTCAGGACTTCGTCCTGAAAATTGGAAGTATCGACTTTTACGGTAGCCATAGGCTGCTCCTTGGTTTCGAAATCGGCGTTCTTCGAACGGTTGTCCATCATGTGATGGTTGAGCGTCAGCTTTTCAATCCCATCCCTATCTCACTTTGTCGCGAGCTCCACAAGGCTCCCGTCCAGCATCGCCTGTGGCAGGATGAGAACGGTGGGACCCCCGGTATAAATCAGAGCACACTGGATGAGGTGATCCGGGTAAAGCGGCTTCAGCAGGGCGCGGTAAATCGCCAACTGCGCCCGGTAGACGAAGGGGACCGCTTCGGCGGATTCCGGGATTTCGCGGTTGGTCTTGAAATCGGCAATGATGACGGTTTTTTCCGAGACGGCCAGCCGGTCGATACGGCCGGACACCGCAAAATCCTTGGCTCCGAGCTTGAGCGCACCCATGACGGACACTTCCGCCCGGCTGCCTTCGGAGAACAGCGCGGCGAGTTCCGGATGCTCGATCACCTTCAGGACCGATTCGGTCAGGGCCTGCCGTTGCGGGGCAGACCAGCGCGGAACGGAGCGAAGCAGATAACGCTCGGCCGCAGGCCCTCGTTCTTCAGGCGTGATCGATGGCAGGACCTGCAGGAACCGGTGCAGGATCGCACCGCGCAGCAACGACGTGTCGGCGCTAGGCTTTTGCGAGAACAAGGAGGAACCGACGATGGTACCGCTATCCTCCTCGTCGATCACCGCACCCGCGCCGGAAGGGCTGAGGGGCCGGGGCAGATGTTTTTGCGGCGGCAATGGCTGTAGGAGTGCCGGCGGCAGGCCGGTGTGTTGCGTTTCCCCCGTATCCACGCCCCGCTCCTGTGTCTGCAGATCGCGGCCGGACGCGGAAACCTGCCAGCGATAACCGGTCCATTCCTGGTCGCCGGCGGAAAACGTCATCGGCGCACTGCGGCCGCGCTCATCGGCAGACAGACTGCCGGTGACCATCGCATGCCAGCTTTCGGTGTTGGCGCGCTTGCCCTGATAACCGCAGACGATCAGCCGGTCGGCCGCGCGTGTCATGCCGACGTAGAGCAGTCGGCGGTATTCTTCCTCGGCCGCCGTCTTCAGCCGGTCTGTATCCGCATCCACCAGCGCGTTCGATGCGGCGCCCGGCGGACGCCAGACGGGCAGGGCCATGGCACCCTGATGATCGTCCTGCTTGATCATGCGCAGGCCTGAAACATGCTGGGAATTGAACGCCTTGCCGCCGCCATCAACCAGGAAGACCACCGGTGCTTCTAGGCCCTTGGCCGCGTGGACCGTCATGATGCGGACCTCGTTGCGCTCCTTGTCCTGTTCGCGCTTGACCGTTGGCGCTTCCATTTCCAGCCCGGAAATGAAGGCCTGCAGGCCGGGAAGGCCGTTCTTTTCATGGTCGAGCGCAAAGGTCAGGAATTCGTCGAGAATATCGCTGACTTCGGTGCCGAGCCGTCCGAGATAGGCCGCCCGCCCGCCGTCCTGGCCAAGGATCTGCGCGTAGAAATCATGCACGGGCAGGGTACGCGATAGCGATCTGTAGCGCTGCAGCTTACTCAGCGCGGGATGATAGCGGCTCGTCTCGTCGGCGCCGAAATCCAGAAGGTTTTTCCAGAGACTGACGGATGATGGCCTACCCACCGCCAGCGCGGCGATATCGTCTTCGCCAAGGTTGAACAGCGGGCTCTTCAACACCGCAGCCAGCGACAGATCGTCCGGCGGCAGAAGCACGAAACGGCCAAGCGCCATCAGGTCCTGCACGGCAATGTGGTTGGTCAGCACCAGCCGGTCGGCGCCGGCAACGGGGATATTCTCCCGCGTCTTCAAGGCCCGGGTCAGCGCATTAACGAAGGCGTCGCGCTTGCGCACGAGAACGATGACATCGCCCGGCTGCATCGGCCGTCTGACGCCCTTTTCGATCACCGTTTCCCGGCCGATCCAGTCGGCCAGGATAGAGGCGATGCGCTGTGCTAGGATATTGGCCGGCGCATCCTCCGGCGTCGCGTCGAAGGCGGCGGTCCAATCGTCCTCCCGGATGCTGTCGGCCGGCGCGATCGCATCCCAGACCTCGACGACACCGGGATGGCCGATGCGGTTAGAGGCGTGCACGACAGCATCGTTACGGGCACTCAAACCACGGGCATGGAGCGGATTTTCAAACACGGTATCGACGGCTGAAAGCACATCCTCGGTAGAGCGGAAGGACAGCTGCAGCCGGATAGGGCTGAAGGCCTTGCCGCCATCGCGGACCCGCCGTTCGGTCTCGATGCTCTCGTTGGAAAACCGCTCGGGCCGGGCGCCCTGGAACGAATAGATCGACTGTTTCTCATCACCGACCGCAAACATCGTCCGGTTGCCACCGCGCGCCGTTTCGCCGGAGAAGAAATCCTCGGCGAGCGACTGGATGATCGTCCATTGCACCGGGCTGGTGTCCTGCGCCTCATCGACAAGGATATGGTCGATACCCTGGTCGAGCTTGTAGTGGATCCAGCGGCTGACATCGCCCCGCGATAAAAGCGTCGCCGTACGGTTGATCAGGTCATCGAAATCCAGCTGGCTGCGGCTTTTCTTGATGTCTTCGTAGTCGCTGTTCAGCCGGTCGGCGAGCACCAGTGCCGCCTTGGTGGCCTCGAACATCGCAATCAGGTTGAGCCGGTCGGTGGCGGCAGCGATATGGTCACGGGCCCCGTTGACGAGGTCCTCCAGATCCGGCGCCTTGTCGCGCATACCCTTGGACATGAAGGCGGAATCGGCTTTCGGCTTGCCAGCCTGGGTGAAGAACAGCCCGTTCAGTGCGTTATAGCGCTGCAGGGGATCGGCGAGTTTGCCGACCATGCGCAGGCCATCGGCGAACTCCGTAACCTTGGCTCCCCCGGCTGACAGCGCCATGCCGATATAACGTTCGAGCGCCGCACCGTTCAGACCCTTCAGAGGCCAGAATCCGGCTAATGCCGTTTGCGTTGTCTCATCCGGGCCGAGCCCCAAGGCCAGCCGAAGCGCCGGATCGATACCCCCTTTGCTCGCGGCTTCATCTAGAAACACCTGGATCGGCGTGCGCTGGGCAACGATGGCAGACAGCAGTTTTTCAAGGCCGGTATCGTCGGCGAGGTCGAGCACCGTGGCAAAGGCCTCGGTCAGTTCGCGGTCATCCTCGCTTGCGGTGGCGGTCAATAGCGCCCGCCGTGCATCGGCCAGAAGCGTGGCGGAGGCGCGGTCGTCGAGCACGGAGAAATGACCGGCGACATTGGCCTCCAGCGGAAATTGATGCAGGAGTGCCTCGCAGAACGCGTGGATCGTCTGGATCTTCAAGCCGCCGGGCGTTTCTAGCGCCCGCGCAAACAGGCGGCGGGCCTCCTGGCGTTTCAACAGGTCAGGCCTCTCGCCCTCGATCGCCGCGATCCGGCCGTCCAGCGCGTCGTCATCCAGCGTCACCCATTCGGCCAGCCGCTCGAACACGCGGTTGGACATTTCCGATGCCGCCGCCTTGGTGTAGGTCAGGCAAAGAATCGCCGACGGCCGGCAACCGGACAACAGGAGCCGGATAACGCGCTGCGTCAGCACATGCGTCTTGCCGGAGCCGGCATTGGCGGAAACCCAGGCGGAGCGGGCGGGGTCGGAGGCAAGTGCCTGCTTGGCCGAGGTCCAGTCGAGCCAGGCCTGCGGCGTTGGCTCAAACGGGCCGAAATCGTCATCCTTCATTGCTGTCATCCTCGCCTTCCGCCGTTGCCCATTCGGCAACGCGGGCCAGATGGTCGTACTCGCCGCCGTAATCGCGTTCCTTTTGCACGATCAACCGGGAGGCAAAACCGTATTTGCCGCTCATCAGGGCAGCGAGAAGACCTGTCAGTTCATTCAGCGAATCCTCGGCCAGTTGCTCGGCCGATTTGGTCTCGACATTGGCGCGCGCCTTGGCGTGCTCATTGTTGACCTCCTGCACGGCAAACCGCTCGCCGGGTTTGAGCCTGACGTAAAGCAGCGATTGCGGGTGTTTCGCTCCCGTCTTCTGGAAGGCGCCGGCCTTGAGCGCTGCCGCTTCCAGTGCCAGCTGAGGATCGAGCAGGGCGCGGGCCTCGTTGATCGAGGGGTTCGATCCCGTCTTGTAATCGACGACCACGGCGCTTCCATCGCCGAGAATATCGATCCGGTCGGCAATGCCGGTCAGCTTGATGTCGGAAACCCCAAGTTCCATCGATGCGTAGAGTTCGGTAAAACTCTTGCGGACATCGCCCTGGCGGCTGATTTCCCAATCGATGAAAGCCTTGCCGACAGCGGCAAAGCGCGGCCGCCAGACGATATCGATATGGGAAGGCAGGGCCTGCTCGTCAAAAGCCTCGTTGAGAATCCGGTTCATTTCCGTCTGTGCTTCCGGCGATGCTGCATCCAGCCCGGCACGCACGAAACGCTCGACGATCTTGTGGTACAGCGTGCCGCGCTCGGCAGCGCCCGGATCGCGGTTGAAGGGATCGATCGGCTGTAGGCGCAGGATGCGCCGCGCATAGACGGCATAGGGATCGCGCCGTAGTCGGCTCACCTCGCTGAAGGAATAGCTGCGCGGCTGGTGTTCCGCTGATGGTTTCGGCTCCGGCCTCTTGGCCAGCGGCTGGGTGACGCCCTGATCCAGCATACCAGCCCATTGCTGATAGTCCCTGCCATTGTTGCGCAACGTTGCCGCAAAGGACTTGCCGCCGACAGCCAGAAGCCGTTGCAGCCAGCGGGAGGCGACGGTCGGCGTTGCACCCTTGCGCATGGCGCGGGTCAAGATGAGTTTGCGCGTGCCGCAGGCCATCTGGAAATCATGCGCCAGCTGGCCGATCCGCCGCTCCGGCGGCTCAAGCCCCATCGTCGTCTTCATCGTGCGCGACAGGAATGGATCATTGGCTGTCTGGCCGGGCCAGGTGCCTTCGTTCATGCCGCCGAGAACCACGAGATCGACGCTCTGCAGGCGCGATTCGAGTGCGCCGAAAATGAACACGCGGGGATGGCGCATCGAGCGCGGCTTGATCGATTCGCTCGCCGACAAGGCTTCGACGATATCGCTCCATTGCGGCCCATCCGCCGTCAGCTGGCCTTCGGTGTCGATGACGGAGCGCAGCTGCGTCGCCAGTGCTTCGCCGGCTTCACCCGACCACAGCCCGGCAAGGCTGCCTTGCTCATCGATGGCGACCGCTTCCAGCGCGGCTCCGGTTTTCTCTGCCCATTGCGAGAGCGGCAAGGCTGCCGTCAGCCCACGGCCGCTTCTGCGATGACGCACCAATGTGCCGGCCAGCGGCTCGGCTGCCGCAGCAATGCGCCGGGCAAGATCGCGGGCTTGTTCGATGGTCTCGTCATCGATCTGGCCGCGCCATTCCGGCAGATGCTTTTTGCCGATCTCATGCTGCAGCGTCTGGTCGAGAAGGGCTTCAAGCTCGGAAATATCGGCGCTGCCGGTGCCCCCGCGCAGCGCCATCAGCTCCAGCGTCGTGGCCGCTGCATTCATCGCTTCCAATGAAAGGCCGAAACGCGCGAGCGGATGTTTGAGAAGCGCCACGATCGATACGGGATCGCCCGGCCGCAACGAAGCCTCAAGCAGCAGACGCGTCAGGCTGCCGGGTCCGGTGGACGAGAGCGGCGTACCGGCGGAATCGTCGGCCTCAATGCCGAACCGCATCAGTTCTGCCGCGACCCGGCGTGCAAGGTCGCGATCGGGCGTGATGAGGGCTGCCTGGCTTTCCTCATTGCCGTGCAGCGCCAGGCGCAGCGCAATGGCGATGGCGGTTGCCTCCTCGCGCTCATTGGCCGTTTCGATCAGCGCGGCGTCGGCAAAGGCGGCCGTCAACCGGGCAGGATCCACATCGTCACGCAGCGCCGTCCAGCTGCTGGTCGCCTGCACCGGCAAAAGGGCATAGGAGATCAGCTCCGCCCGGTAATCGAGATCAGGCTGCGAGCTACCGAGAACCGCAACATCCTGGCGGGAAACGTCCATGCGCTTCAGCAGGCGGAAGAACCCGTATTGCGGATGGCTGCGGCTCGCCGGATCCGGCCGGCCGGTCAGCGTTCCGGTTTCCGGCGCGATCATCATCCACTCGGCATCGCTCATCGTCTGGTCGAGACCGGGCAAGACGATCGTGCCGTTTGGAAGTTTCTGCACAGCAGCAATCAGCTTGGCGGTTGCCGGGATCGAGCCGGTGGAGCCGGCGATGATGATCGGGCCGGTCACCTTGCCGCTGGCGATGCGCTGGGCCTCGGCTTCAAGGATGGCGTTGCGGTGGCGGGCGGGCGAGGATTGCTTCAACTCCTCCAGCCGGGCTGGCCAGTAGCTGCTGGCAATTTTCAGGAACGCCAGCGTCAGCTGCCACCAGAGCGCATGGTCGGCGTCATCGAGCTTGCCGAGCGCGTCCCAGTCCAGCTCCTCCGTCTCCATCGCGTCGATGATCTCGGAGAGATTGCGCGCCAGCCAGATGGCATCGGCGGGGCTGGCCGGTGCGATCAGCGGGCTTTCCGCATGCACGTCGAGCACAGCCTTCGGCAGCTGGTTTCGCCAGGCAAGGATAAGGCAGCCCAGCTCGATCAGCCGGGCGATGTTGGGCAAAGGCGGCGCGAGATCAAGGATCGCCGGGATTTCGGCATCGAAAAAACCGCTGTCGTCATCGGTTTCGCCCAGCGCGCGGATCATCGGCAGAATCGCCGAGCGTCCGCCGAGGCAATCGACGAGCTCGGAGCGCAGCACGCGGGCCGAGCGCCGAGTCGGCACGAAGATGGTCACGCCGGCAAGCGACAGCGGATCGGCCGTGTCGTAACGAAAACCCGGAACCAGTTCGCCGGAACACAGCTTTTCGACCAGCGTCTTCAGGAAGGGAAGGCCGGGTGGAATGGTGAAGACGTTGGAGACGGGGTCCGTCACGTCATCAGGCTCCTGTTGCAAACTGTTGGATGGCGTCTTCGGCCTGGCCGACCGCTTCAGGCGTTCCGACCGTCAGCCAGTGACCATCGAGGACGATACCGAAAAGCCTGTTTCTGGCTATCGCCCGGTCGAAGTAGATGTTGAGGTTGAAAGCATCCTGCGGCGCATCGGTGAAAAGGTGGCTGTGCAGCGCGATGGCGCCCGCATAAACGACAGGATTGTCCATGCCGTCCTTGTAGCGGGAAAGCCGCCCCTCCGCATCGAGCGAGAAATCCAACTTGCCATTGTGTCCGGTCGTGTCTTCGTTGCGGACGCAGAGCAGCGCCATGTCCATGGTTTCCGGATCGAAGAAGGATGCGAGCCTTTCGAGATTGGGCGGAGAATCCGGCTTTTCTCCGACCCAGAACAGGTCCGCATTCATCACCAGAACCGGGCCTTCGGGAAGCAGCGTCAATCCTTTGACCAGGCCTCCACCGGAATTCATCAGCGCTGCCCGTTCGTCTGAAATCACGATGCTTGGCCGGCTTCGCTCAGCCAGATGCGCTTCCATCCGGTCGGCGAAATGATGAACGTTGACCGCTGCCGTCGTCACGCCCGCCGCCTCCAGGAGATCGAGCACATAGTCGATCATCGGCTTTCCCGCGATCGGAACCAGCGGTTTCGGCATGGTGTCGGTGAGCGGGCGCAGACGGGTTCCAAGTCCCGCAGCGAGCACCATGGCGTTTTCGATGATGGACATGGGCAGCACGTATTCCACTGAAGCTTCGACCGTTGATTCGGTCTAAAGGATTCCAGCCTTTATGCACCAATCGCGCAAGGGCGCGAGTGCTTCGTGTTGAAGCGCCACCTCAAGATAGGAAAATGTGCGCGGCATATGCTTCATATAGAAGGGCTTGCCGTCGCGCTGCATCAGCCGCACCCAGATGCCAACGAGCTTGCAATTGCGCTGGGCGGACACCAGATGCCAGTCGCGCCGGAACGTCGTCTCGTCGAACGCTCCGAGAGCGTGGCGCTCGGAGCAATAGAGCGACAGCATCGCGTCGCGCATGTCCGGTTCGATCGTGACGCGGGCATCCTGCGTGATCGAGGCGACGTCATAGGCGGTCGGGCCGATCATCGAATCCTGGAAATCGATGATGCCGATCCGGTCGAACCCTGAGCGGTCGCCGCGCCAGATGATATTAGGCGAGTGGAAATCCCGCAGCAGCAGCTTCTTTTCCGATGAAGGCATAAGATCGATCAGTTGATCCCAGACGGCAAAATAGCCATGGCGCTCGACATCGGAAGCCTTTTCGCCGCGCTTCCAGGGCAGATACCAGTCGAGCAGCAGGCTGGTCTCGATCTTCATCGCCGTGCGGTCGAAATCGGGAATGTGGTGAGTGACGCAGCCGAGCGATATGTCCCGCGTCACTGGCTGCGCGTGCAGATGAGCAAGGACACGCACACTTTCCAGGTAACGCTCGGAGATCGGCCGTCCGTCCGCGTCGAGAATACCGTCACTGCCGAGATCTTCGATCAACAGGATGCCGGCATCGAAATCGCTCTCATAGATGTCCGGAGCGCAAAATCCCTTGTCCCTGATATCGCGGGCAATGGCGACGAACGGGATGACGTCTTCGGCCAGATGCGCCAGCTGCTGGTAATATTTGCCGTCCTGAAGAATTGGGCCCGGCGTGTGACGGGCGGAGTCCATCAGGATGCGGACCGGCTCGCCCTCAACGAGAATGCGTTCATAGGCGCGCGCGGAAGCGTCGCCGCTCAGATGCCGACGTTTGGCGTGGCCGTATCCGCGCTGTCTGAGGAAGGCGCGGATGGCAAGGCTGCGCTCAATTCGCGCAAGGGCGGCGGCTTCGCCGCTGATCGTGACGGCGCGTCCGTCACCGAGATGAGAAAACGTGGCGGTCAGCCGTGACTTCGGCAGCGCTGAAAGCGCATTCTCTGGCCATTCCACCAGGCAGATGCCCTCGGATAGGGCCTCGTCAAAGCCCAGCTCATCGAGTTCCGATACATCCGCGAGCCGGTAGAGATCGAAATGCGAAACGGGAATGCGCAGCTCGTAGCTCTGCACCAGCGTGAAGGTGGGGCTTGGAACCTCTAGCGCCGGATCGTCAGCCACGGCGCGCAGAAAGGCACGCGCCAATGTCGACTTGCCGGCGCCGAGATCACCCGATAGCGCCAGACAGTCACCAGCTTTCAAGGCCAGCGCCAGATCTTCGCCGAGCTCGATGGTGGCTGCCTCGTCCTTGAGGGTGAGCTCGATCACCTGCATTATTCCGCCGCAGCGATCTGCGGCAGGTCGCCCGAAGGGATGCGGCAGGTCACTTCCGTGCCTTCGCCTTCGCGGCTGCGGATCGATACGGTGCCGTGATGCAGGCTGACGAAGCTTTCAACGATAGACAGACCAAGGCCTGCACCGCCGTGCTGGCCGTGGCTTTCGAAACGTTTGAACACGGCGTCGAGCACATCCTGCGGAATGCCGGTGCCACTGTCGGTGACGCTGAAGACGAAATCGCTGCCCTCGCGGCGGCACTTCAGGCTGACCGTGCTGCCGTCGGGCGCAAAATTGGCGGCATTGGTCAAAAGCTTGATGAGGATCTGCTTCAGCCGCTGGTGATCGGCCACGAACAGACCCAGCATATCCGGCGTATCGATCTGCAGGGTGACGGCGCTTTCCTGCAGCCTGTCTGCCATCTGCAACGACACTTCATCGAGGAAATCCGTCAGGTTGATTTCCGACAGGTCCAGCTCGACGATCCCCGCATCGACGGTCGCCAGATCGAGGATGTCGTTGACGATCGTCAGAAGCAGCGAGGACGATGTGGAGATATGATCGACATATTCCGCCTGCCGTTCCGTCAGCGATCCGAAAGCGGGTGTTTTCAGGAGATCGGCAAAGCCGATGATGTTGGTCAGCGGTGAACGCAGCTCATAGGAGACGTGCTGGACGAAATCGTTCTTCAGATGGTCCGCCATCCGCAACGCATCGTTCTTTTCGGTCAGCGCGCGCTCGACCCGGGCGCTATCGGTGATGTTGACGAAAGTCAGCATCGTCTGGGCGTTGGGCAGCGGAATGACGGCGAAATCGAGGATCAAGCCGGTCCGCAGCTCCAGAATACCTTGGCAGGACGGGCGTTCGTCGTCGAAGCTGGTGATGAGATGGGAAAACTGCTTCCAGCCATCCGGCTGGTCGTAGGACGGCGCGCAGGCCTGTTCGATGGCGCGGATATGCGTGCCGGGCTTTGCTTCGATTTCGCTCACGCCCCAAAGTGCGCGGAACGCAGGATTGGACAACTTGATGCGGCCGTCCGGCCCGAACACGGCGACACCTTCCGAGAGGTGGTCGATCGTCTCGCCCTGGACCTGGACCAACGTGTTGTAGCGGGTTTCCAGATCGACCTTTTCCGTCAGGTTTTCAAACACCCAGGTGGCTCCGCCTTGCGGGCGGGCGGTTGCGAACACGCGCAGGGTTTGGCCGTTGGGCAGGTGCCAGAGGTCGGATTGCGTCTCGATCGCCTGATAGACGGCGAGCGCTGAATCCTTCCACTGCTTCCAGTTCAGCTGTTCCGGCAGTTTGCCGACGGCGCGCAGCCGGTCGAGGATCTCGCCATTGCCGGGCTTGCGCTCAAGGAAGCCCATGTCGAGGTCCCACAGGCGCTGGAACGCCTGGTTGTAGAATTGCAGCTGCTGGCTGCCGTCGAAGATCGCCACCGGCGTTGCCAGATGATCGAGCGTTTCGGCGTGGCTCTTCAGGGTGCGGTTGAGTTCCTCGCGGACGGCCTCGACGTCGGAGACGTTGATCGCCATGCCTGCGGATCCGCTGGTGCTCTTGGCGTCCACCACGTCAAAGAACGTCCGGTTTCCACGCACCACGGTGGAGACCTTGTCGCGATAGGGCGAATCATAAGTGCTGAGGACGCGGATTTTCTCGCGTGCGACGGTTGCCAGAAGCTCGCGGCTCTCCTTGACAGCTGCGGAAGGATCGGCGGCTTCAACAGCTTCGGCATAAGCTTCGTTTACCCAGAGAATGGCGCCGTCCGGCCCGCGCTGCCAGACGGGAAGATCGATTGCGTCGAGCAGCGTATGCAGGTTGGACAGCGCGCCGTGCAGGCGGTCGCGTTCCATTTTCACTTCCGCAAGCTCGGCCCGCAGATTGTTCAGTGCCACGAAACGCACGAAGGCGCGGCCGCCGGAAACGCGGCCCTGGGCCTCGATGATTTCACTCCGGCTGGTTTCGACGACAAGGTCGAAGCTCTCTGCATTCGAACGCAGCCGTTCGATGGCTTTTTCCAGCTCGGATGCTGATTGCGATTTAATCCAGCGGCCAAAAGCAAGGAAGTCTCGGTCATCCTGTGGTGCGCCGGTCTCGGCCGGCAGCTGGCCGAGAAATTCAGGTTTGTTCGACTGGCCTTCCCAAACGACGATGCGGCGGTTCTTGTCGGCAATTAGTGCCTGGAACCGCGAAATCCGGTGGTTGGCATCGGCCAGCGCCGTGTTCAGCTCGCGATTGTCGGTCTCCATATTGCCGCGCTGGCGGATCAGCCAGATGGCCGACAGCATTGCTGCAGAAATGACACCGATCAGCACGGAAAAGGTCACGACTTCGGACGAGCCGAAGAGGTTGGCTGTCGCCACGCCTTCAACCGCTGCAAAAGCAGGGCAGGCGAAAGCCACGAGCGTCGAGCTTGCCATGAACCGGCGCAGCAGAGACGGAATCCGGCCGCCAGCGCGTTTCAAAGGACCTGTTTCCATGGCGTGCTTCCCCGTTTGCACCACATATGATCGATGCGCCGGAAAACCCGAATCACGCGATCAGCTGTGTATTCAATACCTTGAAGCGTGCCCCGGCCTTTCGGCAGGGTCCGTTCAAGGTCATTTTGTCCGGTTGCAAATCGCCAAGCAGTGTTAAGTCGAAATCCCGCTAAAGCGGGCCTCGTTCAATTCCGATTGCAGTCCGGCATGTCTTCGTCTGTTTGCCGCCTCAACGACAAGACATCCCATCCGCGACGCGTCTGTTCCGCATCTTCGTCACGAATCATTGTGCCAAAAACATACGCCTTCGGGGAATCCTCGGGAAGGGCGAAGCAAAAAAAGAGGCCGCGATCTCCTGTCAAGATCGCGGCCTCTATATGTTGTGGATTATCCGGGTAAGGACTAGTAGCGGTAGTGTTCAGACTTGAATGGGCCCTTCGGCGTCACGCCGATATAGCCAGCCTGCTCTTCCGAAAGTTCCGTCAGCTTGGCGCCGAGCTTGGCCAGATGAAGGCGAGCGACCTTCTCATCGAGGTGCTTCGGCAGGATGTGGACACCCTTGTCATACTGCGCACCCTTGGTGAACAGCTCGATCTGGGCCAGGACCTGGTTGGAGAACGAAGCCGACATGACGAAGGACGGGTGACCGGTGGCGTTACCAAGATTGAGCAGGCGGCCTTCCGACAGAAGAATCATCCGGTTGCCCTTGGGGAACTCGATCAGGTCGACCTGCGGCTTGATGTTGGTCCACTTCATGTTGCGCAGCGCGGAAACCTGGATCTCGTTGTCGAAGTGGCCGATATTGCCGACAATCGCCATGTCCTTCATCTCGCGCATGTGGTCCATGCGAATGACGTCCTTGTTGCCGGTCGTCGTGATGAAGATATCGGCGGAGGACACAACGTCTTCGAGCAGAACGACTTCAAAACCGTCCATGGCGGCCTGCAGGGCGCAGATCGGATCGACTTCCGTGACCTTGACGCGGGCGCCAGCGCCGGAGAGCGAAGCGGCAGAACCCTTGCCGACGTCGCCGTAGCCGCAGACGACGGCAACCTTGCCGGCCATCATCACGTCGGTGCCGCGGCGGATGCCATCGACCAGCGATTCCTTGCAGCCATACTTGTTGTCGAACTTCGACTTGGTAACCGAATCGTTAACGTTGATGGCCGGGAAGGGCAAAAGGCCCTTGGCATGCAGTTGGTAGAGACGGTTGACGCCAGTGGTGGTTTCTTCCGTCACACCCTTGATGGCGTCGCGCTGTTTGGTAAACCAGCCCGGCGAAGCGGCAAGGCGCTTCTTGATCTGGGCGACGAGGATTTCTTCTTCCTCGGATTCAGGCTTCGACAGAACGTCCTCGCCGGCTTCGGCGCGGGCGCCGAGCAGGATGTACATGGTGGCGTCGCCACCGTCATCGAGGATCATGTTGGAAACGCCGCCGTCGGCCCACTGGAAGATCTGGTCCGTGTAGGTCCAGTATTCTTCAAGGCTTTCGCCCTTGACTGCAAAGACCGGAACGCCGGTGGCAGCGATGGCCGCTGCGGCGTGGTCCTGCGTCGAGAAGATGTTGCAGGATGCCCAGCGTACGTCGGCGCCGAGAGCAACCAGTGTCTCGATCAGGACGGCCGTCTGGATGGTCATGTGTAGCGAGCCGGTGATGCGCGCGCCCTTCAGGGGCTTGGCGGTGCCGAATTCCTCGCGGCAGGCGATCAGGCCCGGCATTTCGGTCTCGGCGATGGTG
Organism: Pararhizobium sp. PWRC1-1; assembly: GCF_049897905.1. Lineage (NCBI taxonomy): Bacteria > Pseudomonadati > Pseudomonadota > Alphaproteobacteria > Hyphomicrobiales > Rhizobiaceae > Pararhizobium > Pararhizobium sp. PWRC1-1. The sequence continues at coordinate 35,557 of NZ_JAFCXE010000008.1, read as the reverse complement.
ATTTCCTTGCGGCCGAAATCGGCAAGGCCGATATCCGCAACCAGATAGTCATTTTTCGTGCTCATGAAAGTCTCCGGGCTGGTGCCGTGCACGAATACCTGACATTTTGGCAGGACCGGGCAGGGCGCACTAGAATTCGGCACTTCCGGCTGTCAGCAGGAAGTTTGTTCCTCAACTATCAGGAAACGCGAAAAGGAGCAACAGGACATAAAGAGGTCTTTATGTCTTTATGTCTCTCATTTAGCCTGGGTCAGATTTCTTCGCCGAACTTGTCGGCAACCAGCGCATCGAGCGCATCGAGTGCCTCCTGGGCTTGGCGGCCGCTGGAGGTGACGGAGACCGAACAGCCGGTGCTGGCGGCCAGCATCATCAGCCCCATGATCGAGGTGCCGCCGACGGTCATGCCGTCCTTCGAGACGTGTATCTCGGCATCGTAGCCCTCGACCGTCTGGACGAACTTGGCCGAGGCGCGGGCATGCAGTCCGCGCTTGTTGACGATCAGAAGGTCGCGGGAGAGGGTCACGACCGACATCCCATTATTTTCCACTGAGGACGCGGCTTGCGACATTGATGTATTTCCTGCCTGCTTCGGACGCTTCGATGAGTGCCTTGTCCATATCGCTTTCGCCACGGACGCCGGCCAGTTTGATCAGCATGGGAAGGTTGACGCCGGCAATGACTTCGACGGTGCCGCTCTGCATCACCGAGATCGCCAGATTGGACGGCGTGCCGCCGAACATGTCGGTGAGGATGATAACGCCATTGCCTTCGTCGGCTGCAAGAACCGCGTGCAGGATGTCCTGCCGGCGCTGATCCATATCATCCTCGGGGCCGATGCAGACAGTCTCGATTGACTTTTGCGGACCAACGACATGCTCCAGCGCATGACGAAACTCTTCAGCCAGCTTGCCGTGTGTGACAAGCACAAGTCCGATCATGGTGTCTTCGCTCCAACTGCATCTGCAAATCTATAAGGAGGGTCAGATATCGCAATGCAGCAATTTCGTCCACCTTTAGGGCGGCCATCTTGGCAAGGAAAAGGCGAATGGCAAGTTAAAAATCCGGAAATGCTGCTTTAAAAGGCATCAATGTCCTTGAAAATCGGCATTTTGAGGTAAATAAGCCGCAAAATTTCAAAGGAATTCAAGCCTTCAGCCAGGGGAAGGCGATGCAACGGCAAAAAATCACCGGAGGGCAAAGAAAACCTCTCATTTTCCGGGGGTAAACGCGGCTCAAACGGCGGTTTGACCGGAAGAATGGCAAAATCGATCACGGCGGCCGGTATCGTTTCTACGGCAACGATCCCAGCGCCGCGAACCTCGGCAAGGCCTACAATCGAGGCCGGGCGGCCAGCGACGATGCGGCCGTTGCGCACCGAAATCATCACCTGATCATCCGAGACGAGAGCTGCAAACAACCCGCAATTCCTTGCCGTCGTCAGACAGGAGAGCGCCAGCATCGTCTTGCCGGCACCGGATGGGCCGACAAACAAAAACCCCCGGGTTCCGAGCACAACGGCGGTCGCGTGAATATTGACCGCCGGGTTCGTCACGAATGGTTCTCGATGGGAAGAGAAAGGATGAAACGGGCGCCGGTAATCTTGCCGCTCGCATCCAACATGTTCTCAGCCTTCAGCGAGCCGCCATGGGCCTCGGCGATCTGGCGGGAGATGGAGAGACCAAGACCCGAATTCTGGCCGAAATCCTCAGCCTCCGGCCGGTCGGTATAGAAGCGTTCGAAGATGCGGTCGATGTCTTCGGCCTGGATGCCCGGGCCATTGTCCTCGACATAGATGATGCAGCGGCTGCGGGTACGGGTCAGCCGCAGGACGATGCGACCGCCCTGGTCCGGAACGAAGGACCGGGCGTTCTCGATCAAGTTGGTGATGATCTGGCCGATGCGCAGCTCGTAGCCACCCACATCGAAGCGCGCCTTCGGATTGTCCTTGCGCTCGACGACGAAGCTCAGCTCGACGATCTTCTTGCCGCTGCGGATCTGCCGGGACAGATCGACAAGGCCACCGAGCAGTTTTTCCAGATCGACGGCCTTCGCATCGCTGCGGGCAAGTTCCGCATCGAGCCTCGAGGCATCGGAGATATCGCTGATCAACCGGTCGAGACGGCGGACGTCGTGCTGTATGACGTCCATCAGCCGCTTCTTGGAATCGTCGGTACGGGCCAGCGGCAAGGTTTCCACGGCGCTGCGCAGCGAGGTCAGCGGGTTCTTCAATTCATGGCTGACATCGGCGGCAAAATTCTCGATCGCGGCAATACGGTCATAGAGCGCCGTCGTCATTTCGCGCAGCGCAACCGAAAGGTTGCCGATCTCATCCTGGCGGGAGGAGAAATCCGGGATTTCCTCCCGCTCCTTGGCGCCGCCACGCCGCACGCGGATGGCAGCCGCCGACAGGCGTCGCAAGGGGTTGGCAATCGTGCTCGACAGCAACAGCGACAGAATGACGTTGACGAGCGCCGCGACCCCGAACACGCGGATGATGGCCAGCCGCTCGGCGTGAACGATCTTGTCGATATCGCCCGCCTGCGTCGATAAAAGCAGGACGCCGAGAACGGCGCGAAACCGCTGAACCGGCACGGCGACGGAGACGATCAGTTCGCCCTTTTCGGTGACACGCACGACGGCACCGCGAACGCCGGTCAGCGCATTCATGACTTCCGGATAGATCGCACCGTTGCCACCTGGCGGTTCCTTGTAGAGCGGCAGGTTCCCCGGCTGCAGTACGCGATTGAACCAGGAGTTCAGCCGCTCGGACCATGTCACGGCTTCCGGTTCGATCGGCGGCAGGTCGAAACGCAGCACCTGACCGCCGGTATAGAGGTGGCGGGAATCCAGTAGAAGATCGGCATCGGCATCGAACAGGCGGGCGCGGGTGCGGGTCGGCGATATCAGCCGCCTAAGGACCGGTGCCACACGTTCCTGGTTGATCGGGAATTCGAGATCCTCGTCGCTCGGTAGCGGCGTGATGCTTTGGCCTGCCTGCAGTTCCAGCAGCTTTTCGGGATCGATTGTGATCGAGTTGGTATCGACGGAGGCGGATGCGGCGATCGCGCCGGCAATAATTTCCCCTTGCGTCAGAAGGCTTTCGACGCGGGCATCGATCAGCCCTTCGCGGAACTGGTTCAGATACATGATGCCGCCGACGAGAACGACGAGCGCGACGAGATTGAAGAACAGGATACGGCGCGTCAGGCTGGAAAAGACAGCGTTGCCGAAGATGCGGCGAATCAACGTGAAGGGATGCGCCCACGTCCGGCCGGAAGCCGCCCGCGTTTCGCCTTCATCCATATCGATGTTTCGCAAGACTTCGACCAAGCCTTCAACTCCCGCTTTCGCGGCCCCTGCATGTCAATGGCAGCTACTGCCGTCAATGGCAGTTACTGCCGTTTCAATGGCAGCTTTGGCTGCCGTCCGCCGGAGGGCGGATTGGAGATCGCGCTTGCGTCTCTCTTTGGCGCGGAGCCGTATCATACAGCTCCGTCCTTGACCACGCTAGACTTGCACCTTGCGGCGATGCCTAGCCTGGCTTGCGTGGCGAGGAGATAAGATCCGGCCTCAGGCCGATTCGCGGAAGCGGTAGCCGACGCCGTAAAGCGTTTCGATCATGTCGAAGTCGTTGTCGACCATCTTGAACTTCTTGCGCAGCCGCTTGATGTGGCTATCGATGGTGCGGTCGTCGACATAGACCTGTTCGTCATAGGCAGCGTCCATCAGCGAATCGCGGCTCTTCACCACGCCTGGGCGCTGGGCCAGCGAATGGAGGATAAGGAACTCGGTCACCGTCAGGGTCACCGGCTCGTTCTTCCAGGTGCAGGTGTGGCGTTCCTGATCCATCGACAGCTGGCCGCGTTCCAGCGAGCGTGCCTGGATATCGGCGGCACTCTTGGCAGCACCGCTGCCGGTGCTTGCAGCCGCCGCCGCTTCGCGGTTGGCTGAGCGGCGCAGGATCGCTTTGACGCGCTCGACCAGCAGCCGCTGCGAGAAAGGCTTGGTGATGAAATCGTCGGCGCCCATCTTCAAGCCGAACAGTTCGTCGATTTCCTCATCCTTGGATGTCAGGAAGATCACCGGGATATCGGATTTCTGGCGCAACCGGCGTAAAAGCTCCATGCCGTCCATGCGCGGCATCTTGATATCGAAAATCGCCAGTTGCGGCGGCCGGGCAAGCAGACCGTCGAGAGCCGAGGCACCGTCGGTATAGGTTTCGACCTTGTAGCCTTCCGCCTCCAGTGCAATCGACACCGAGGTCAGGATATTCCGGTCGTCATCGACAAGTGCAATCGTCTGCATCGTATAGGGCTCCACCATTTCGCTGCGCCTCCGAGGCCGACCCGGTTGTCCGGGGCTCTGCTGCGGTAAGACGCGTTTCATGAGTATAAAGGTGGAACAAATTGTGGCGAAGTAAAATGCAAAAGCAATGAGCATGATGCCGGAAGGGCGTTTCCGGCCAAAAATCGGCGTCTGAAAAGGTTCGATTCAACCGATTAAAAAAGCAATATTTTCTTTTAAATCGATTAATATACTGAAATCATTATATTTTTTACGACAGCAATCTTGTCTTTTCCCCTTCATGCTTCTATGATTGCTAACATTCAATGTTCTGTCGGCAAACCACGGAGGAAAGCTGGACCATGCAGGAACTCGGCATTCACAACCCATCCCTTGGGCTGGAATCAATCGGCTTCAACAACCTGGACGTGGTTCGGTACAACTTTGGCACCGCTGAACTCTATGAGGAAATCCTGCGCCGCAGCGAAGCGCAGCTGACTGCGGATGGTGCCGTGCGCGCCCTGACCGGCCAGCACACCGGCCGCTCGCCGAAGGACAAGTTCGTTGTTCGCGACGAAAACACCACGGGCGAAATCTGGTGGGACAACAACAATGCGATGTCGCCGGAGCATTTCGCGGTGCTGCATCAGGACATGCTCGATCATGCCAAGGGCAAGTCTCTCTATGCGCAGGACCTGATCGGCGGCGCCGATGCGGAAAACGCACTTGCGACCCGCGTCATCACCGAATTTGCCTGGCATTCGCTGTTCATCCGCAATCTCCTGATCCGCCCGGAACAGGCATCGCTTGCGTCCTTCGTTCCGAAACTGACGATCATCGACCTGCCGGACTTTAAAGGTAATCCTGCCCGCCACGGCTGCCGCACGGAAACGGTGATCGCCTGCAATTTCACCAAGGGCATCATTCTGATCGGCGGCACGTCCTATGCCGGCGAAATGAAGAAGGCCGTCTTCACCATGCTCAACTACCTGTTGCCGGCCAGGCGCGTCATGCCAATGCACTGCTCCGCCAACGTCGGCCAAGATGGTGACGCTGCGGTGTTCTTCGGGCTTTCGGGCACCGGCAAGACGACGCTGTCGGCCGATCCGAAGCGCGCGCTGATTGGCGATGACGAACATGGCTGGGGCGAACACGGCATCTTCAATTTCGAGGGCGGCTGCTATGCAAAGACGATCCGCCTGTCGGCAGAAGCCGAACCGGAAATCTTCGCGACCACCCGGCGCTTCGGTACCGTTCTTGAAAACGTGGTGCTCGATGAAAATCGCGTGCCTGACTTCAACGACGGCTCGCTGACGGAAAACACCCGCTGCGCCTATCCGCTGGATTTCATCCCGAATGCCAGCAAGTCGGGAACGGCAGGGCATCCGGGCACGATCATCATGCTGACTGCCGATGCTTTCGGGGTCATGCCGCCGATTGCCCGTTTGACACCAGATCAGGCCATGTACCACTTCCTATCCGGTTACACAGCCAAGGTTGCCGGCACCGAAAAGGGTGTGACCGAGCCGGAAGCGACCTTCTCGACCTGCTTTGGCGCACCGTTCATGCCGCGTCATCCGTCGGAATACGGCAATCTGCTCAAGGCTCTGATTGCCGAACATGGCGTCAATTGCTGGCTGGTCAACACCGGCTGGACCGGTGGCGCCTATGGCGTGGGAAATCGCATGCCGATCAAGGCGACGCGGGCGCTGCTCGCTGCAGCGCTTGACGGCTCGCTGGCCTCGGCCGAATTCCGAACGGACAGCAATTTCGGCTTCGCCGTTCCAGTTTCGGTTGCGGGCATTGACAGCAGCATCCTCGATCCGCGCTCGACTTGGAGCGATGGCGTTGCCTATGACGCGCAGGCCCGCAAGCTGGTCGACATGTTCGTCGCCAACTTCGCCAAGTTCGAAAGCCATGTCGATGGCAGCGTCCGCGATGCAGCACCTGGCGCGAAGCTCGCAGCCGAATAAATCAGCCCTCGCAGAGGGTTGCAGACGATGATTCACGTGAAACCCGGCGCGAAAGTGCCGGGTTTTTGCGTTGACCGCGGGTTCGCGCGTTTTCAATTCTGCCATCCTGTGAGATAGAGCGGTGGAAGGATGAAACGACATGGCCAGCGATCCGCTTTACATCAACGACCGCATCGTCATCGCCGGCTGGGAGCTGACGGAGCAATTCGTGCTGGCTGGCGGGCCGGGCGGACAGAACGTCAACAAGGTCTCGACCGCGGTTCAGCTGTTTTACGGCATCGCCGCGTCGCCGGCCTTGCCGGAGCGGGTGCGTGACAATGCCATCAAGCTCGCTGGCCGCAAGGTCTCCAAGGATGGCGTGCTGATGATCGAGGCCAGTCGATTTCGCAGCCAGGAACGCAACCGCGAGGATGCGCGCGAACGGCTGAAGGAGCTGATCCTCAAGGCCGCCGAACCGCCGCCGCCGCCGCGCCGGAAAACCAAACCGACCAAGGGCTCGATCGAACGACGCCTGAAGGCAAAGACCGGACGCGGCGAAGTCAAGAAGATGCGCGGCCGCCCGGAAAACGATTGATCGCCGCAATTTTCATCCGGGCCTTGTTTTTTCCCCATGAGTGCACTCTGTTAGGGTTGAAGAAACCCGCAAAAGGAGAAGCGCCATGGGTCTGTTCAGCTTTATCAAGAATGCCGGCAAGAAACTCGGCATCGGCGGCGATGACGATGCGCCGGATGTCGAAGCGGTGAAGAAGGAACTGGCGTCCCATGATCTCGGCACAGACAAGGTCAATGTGGCGGTCGAGGGCGACAAGATCGTGCTCACCGGCGTGGTCAAGGACCAGTCCGCCTTTGAAAAGGCCGTCGTTGCCGTCGGCAATACGCTGGGTATCTCGAAGGTCGAAGCGGCAGAACTGAAGGTCGCCGACGGTGCCGCAGAACCCGCGGCGGCCAAGGACCCGGTCTTCTACACGGTGAAGAAGGGCGACAACCTCTGGAAGATCGCCGAATCGCAATACGGCAAGGGCAAGGGCGCGAAAAACACCGTCATCTTCGAAGCGAACAAGCCGATGCTGACCCATCCGGACAAGATCTATCCCGGCCAGGTCCTGCGCATTCCGGCTCTGGACCAGGCCTGACCATGAAAACAGCCGGCGCAGCTCTGTCGATTGCCGTTGCCGTTCTGATGACGGCGCTCAGCGGTCCTGCGCTGGCCCTGACGTTCCGCGAGCCCGCCAAGGGCTCGTCGGAACGGGCGGCCATCATGGATACGCTGCGCCCCGCAGTCGAGGCGGAGATGCGCGGCCCGGTCGAATTCGTGGTTACCACCATCCGGGTCACGCCGAACTGGGCCTTCGTTCAGGTCGAGCCGCAAAGGCCGGGTGGCGGTGTCATCGATCCCGAGAAAACCGGTTTTGCCGGGGATACCGACATGATGGATGGGCTGACCGTTTATGCACTGATGGGCTTTCAGGCCGGCCGCTGGAACCTGATCGATCACATGGTCGGGCCGACGGATGTCGGTTATGCCGACTGGCAGCAACGCTACGGCGTCCCGGCCGCCCTGCTCGGACTGGAATAATCTCCGATGAAGGTCTTGCCCCAGGGTATCCGGCACATTCCGGACTTTCTCGATCGGCAGCAGCAGGAGGCCCTCGTCGAAAGTATCCGCGCCGTCGTGGCGGAAGCGCCGCTGTTCGTGCCGGCCATGCCCCGCACCGGCAAGCCGATGTCCGTGCGCATGACCAATTGCGGTCCGCTTGGCTGGGTGACCGACAAGGAGCGCGGCTACCGCTACCAGCCGCAGCATCCGCTCACCGGCAAACCATGGCCGGCAATGCCCGACGCACTTCTGGAAATCTGGCGTACCGTCTCTGGAGCCGCGAAGGAGCCGGAGGCTTGCCTGGTCAATTTCTACGCCGATGACGCCCGCATGGGCCTGCATCAGGATCGGGATGAAAAGGACCTGGAAACGCCGGTCGTGTCGATTTCGCTGGGAGACAACTGCCTGTTCCGTGTCGGCGGCACCGAACGCAGCGGGGGAACGCTGTCGTTCAAGCTGGCGAGCGGCGATATCGTCGTGCTCGGCGGCGAAGGGCGTCTCGCCTTCCACGGCGTCGATAAAATCTACCCCAACACGTCGACGCTGCTGAAGAACGGCGGCCGCATCAACCTGACGCTCCGCCGCGTCACCGTCTGACGCCTAAAGTTTGCGCAGCGCCACTGTCTCGGTGAGATGATTCGGGCCCTTCTGCAGGATCAGGTCGGCGCGCGGACGCGTGGGCAGGATGTTCTGGCGCAGGTTCTTCAGGTTGATGTTCTGCCAGAGCCCCTCGGCGATCGCCAGCGCTTCGTCCTCGCTCACCTGCGCATAGCGCTTGAAGAAGGATTCCGGATCGCGGAAGGCGGTCTGGCGCAGGCGCATGAAGCGGTTGACGTACCAGGTGTGGATCAGGCTTTCCTCGGCATCGATATAGATCGAGAAATCGAAGAAATCCGACACCATCGGCACGATCTTGCCGTCAGCGGGCAGATTGCGCGACTGCAAGACGTTGATACCCTCGAAAATGAGGATGTCCGGCCGGTCGACGACCTGGAACTGGTCGGGCAGCACGTCATAGGTCAAGTGGGAATAGGTCGGCGCCTTGACGTTCGGCTGGCCGGCCTTGATCGCCGACAGGAAGCGCAACAGCGCGCCGATATCATAGCTTTCCGGAAAGCCCTTGCGGTCCATCAGGTTTTCCCGCAGCAGCGTCGCGTTGGGATAGAGAAAACCGTCGGTCGTCACCAGATCCACCTTCGGGCTCGACGGCCAGCGCGACAGAAGCTCGGCCAGGATACGCGCCGTCGTCGATTTGCCGACGGCAACGGAACCGGCAATGCCGATGACGAAAGGGGTCTTGGCGTCGTTCGACATGCTGAGAAACTGCTGGCGCTGGGCAAACAGCCGCTGCGAGGATTCCACATGGGTGGATAATAGGCGCGATAGCGACAGGTAGATGCGCCTGACTTCACTGAGATCGATCGGGTCGTTCAGCGATCGCAGCCGCTGGACTTCATCGGCCGACAGGGTCAGCGGCGTATCGGCCCGGAAATGCGACCATTCCTCCGCCGAAAAGAACCGGTAGGGCGAATAGTCCTTGTTGTCGAAATGATCCGGAATATCGGCCGGTGCGATGTCTTTGGCGACGATTGTCATGACGTGTCTACCGGCTTGCCTTTTCCTGGAGTCCGGACTGGCTTGTCCGCCGCTCAAGTTCGCTCATCACATCCTGCAATGGAATGTCAGCAATTTTCAATACGACCATAAGATGATAGATCAGATCGGCACTCTCGGCGACAAGGTTGGCGCGATCGTTGCTGATGGCGGCGATCACGGTCTCTACCGCTTCCTCGCCCAGCTTCTTGGCCGCCTTCGCCTGCCCATGGGCCACGAGTTTGGCGGTCCAGGATTCGTCCGGCGAGGCCTTCGCCCGCAAGGCGACGATCGCTTCGAGATCGGAAAGGCTGAAATTGCTCATCTGTCTTTGTCCTGAAGCTCAATCGAGCCGCATGGCGATGCCATGCTCTGCCATATAGCGCTTGGTTTCGCCGATGCTATAGGTGCCGAAATGGAAGATCGACGCGGCCAGAACCGCCGTCGCATGGCCGTCGCGAATGCCCTCGACCATATGATCGAGCGTGCCGACGCCGCCCGATGCGATAACCGGCACGGATACGCGGTCGGCAATCGTGCGGGTCAGCGCGATATCGTACCCGGCCTTCGAGCCGTCGCGATCCATCGACGTCAAAAGCAGTTCGCCAGCGCCAAGCTTGACCATCTTCTCGGCAAAGGTCACGGCATCAATGCCGGTTGCCTGGCGGCCACCATGGGTGAAGATTTCCCAGCGGTCTTCCTCGCCAGGCTTCGACACCTTCTTCGAATCGATCGAGACGACGATGCACTGGTTGCCGAACTTGTCGGCCGCTTCGGCGACGAAATCCGGATTGCTGACGGCGGCCGAATTGATCGATACCTTGTCCGCTCCGGCAAGCAGCAGCTTGCGGATATCGGTCACGCTACGCACACCGCCGCCGACGGTGAGCGGCATGAAGCAATGATCGGCCGTGCGCGCCACCACATCGAAGATCGTGTCGCGGTTGTCGGAGGACGCCGTGATGTCGAGGAAGCAGAGCTCGTCGGCACCGGCAGCGTCATAGGCCTTGGCCGATTCGACCGGGTCGCCGGCGTCGATCAGATCGAGAAAACTGACACCCTTGACGACACGGCCGTCCTTGACGTCGAGGCAGGGGATAACGCGGGCTTTGAGGGTCATGCCGCTTTTCCTTTGGCGTTCCGGATGAGCGACAGTGCCTCGGCCGGATCGATACGTCCATCATAGAGCGCCCGGCCGGAAATGGCGCCTTCCAGTTTTGCCGCATCCGGTTGAACCATGCGGCGGATATCGTCCATCGAGGCGAGGCCGCCCGAGGCGATGACGGGAATAGAAACGGCATCGGCCAGTTCCAGCGTCGAATCCCAGTTGATGCCGGTCAAGATGCCGTCGCGGTCGATGTCGGTATAGATGATCGCAGAAACGCCGGCGCCTTCGAACTTTTGGGCGAGTTCGATGACACCGAGTTCGGAGGCCTCAGCCCAGCCCTCGACCGCCACCTTGCCGCCCTTGGCGTCGATGCCGACGGCGACCTTGCCGGGAAATTTGCGGCAGGCTTCGATCACCAGCGCCGGATCGCGCACGGCGACGGTGCCGAGGATGACGCGGGCAAGGCCGCGTGACAGCCAGTTTTCGATATGATCGAGCGTCCGGATGCCGCCGCCCAGCTGCACCGGGTTTTTGGTGGACTTGAGGATCGCGTCGAGGGCAGCTCCGTTGACGGTTTCACCGGCAAAGGCGCCGTTGAGATCGACCACGTGCAACCATTCGAAACCCTGGTCTTCGAAGGCCTTGGCCTGCGCGCCAGGGTCGGGATTGTAGACGGTCGCCTGTTCCATGTCGCCGAGCTTGAGGCGCACGCACTGGCCGTCTTTGAGGTCGATGGCGGGAAAAAGGATCATGTCAGGGCTTCCAGCGCAGAAAATTCGAGATGAGGGCAAGGCCGAGCGTCTGGCTCTTTTCCGGATGGAACTGGGCGCCGGCCTTGTTTCCCTGGGCAACAAACGCCGTCACCGGGCCGCCATATGTTGTGGTGGCGATCAGGTCGTCGGGGTTTTCAACGGCAAGATGGTAGGAATGGACGAAATAGGCATGCAGCCCATCCTCACCGGTCTTGATGCCATCGAACAGCGGATGCGGCTTCTTCAGCGTCAGCGTATTCCAGCCAATCTGCGGGATTTTCAGCGCGGGATCGGCGGGCACCATCTCGACGACATCACCCTTGATCCAGCCAAATCCTTCCGTCGTCGTCTTTTCCAGCCCGCGCGATGACATCAGCTGCATGCCGACGCAAATGCCGAGGAACGGCCGGCCGGATGTCTCCACCGCTTCGTTCAGCGCTTCCCGCATGCCATCGACGGCATCGAGGCCTCGGCGGCAGTCGGCATAGGCACCGACGCCGGGCAGCACGATCCGGTCGGCGCTGGCAACGCGGTCGGCCTTGTCGGTCAGTTCGATGTCGGCGTTGATGCCGGCTTCACGTGCCGCCCGCTCGAAGGCTTTGGTGGCCGAGCGCAGATTGCCGGATCCGTAATCGATGATCGCAACGCGCATCAGCGTTCTCCATAATTTTCAAACAGGCCGACGGCGGCGCGGCCATCGGCGGGCTTTGCGGTTGCCGTCGGCAGCACCGGTGGTTGCCAGATGGCTTCGCCTTCGACCGCGCTTTCGGTGGCCACTGTGTGATCATAGATCATTTCGGCGGTGGCCAGATCGTTGGCGGTGATAATCGACTGCAACGTCCAGCCCTTGGATTGCAAGCGCTGGGCAATAAAGGCCGGCCCTTCCAGGGCGACAAGCAGGCGCAGGGCCAGCTCGATCAGCAATCCCGCCAGGCTTGGCTCCGGGATTGCAAAGGCAATGAGCCCTTGCAGGATGGCGACGGTGATACCGGCAATCCATTGGCGTTGATACAACAACCAGAACGCCGGAAAGACGAAGGCGATCCAGGAAAACTTGTCGGCGATGAAGCGTGCATTTTCGTCGCTCTTCGGAGCGCCGGGAGACGTCAGAACCAGATAGGAGGCCATGTCAGCCAACTTTCACTATGGGCCGGATCAGACCAGCGTTCCCTTGGTCGAAGGAACGCGGCCTGCCTGGCGCGGATCGATCTCTGTTGCCGTGCGAAGCACGCGGGCAACGGCCTTGAAGCAGGTTTCGGAGATATGATGGTTGTTGGCGCCGTAGATGTTCTGCACATGCAGCGTGATACCGCCGTGCTGTGCCAGCGCCTGGAAGAATTCGCGCACCAGTTCCGTGTCGAACGTGCCGATCTTCGGCGCCGAGAAATCGACGTTCCAGACAAGGAACGGCCGGCCGGAGACATCGACGGCAGCGCGGGTCATCGTTTCGTCCATGGCAAGGTCGAGTGAGGCGTAGCGGGTGATGCCGCGCCGGTCGCCGAGCGCCTTGGAAAGCGCCTGGCCGATGGCGATGCCTGTGTCTTCCACGGTATGATGATCGTCCACATGCCGGTCGCCCTCGGCAACGATGTCCATGTCGATCAGCGAATGGCGGGAAAGCTGATCCAGCATATGGTCGAAAAAGCCGACGCCGGTCGAAATCCGCGACGTGCCGGTGCCGTCTATATTGACGGACACGGTCACCGAGGTTTCGTTGGTCTTGCGCGAAACGCTGCTGGTGCGGCTCACTTGCTTGTCGGCCATCAGGTTCTCCCGAATGTGATAGAGCCGCTCCTTATCAGGCGGTGGGCGAAATATCCAGAACTGCCGCCATGATTCTCGCAGGCGCGAAACGCCGCCGGATTGACGGGGGCAGGGGGAGCGCGACGTGGGCTATTTGCAATCGGCAAAAGCGCACTTACATAGGTTTCAACGGAGCCGATGTTCGGCTCGTCGAAGCGGCCCGGAAGCCGGGCAGGGTGGGTTTCATGACAACGATTATTACCGTCCGGAAGGGCGGACAGGTGGTGATGGCGGGCGATGGCCAGGTGAGCCTCGGCCAAACCGTGATGAAGGGCAATGCCCGTAAGGTTCGCCGCCTGGGCAAGGGCGAGGTCATCGCCGGTTTTGCCGGCGCCACAGCCGATGCGTTCACGCTGCTGGAACGGCTCGAATCCAAGCTCGAACAGTATCCCGATCAACTGATGCGGGCCGCTGTCGAGCTTGCCAAGGACTGGCGCACCAACAAATACCTGCGCAATCTCGAAGCGATGATGCTGGTGGCCGACAAGTCGATCACCCTTGCCATCACCGGCAATGGCGATGTGCTTGAACCGGAACACGGCACCATCGCCATCGGCTCGGGCGGCAATTATGCCTTCGCCGCAGCGCGGGCGTTGATGGATACTGATAAAAGCGCTGAAGAGATCGCGCGCCGGGCGATGGAGATCGCCAGCGATATCTGCGTCTATACCAACGGCAACATCGTTATCGAAAAGCTCGATGCAGCCTGATCAGACCATTGCCTTTGTGGCTGTCGATGCGAGCCATGAGCCGATGCTGCTTGGCTGGCTGTCGCAGCCGCATGTGCGTGAGTGGTGGGGCGACCCGCAGGATGAGCTCGAGCTGATCCGCGAAGACCGGACTACAGGAAACACGAAGGGTTTCATTTTCTTCGTCGATGGTGAGCCTGCCGGCTACATCCAGTCCTGGCTACCGGTGCAATATGAAGGCGATCGCTGGGCAAAGGACCTGACACCCGATACGCCGGGGATCGATATCTTCGTTGGTCCGGCCGGCATGACCGGGAAGGGCGTAGCCTCCAAGGCGATCCGGGCTTTTGTGCCACAGCTTTTTGCCGGCACGGCGCCACGTATCATCATCGACCCGGATGCAAGAAATACCCGAGCCATCAAGGCTTATGCCAAGGCGGGGTTCACCCCCTATGGCGAATGGAACGATAGCTCTGGGCGCACAATCCTGATGGAATTGACCCGGACAGAATTTGAGAGGACCAGATGACCACATTTTCACCCCGCGAAATCGTGTCGGAGCTCGACCGGTTCATCATCGGCCAGCACGATGCCAAGCGCGCAGTTGCCATCGCCCTGCGCAACCGCTGGCGCCGCCAGCAGCTCAGCGATGAGTTGCGCGACGAAGTCATGCCGAAAAACATCCTGATGATCGGCCCGACCGGCGTCGGCAAGACGGAGATTTCCCGCCGTCTGGCCAAGCTCGCCGGCGCGCCCTTCATCAAGGTCGAAGCGACGAAATTCACCGAAGTCGGCTATGTCGGCCGTGATGTCGAGCAGATCATCCGCGACCTTGTCGAAGTCGGGATCGGCCTGGTGCGCGAAAAGAAGCGCGCCGACGTCAAGGCCAAGGCGCATCTGAATGCCGAGGAGCGCGTGCTTGACGCTTTGGTTGGCGCGACCTCTTCGCCAGCCACACGCGACAGTTTCCGCAAGAAGCTGCGGGCCAACGAGATGGATGACAAGGAAATCGACATCGAGATTGCCGATACGGCAACGCCCGGCGGCGGCTTCGAAATCCCCGGCATGCCCGGTGCCAATATCGGCGTTTTGAACCTGTCGGAAATGTTCGGCAAGGCGATGGGGCAGCGCACCAAGAAGGTTCGCACGACGGTCAAGGAGAGCTACGGCATCCTGATCAACGACGAATCCGACAAGCTGCTCGACAATGAGGAAATCCAGCGCGAGGCCGTGCGTTCGGCCGAAAATGACGGCATCGTCTTCCTCGACGAAATCGACAAGATCGCCGCCCGCGATGGCGGCATGGGTGCGGGTGTTTCACGTGAAGGCGTGCAGCGCGACTTGCTTCCCTTGGTCGAAGGCACCACGGTCGCGACCAAGTATGGTCCGGTGAAAACCGACCATATCCTGTTCATCGCCTCGGGCGCCTTCCATGTCTCCAAGCCGTCCGATCTCCTGCCGGAATTGCAGGGCCGCCTGCCGATCCGCGTCGAGCTGAAGGCGCTGACCAAGGAAGACTTCCGCCGCATCCTGACGGAAACCGAAGTCAGTCTGATCCGCCAGTACAAGGCGCTTCTGGAAACGGAAGGCGTCAATCTGGACTTCACCGAAGACGCACTCGATGCGCTGGCCGATGTTGCGGTCAAGCTCAACACCAGCGTCGAAAACATCGGCGCCCGGCGTCTGCAGACCGTCATGGAACGGGTCCTCGACGAGATCTCCTATGCAGCACCGGACAAGTCCGGCGAGGCCCTGACGATCGATGCGGAATATGTGCAGAAACATGTCGGCGATCTCGCCGCCAACACGGATCTGTCGCGTTATATTCTGTAGGCAGTACGAAAGTCTGGAAGGAGCGCCTACTGAGGATTGCTTCTTTTAAGCCCCGGCAAGCCAGAAAATCGGTTGTTGGCGCTACAATACCCTACCTTCCGTCATCCTCGGGCTTGACCCGAGGATCTACCATAAGAGCCGGATGGGTCCCTTGCCAAAACATGAAACCCCATCAAATGGACTGAGGAAATAGATCCTCGGGTCAAGCCCGAGGATGACGGAGTTGGGGGTTCGGGCATCCGAAAGAAAGCAACCCGAGGCATTTATCCGCAACCAAAGCAAAACCCACGTGCATCCTCAAACGATTGCACTGCTTGTTTGCATCCCCTTCACGCGATAAGCCTTTGTCCGTGCCGGGCATGATTCCGACACGATTTTGCCGCATGCGTCCCGGCACATCCGGAACGTCAAGACAGGTTCACAGGAAACAGAGCGTGCGCCCCATTCTTCAGATGCTTTTCGTCGCGGCCATGATTGCCGTTACCGGCCCCGCAATGGCGGACGGCATTCGTGTGGTGCCCGAGGGCAACCGGTATCAGGAACAGCCGAACGTGCCGGGTGCATCCCTGCGCCGGACCAAGGCCGGCAAGACCTCGTTTGATGCCAAATACGACAAGGTGCACAATCTGCTGGCCAATGACAGCAAGCTGATGGGCAAGATCAAGTCGACGGCGCGTGCCTATGGCATCGACCCGATCCACATGATCGGCGCCATCGTCGGCGAGCATACCTACAATGTCGACGCCTATGACCGGCTGCAGTCCTATTACGTCAAGGCCGCCGCCTATGCCGGCGACAGTTTCCGGTTCGGCTACGAGGGCGAAACGGTGGCGCAATTCGTGGCCCGTCCGGAATTTTCCAAATGCGTGGGCAAGAAAAGCTCCTATGCGCTGTGGACCTGCCGTGAAAGCGTCTGGGACAGCCAGTTCCGCGGCAATGCGGTTGGCGGCACCGCCTATCCGAACAATCGCTTCAGCGCGGTGTTCTTCCAGCCGTTCTTTGCCGGCCAGACCTTTGGCCTTGGCCAGATCAATCCGCTGACCGCGCTGATGCTGACCGATATGGTGTCGCGCGTTTCCGGCTATGACCGGCTGGATGAAAACGATGCCGCCGGTGTCTACAAGGCGATCATGGATCCGGACCAGTCGCTTGCCTATATGGCCGCCTCGATCCGCCACTCGATCGATGCCTACAAGTCGATCGCCGGCATGGATATTTCCGACAATCCCGGCATTACCTCGACGCTCTACAATGTCGGCAACCCCGATCAGCGCGCGGCGGCTCTTGCCGCGAAGAACAAGGGCGGCGAGGTGCAGTGGCCGGAGGAAAATTATTACGGCTGGCTGGTCAACGACAAGCTCGCGGACCTGAAGGCGCTGCTTTAACTTTCCTGAAATCGCCTTATCTTCATGTGAAGATGCGCGATGGCCGCCGTGCATGGTTGGCGGCGTATGGAAAGTATCTTCATGGATATGAGACCCGAACCGTTCGAGCCGCCAGCGCCAATCCCCCGCACGGTGCCGCCGTCGCGTCTGCAGATCATCCGCACGGTGATGCGCAATCCTCTGGAGCTGTGGGGCGAGCCCTCCTACACGCTGCGCTGGATCGACACCAAGTTTGTCACGCAGCGTACCCTGATCGTCAACGCTCCCAATCTGATCCGCTATATCCTCGTCGAAAATGCCGCGAACTACGAAATGTCCAAGGTTCGCCGCCTCATCGTGCGGCCGATCCTGCGCGATGGGCTGCTGACCGCCGAGGGCGAGGTCTCGAAACGCTCGCGCAAAGCCATAGCGACGGTGTTCACGCCGCGCCATGCACGGGGCTTTGCCGCCAGGATGCTGTCAAAGACCGAGGAATATGCCGCGAAATATGACGAGGCCGCCGCCACGGGTTCGGTGGTGAATATCGCCACCGACATGACCGAGCTGACCTACGAAATTCTCTCGGAAACGCTGTTTTCCGGCCAGATCGCCGCCGAGACCGAGGGGTTTGCCGATAGCGTCGAACGGCTGCTGCACCGGATGGGCCGCGTCGATCCGATGGACATTCTGCTGGCCCCGTCCTGGGTGTCCCGGATCACCCGCATCGGCGGCGCCAAGGTGATGGCGGAATTCCAGGCGATCGTTGCCAAGACCATGGACCAGCGGCGGCAGCTGATGCGCTCAGACCCGGAGGCCGCACCACAGGATTTCCTGACGCTTCTCCTGCAGCTGGAGCGGCCACAGGGGCTGTCCACCGACGAGATCGCCGACAATATCCTGACCTTCATTGGCGCAGGACACGAAACCACGGCGCGGGCACTCGCCTGGACGCTCTATTGCGTCGCCAATTCTCCGCATGTGCGTGCCAATATGGAAGCCGAGATCGACGCCGTGCTGTCGAGCGGAGCCGAGCCGGTGGACTGGCTCGACCTGATGCCGCATGTGCGGGCTTCGTTCGAGGAGGCGATGCGGCTCTATCCGCCGGCACCGTCGATCAACCGGGCTGCCATCGAGGCGGATTCCTGGACTTCTTCGCAGGGCGAGCGGGTGGATATCCCCAAGGGTATTGCGGTTCTGATCATGCCCTGGACGCTGCATCGCCATGTGCTCTACTGGGACAAGCCAAGCGCCTTCATGCCGGAACGCTTTCTGCCGGAAAACCGCGACAAGCTGCACCGGTTCCAGTACCTGCCGTTCGGCGCCGGGCCGCGCATCTGCATCGGCGCGACGTTCGCGCTGCAGGAAGCGGTGATTGCGCTTGGCGTGCTGATGAAACGCTTCCGCTTCGACATGACGCCTGAGACAAAACCTTGGCCGGTGCAGCGGCTGACCACCCAGCCTAGGGGCGGGCTGCCCCTGAGGGCGTCGGCGCGCTGAAGGCCTTGCCGGGCGTTTCCGATTGCACGGCACGGATCGGCGAATCGGACGCTACCGGCTCCTGCATTTGCTTCTTCGGCCGCTTGATCGTCTTGATCGCCGCGCAGGTCGCGTCGCCAACACCCTCGCAGGGCTTGTAGACGACGATCTCGCTGCCGGCGCCATCGTCCCAGACGGCCTGGATCGCGAGCGTCTTCGCCTCTCCGGCCGGCAGCGAAATGTAGATATACTCGTTGGTATTGCTGTCGGGCAGGTTGAACGGGATCTGCGGATTGCATTTGCCGAGCGGAAAACGCTTGTCGAGCGTGTCGGAATTGACCGAGTAGCGGATTTCCGAGAGCCGGCAATGCATGGTCTGCAGTGCGGTAAAATAGATCAGCTGCTTGTCGTCGTAATTGCGGAACTGGATCCAGCCGGTCGTCTTGTTGGCATCGAGCATTGCCTTGTAGATGGCGACATCCGGAAGCACCGGCTTGTATTCTTCCTCATCGCTCGCTTCCTGCGCAAAAACAGGCATTGAGAACGCCGGGGCGTTAGCAAACGCAAGAACAAGCAAGAGCATACGTGAGAATCCAGTCATGCCATGATCCTTATTCCCGCACTGTCGCGCAGCCTGATTGCCGATGTCGGCGAAGCGATGGTCTTTCGCTGAAAGATGTCATATCACCTCGTGCATATCCTTTGAAGCCGGGTTTCCGGTACTGCCCGAATGGACGCTCTCGTGACTGACCATCTTCTCCTCGGTATCGATACCGGCGGAACCTATACCGACGCGGTTCTTTTCAGCGAGACCCATGGGGTCGTTGCCAAGGCAAAGGCGCTGACCACCCGTCACGATCTCTCGGTCGGCATTGCCGGTGCCGTTGAGGCGGTGCTTCAACAGGCAAAGGCACCCGCCTCCGCCATCGGCCTGGTGTCGCTATCGACGACGCTTGCCACCAACGCGCTGGTCGAAGGGCAGGGCGGCCGCGCCGGTCTGGTGATGATCGGTTTTGGCCCGGAAGATTTGAAGCGGGACGGCCTTCAGGAAGCATTGGGGACTGATCCGGTGATCTTCCTGCCCGGCGGCCATAATGTCCATGGCGGCGAGACGCTGCTCGATATGACGCTGCTCGACGAAGCCCTGCCACAACTGACAACCCAGGTTTCCTCCTTCGCCGTCGCCGGCTATTTCGCTGTCCGGAATCCGGCTCACGAACAACGGGTGCGCGACCGTATCCGCGAAGTCTCGCATCTGCCGGTCACCTGCAGCCACGAGCTGTCTTCCAAGCTTGGTGGCCCGCGCCGGGCGCTGACAACGCTTCTCAACGCCCGTCTCGTCTCGATGATCGACAGGCTGATCGGCGCCTGCGAAGGTTTTCTGAAAACCCGCGGCATCGATGTACCGATGATGGTCGTGCGCGGCGATGGCGCGCTGATTTCGGCGGCCGAGGCCCGGCTGCGGCCTATCGAAACCATTCTCTCCGGCCCGGCGGCAAGCCTCGTCGGCGCCCGGCACCTGACCGGCCTCGACAATGCGGTCGTCTCCGATATCGGCGGCACCACCACGGATGTAGCGGTGCTCGACAAGGGCCGTCCGCGTCTGGATGGCGAAGGCGCTGTCGTTG
This sequence comes from Pararhizobium sp. PWRC1-1, assembly GCF_049897905.1. Lineage (NCBI taxonomy): Bacteria > Pseudomonadati > Pseudomonadota > Alphaproteobacteria > Hyphomicrobiales > Rhizobiaceae > Pararhizobium > Pararhizobium sp. PWRC1-1. The sequence goes on along the minus strand of NZ_JAFCXE010000008.1, from coordinate 15,457 downwards.
GCGGGTTCCGTACCATGGTCGAGGCGGTGGCGATGCGCACCTTCGGTCTCGGCGGCGATTCGGAAGTCCGCATCAACGATCGCGGGCTGCAGGCGAAGATCGATCTTGGCCCGCGCCGGTTCCTGCCGCTTAGCCTGGCCGCCGTCGAGCATGAGGCCGCCGTCATTTCCGTGCTCGAGCGGCAGCTGCGCACCGCCCATGTCGGCCGCTATGATGGCCGTCTGGCCGTGCGCACCGGCCTTCCCGATCAGCTGGCAAGCGGCCTCCAGCCGCAGGAGCAGGTTTTGTACGAGCGCATCGGTGCCGTGCCGGTGGCGCTGGAAAGCATTCTGACCAGCACCTTGCAGAAGGCGACGCTGGACAGGCTGGTGGCACGCGGCCTGGTCCATATCTGCGGTCTCACCCCGTCCGATGCCATGCATGTTCTGGGGCGGCAGGACCAGTGGAATGCAACGGCGGCCCGGCTGGGCGCTGAACTGGCGGCCCGGGTGAAGGACGGCTCGGGTAAGCCGATCGCGTCTTCAGCCGAAGCGCTGTCGGAGATGATCGTCGCCAGGCTTACCCGCCAGTCCGCCGAGGTCATTCTTGCCTCCTGCCTGGCGGAAGACGGTGCGGCCATCGATCCGGCCGTATCGCTTGCTGTCGACCGGGCGTTGAAACGCGAGCCGGGCATCGTCGCCTTCTCGCTGTCTCTGGATCGCCCGCTGGTCGGGCTCGGGGCGTCCGCACCGGTCTATTACCCGGCTATCGCCGAGATGCTCGGCGCCGAATCATCAATCCCGGCCGAAGCGGGGGTTGCCAATGCTGTCGGCGCCATCGTCGGCCAGGTGCGGGCCTCCGTTACGGTCTTTGTCACTGCGCCGGATGAGGGTATCTTCATCGTCAACGGTGCCGGCCCCAGCAGCCGGTTCCTCGATCAGGATCAGGCTTTCGCATCGGCCCGCGAACGGGCACAAATGGCAGCCCTGGCCTCGGCCCGGTCGAGTGGTGCTGATGAGCCGGCCCTGGTGATGCGCGAGGAGATCGATGCGCCGGAAATCGAGGGCAGCCGTAAGTTGGTCGAAGCCCGGTTCACTGCTGTTGCCAGTGGCCGTCCGCGAATCGCACACGATTGATTTGTTCTTTTTTGGAAATAATTCTTCGCATTCTTGCTGGATTGACAGGAAATGAAACCGTGAGAGACTGCGGCCTCTCAAATTTGAGCGTTAATTCATGGAGTTGCCGATGGGCCGGATAGAAAAGAATGGTTTGGGAATCGATGCGGATCTGCACGAATTCCTCGTCAAGGAAGCGTTGCCCGGCACCGGCGTCAACGTGGACCAGTTCTTCACGGCTTTCTCGCAGATCGTCCATGATCTCGCCCCGAAGAACCGGGAGCTGCTCGCCAAACGTGACGCGCTGCAGGAAAAGCTCGACAGCTGGTACCGGAAAAACGGCGCCCCTGTCGATATGGCGGCCTATGCAGGCTTCCTGAAGGAGATCGGCTATCTTCTGCCGGAAGGCCCGGATTTCACCGTGTCCACCAGTAATGTCGATCCGGAAATCGCCACGATCGCCGGGCCGCAGCTCGTCGTCCCCGTCATGAACGCCCGCTATGCGCTGAATGCCGCCAATGCCCGCTGGGGTTCGCTCTATGACGCGCTCTATGGCACGGACGCGATTACCGAGGATGGCGGCGCTGAAAAGGGCAGGGGTTACAATCCCGTTCGCGGCCAGAAGGTCATCGCCTGGGCACGCGGTTTCTTGGATGCCAGCGCCCCGCTTTCGGCCGGCGGCTGGGGCGATGTGACGGCGCTTGCCGTTGATGGCGCATCTCTGTCGATCTCGACCGCATCAGGTCCGGTAAAACTCACTGACGCTGCTCAGTTCGCCGGCTATCGCGGCGACAAGGCTTCGCCGTCGCATCTGCTTCTGAAGAAGAACAACCTGCATATCGAGATCGTCATCGATGCCTCGACGGCAACCGGCAAGGACGACAAGGCGCATATCTCCGACGTCATCCTCGAATCGGCCATCACCGCGATCATGGATTGCGAGGATTCGATTGCAGCCGTCGATGCCGAAGACAAGATCGTCGTCTATCGCAACTGGCTGGGCCTGATGAAGGGCGACCTGCAGGAAGAGGTCAGCAAGGGTGGCAAGACGTTTATCCGCAAGCTCAACCCGGATTTCAGCTTTGCCGCGCCGCAGGGTGGCGAGGTCATGCTGAAAGGCCGTGCGCTGATGCTGGTGCGCAATGTCGGTCACCTGATGACCAATCCGGCTATCCTGGACCGCGATGGCAACGAGGTTCCGGAAGGCATCATGGATGCCATGATCACCGGCCTGATCGCGCTCTATGACATCGGTCCGAATGGCCGCCGGATGAATTCGCGCGAAGGCTCGATGTATGTCGTCAAGCCGAAGATGCACGGTCCGGAAGAGGTTGCCTTCGCCTCGGAAATCTTCGGCCGCGTCGAGCAGGCGCTCGGCATGGCGCCGAATACGATGAAAATGGGCATCATGGACGAGGAGCGCCGCACGACGGTCAACCTGAAGGAATGCATCCGCGCTGCCAAAGAGCGCGTCGTCTTCATCAACACCGGCTTCCTCGATCGTACCGGCGATGAAATGCATACCTCGATGGAAGCAGGCCCGATGATCCGCAAGGGCGACATGAAGCAGGCGGCGTGGATTGCGGCTTACGAAAACTGGAATGTCGATATCGGCTTGGAATGCGGCCTGTCCGGCCACGCGCAGATCGGCAAGGGCATGTGGGCCATGCCCGATCTGATGGCGGCGATGCTGGAACAGAAGATCGCGCATCCGAAGGCTGGCGCCAACACCGCCTGGGTTCCCTCGCCAACCGCTGCGACGCTGCATGCGACCCACTATCACAAGGTCGATGTCTCGGCAGTTCAGAAGGACCTGAAGAGCCGGAAACGGGCAAAGCTCAGCGATATCCTCTCGGTTCCGGTCGCATCGCGTCCGAACTGGACGGCAGAGGAAATTCAGCGCGAGCTGGACAACAACGCGCAAGGCATTCTCGGTTATGTCGTCCGCTGGATCGACCAGGGTGTCGGCTGCTCGAAGGTGCCGGACATCAACAATATCGGCCTGATGGAAGACCGCGCCACACTGCGCATCTCCGCCCAGCACATGGCCAACTGGCTGCATCATGGCGTCGTTACCGAGGCGCAGATCGTCGAGACGATGCAGCGCATGGCCGCTGTCGTCGATGGCCAGAATGCCGGGGATGCGGCCTACACGCCGATGGCCGGCAATTTCGACGGCTCCATCGCGTTCCAGGCAGCACTCGAACTGGTGCTCAAGGGCCGCGAACAGCCAAACGGGTACACCGAACCCGTCCTGCATCGCCGCCGTCTGGAGCTGAAGGCAAGCGAGGCTGTGTCTGTTTGATGGGTTGACGTGGAGCTTCAGGATTTCCTGTCTCCACATTCGGCGTGCCCACGAGGAGAAAATTTTCCTATAATTATCAATTGCTTGCAGCGCACTCCCACTTCTCCCCAGCGGGGAGAAGTGCCGAACGCAGTGAGGCGATGAGGGGGCGGTTCGGCACATTCACAGCTTGTTGCCCCCTCATCCGGCCCTTCGGGCCACCTTCTCCCCGTGGGGGAGAAGAGGGTGCGGACGCAACCGTCCCGGATGATCGCTATCCCCGCGCATACCTTCGCCGCCACCAGCCACAGGGCATCGTTTCAAAAAAAAATCATCCCCGTTTTTCCCCGCCCCCAAAAGACAGGGCATACTGCTCAAGCCTCCGCCACCGGAGTGTTGCGCGAGACGGTCGTGGACAGGGGGAGGCTGGTGCCCGTCGTCGCGGCCGTAACGTGCGGTCGTGATGGCGGGGGATGGTGCCCAGGCGGGAAACCGCTTTGAAAACGTCTCCCCCGCGGCTTCCAGGCTGCGGTTTGGTTGAGCCATGCAAGTTCTGGCGCAAAGGCCGGGATGCAGCGAGACGGGGTAATCATTCGTAGGGGCCGGAAGCCCCGAGACAAGCCAAAGGCCACGCGGACGCGGTGCCATGTTGAAATTTTTTTGAGAGGTTCCGCATCCGCGTGCGCTCTCCATGCTCTTTGAAAACCGCAGGCGATTTCGCCGTGCGAAGGCGGACCCGTGTCATCTCGGCATGTCGAGGAGTCAAAAATCCCCGGACAAGCCGGGGATCTGAAACATCTGACACTCGGTCGAAGCAGCAGTTACTGCTGGACGATGACGTGGGTGTTCTTGCCCGGACGGACGCGGGCATAGAGGTCGATGATGTCCTGGTTGATCATGCGGATGCAGCCGGACGAAGCGGCGGTGCCGATCGAAGCCCATTCCGGCGAACCGTGGATGCGGAACAGCGTGTCCTTGCCTTCATCGTTGAACAGGTACATGGCGCGGGCGCCGAGCGGGTTGCGCAGGCCAGGCCCCATGCCGTTCTCGACATACTGGGCAACGTCCGGCTTGCGCACGGCCATTTCCTTCGGCGGGTGCCATGTCGGCCATTCCTGCTTCCAGGCGACGTAGGCGCGGCCTTCCCATGCAAAGCCGGCCTTGCCGACGCCGATGCCGTAGCGAACAGCCTTGCCACCAGGCAGCACGAAATAGAGGAAACGGTTTGGCGTGTTGACGACGATCGTGCCTGGCTTTTCATCCGTGACATATTCGACGATCTGGCGGTGAAAACGCTCATTGACCTTGTTGATCGGGATCGCCGGCAGGGCGTAGCCGTGATCCTCGACCGGGCCGTATCCATCGGAAAAGATCTGATTTGTCGCTACTTTTTCGCCGATGGGAGAGATCGGCGCCGTGGAGCAACTGGCCAAGGCGAGTGTAGCCGCGAGGCTGCACAGCAGAACTGCATTGCGGAAGCGCATGAGGTGTCTCTTGTAATGAAGTTAAGAATATCTGGGCTGATTCGACCATCAGCGATTATGGTTTATTTTCGATCGGCACCATGATTGCAAGTGAATGCGGTGCAGCATTCCTGCTGGATGATTCAAAAACTCCACGGAGTGTTTTTTTGCAACAAAAGCGGCCTTGTGCCAGAGTTTAAAGCATGGCGATTCTCTCTATCCACAACGATAGTCCTTTGATCGACGGGCGACAGTCGCAACGTGCGCTGATGGTTCGCCGCGGCGTGCAGCGTTACCTGCATGAATTGCGCCATGCCGTACTGCCGGAACTGACGCTTGCCAGCGGCAGGCGTGCCGACTTGATCTCCATTTCGCCGAAAGGCGAGATCTGGATCGTCGAGATCAAGACGTCGATCGAGGATTTCAAGGTGGACCGGAAATGGCCGGACTACCGGATGCATTCCGACCGGCTCTATTTCGCCACCCATCGCGGCGTGCCGCTGGATATTTTTCCAGAGGAATGCGGGCTGCTGCTGTCGGATGGTTACGACGCCGAGATGATCCGCGATGCGCCGGAACATAGGCTCCCGGCGCCGACGCGCAAATCCGTCACTCTGAATTTTGCCCGTGTCGCGGCGCAGCGGCTGATGCTGGCCGAATGGTCAGCGGACAGGGCAGGCGATACCAGCCCGAATTTGCGCGACATCGTTTCAGGCTCGCTGGACGGTGAAAGCTGACGCGCCGTTACTTCGGCGCGCGCTTGGCCAGGATGCGCTGCAGCGTGCGGCGATGCATGTTGAGCCGCCGGGCGGTCTCGGAGACGTTGCGCTCGCACATTTCGTAGACGCGCTGGATATGTTCCCAGCGAACCCGGTCGGCCGACATCGGATTTTCCGGCGGTTCGGCGCGTTCGCCGGCCCTTTGCACCAGCGCTGAGAAAATGTCATCGGCGTCGGCGGGCTTGGCGAGATAATCCACTGCGCCGAGCTTCACCGCGTTGACGGCGGTGGCGATATTGCCATAGCCGGTCAGCATGATGATGCGCGTGTCGTCACGCCGCGTGCGGATTGCTTCGATGACATCGAGACCGCTGCCGTCGCCAAGCCGCAGGTCAACGACCGCGTATTTCGGCGGGCGGGTCTTGGCCTTGGCAATGCCCTCGGCAACCGATTCGGCGATATCGACGGCAAAGCCGCGGGTTTCCATGGCGCGGGCAAGGCGGCGCAGGAACGGCGCGTCGTCATCGACGATCAAAAGGGACGTATCAGTGCCGATCAGCGAAGCATCACTGGGTGCAGCGCTGGCCGCTTCGGTGGTGTTTTCCGTCATGTCGCAATCCTCGGTGCAGTCTCTCGTTCCTGCACTCTATGTAAGTTCGCATATTCCCGCTACCGAATGCCGTAAAGTCATTTTGACAGTTTCGTGTCCATCAGGATGCGCGGCCATTCGACGCTGATGCGGGCGCCGGGCTTTTCCGGACCACCGTTTTCAAAGGCCAGCTTGGCGCCCGAGCGCTCCAGCAGCGTCTTGGCGATAAACAATCCGAGACCCAGGCCGCCAGCGCTGTCGTCTTTCTGCCGCTTGGTGACATAGGGCTCGCCGATCCGGCTGAGGATATCCGGCGCATAGCCGTCGCCATCGTCCTCGATGACAACCGAAACGATCGCCGGCGTATGGGTGACGGTGACCGTCACTTCCTTCTTGGCATAGTCTACCGCGTTCTCCAGCAGATTGCCGAGCCCGTAGAGAATGCCGGCATTGCGGTTGCCGACCGGCTCCTTGGCGCGGTCACCACGCTCGATCAGGTTGATCTGGATGCCGAACTCGCGATGCGGCGCCATGACCTCCTCAACCAGCGACGACAGGGGCAGATGCCGCATATGGTCTTCGTTTTCCGAAGACAGCGTCGTCAGGCGCCGCAGGATATCCCGGCAGCGTTCACTCTGGCTGCGCAACAGGTGAACGTCCTCGCCGAAACGCGGATCGTTGCCCAGTTCACGTTCCATCTCCTTGGCAACGACGCTGATGGTTGCGAGGGGTGTGCCGAGTTCGTGGGCGGCGGCGGCGGCAAGGCCGTCGAGTTGCGAAAGGTGCTTCTCCCGCTGCAGAACCAGTTCCGTCGCCGTCAGTGCCTCGGACAGCTCACTCGCCTCCAGCGAGACGCGGTAGGTGTAGAAGGCCGCGAACGCCGTGGTGGCAACGATGGCGAACCAGATACCAACCGTTAGTACCGTTGGCATCAGCAGCACCACGCCGGGGTACCAGGGCAGGGGGAAGGGCGAGAAGGCAAGCGCTGTAATGCCGAGAATGGCAAGGATTGCCAGCGCGATGCTGTGCCACTTCGGCTGCGAGGCGGACGAGATGATGACGGGAACGCAGACAAGCGGCGCAAAAGGATTGGCAAGGCCGCCGGTGATGAACAAAAGTGCCGTCAGCTGGGCAAGATCGATGCCGAGCAGGGTAAAGGCGGCCGGCGGCTGCAGCCGGTGTGTCGGCGGGTAGCGAATGGTTAGATAGGCGTTCACCCACGCAAGCAGGGCAATCAACGAGCAGCAGGCAATCAGCGGCAGCGGAAACTGTAGCCAGAAGGCGGTGATCATCACCGCGATCGATTGCCCGCCAACGGCCAGCCAGCGCAGCCGGACAATCGTCTGCAGGCGCAGAACCCGGCTTGTGGTGGCTTCTTCCCCGTCGAGTGCGGCCGCGATCATCCGGTTTCCTGTCGTCAATACCATTGAAGCCTCATGTACCACGCGGTTTTGCCCGTGTCGTCGGCGGCGCATTGGCCGGATCTTCCGGCCAGGGGTGTTTCGGGTAACGTCCACGCATATCGGCGCGAACGTCCTTCCAGGACCCGGCCCAGAAACCGGGCAGGTCGCGCGTCGTCTGCATCGGTTTGTGGCCCGGCGAGATCAGTTCCAGAAGCAGCGGCAGTCGCCCGCCGCCGATCGACGGATGTGTCTTCAGCCCGAAGAGTTCCTGAACACGGATCGACAGTACCGGCTCGTCGCCGTCGTAGCGGATCGGGTGGCGCTGCCCGGTCGGCGCTTCGAAATGGGTGGGCGCCAGCCGGGCAAGATCACGGGCGACCTCGTGCGGCACCAGCGATTGCAGCCCCTCCCAGAGGCTGCCCGCATTGATATCATCGATGCCGCGCGTATCGCGCTGGAAAGGCACGAACCATTCGTCCAGCCGCGATAGCAGGCTGTCATCCGACATGTCGGGCCAGGGTTCACCCAGCGTGCGGTAGAGAAAGCCGACGCGGTCGCGCAATTGCGCCGCTTCCCTCGAGAATGGCAGGACCGCAAGCCCAAGCTGGCGAACGCCATCGGCCAGCGCCCGCGCTGCCGGTTCGCCCTTGGGTTTGCCGAGCGGCGTCTCATCGAAAATAATCGCGCCAAGCCGCGTCACCCGTCGTGCGCGGACCTGCCGGCTTGGCTTGTCGAAGAAGGTCTGGTCCTCCTGGACGATCGCATGCGGCATGTGCGCTTCGACATCGGCACGTGAGATTTCCGCAGCGGCCAGAATACGCTGCCCGCCGGCACGGCCGGTCAGGTCGGCAATGACCAGCATCGAGGCGCCCGCCAGCCGCTCGGTTTCGGGCAGTTCGGCCCCACGGCCATTGGCCATGACAAACCGTCCGCGTCCGCCGCGTTGCAACGCGATCCGGTCAGGAAAGGCCCGCATTAAGAGAATACCGGGCTGAACCGGATCGCTGGAATCCCTGGCCGCACTCAAGCCCTTGGCCATCCGCCGGGCCAGCCCCCGCGAGGCATCGGCGCGGTCGCCGCGCTCGGACTTGAAGCGACGCAGCCGGTCTTCCAGATCGATGCTGCTTCCGCCCAGCCCCTGCTCGGTCAGAACCACAGCCAGAAGACATGCTTCAGTGGCCTGGCCGTCTCCCGCTGCCGAAACAGCCATGGCGGCAAGGCGCGGCGGCAGTGCCAGCTGCCGGATCTGCTTTCCGCGCGCCGTCAATGTGCCGTTGGTATCGAGCGCGCCGAGCTGAACAAGCAGAGCCTTCGCCTCCTGCCATGTCGTCACCGGCGGCGGATCGAGAAAGGCAAGGCCGGCTGGGTCCGTGACGCCCCAATGGGCGAGATCCAGCACGAGGCCTGACAGATCGCTCGAGAGAATCTGCGGCGGCGTAAACGCGGGCAGCGCTGCCGTTTGCCCCTGATGCCAGAGACGGATGGCAATGCCCGGTTCCGTGCGCCCGGCACGGCCCGCCCGCTGATCGGCGGAGGCACGCGAGACGCGCACGGTTTCCAAGCGGGTGATGCCGGTCGATGCCTCGAAAGCGGGAAGCCGTTGTAGCCCGCTATCGATGATGATGCGCACACCGTCGATGGTGATCGAGGTTTCGGCAATCGACGTGGCCAGCACGATCTTGCGTGTTCCTGCAGCAGCAGGGCGGATCGCCGCATCCTGTTCCTTCTGGCTGAGATTGCCAAACAGCGGCGTGATGATTGTTTCCGCACCGAACCGGCCGGACAACCGTTCCACTGTTCGGGTGATTTCCGCCTGTCCCGGCAGGAAGGCGAGGATCGAGCCGGTTTCCTCACGATGCGCTTCGACGATGGCCCGCGTCACGGCATCTTCCACGCGTTCCGTCGATGCCCGTTCACGATAGCGCACGTCCACCTGGAAACTGCGCCCCTGGCTTTCGATCACAGGCGCACCGCCCAAAAGCTCCGCCACCCGCTCGACATCCAGTGTCGCCGACATGACGATCAGCTTCAGGTCATCGCGCAGCGCCTGCTGCACATCGAGCGCCAGCGCCAATCCGAAATCCGCATCCAGCGACCGCTCGTGAAATTCGTCGAAAAGCACCGCCGCAATACCCGGCAATTCCGGATCATCGAGCAGCATCCGGGCAAACACGCCCTCGGTCACCACCTCGATGCGGGTCCTCGCCGAAATCCGGCTGTCGAGCCGCATGCGGTAGCCCACCGTATCGCCAACGCTTTCGCCAAGCAGGCTTGCCATGCGCCCGGCAGCCGCGCGGGCCGCCAGCCGGCGCGGCTCAAGCAGGATGATCCGGCCATCGCCGCGCCAGGGCTGGTCCAACAGAAACAGCGGCACAAGCGTCGTCTTGCCGGCGCCAGGCGGCGCCGAAAGCACGACCGCCGGAGCCTGCGCCAATGCTTCGCCGAGTACCGGTAGAATGGCCTTCACGGGCAGATCGGGAAGGGTGTCCATAGCGCTCATCGGCCGGTATCCTCGCCGATCACAACGACAGGCCCGCCAGCGGCTTGCGCATCCGCCTGATCATGGGTGACCAGAACGACCGGCAGGCCAGCGGCTTTCGCCCGTGAGAAAATTAGGATGCGGGTCTGCTGCCGCAAGTCGCTATCGAGTTTGGAGAACGGTTCGTCGAGCAACAGCAAGCGCGGCGCCGACAGCATCACACGCTGCAGCGCCACCCGGGCTTTCTGCCCACCCGATAGCGTGGCGGGATCCCGATCGAAAAACCCTTCCAGTTCGACATCCACAAGTGCCTGCTCCACCATGCGCCGCCGCTGGTCGCGTTTTGCGATTGAAGGCGTCAATCCGAACAGAAGATTACCGCCGACCGAGAGATGCGGAAACAGCAGCGGATCCTGAAACAGCATGCCGCACCGGCGTTTTTCCGCCGCAACGCCGGTCAGGTCGTCGCCCTCGATCAGGATACGGCCGCTGGCCGCAAAGGCCGGGTCGAGAAAACCGCCGAGATAAGCAAGCAGCGCCGATTTTCCGGAGCCGGATGGTCCCATGACCGTCAGGATTTCTCCCGGCCGGACGTGCACTGACAGAGACAGCAGCACTGGGCCGTTAAGGGCGATGGAAATCGCCTCCAGATGCAGGCCGTCTGTCGTGTCGGGTTTCATTCAAATCCTCATCGCGCGCCGGTCGCGGAATAGCAAGTGCGGCACCAGCGATGCAATCAGAAATCCGCCGAACGGAACCAGCGTCTGCAGAAGCGCATAGACGCCGATGGCCCGCCGGTCGCCACCGGACGACAGGGCCACGGCCTCGGTGGTGATAGTGACAATCCGCCCGGCGCCGATCAAAAGTGTCGGTAGATAGAGCCCGGCGGAAACCGCAAAACCGACGGCAAAGGCAGTGAGGCAGGCCCGCGTCAACAGCGGCAAGCGAACGTGCAGCAGGATCTGCAACGGCGATTTGCCGAGCCCCGCCGCCAGCGTTTCGTAGCGCCGGTCGAGCGACTGCCAGGGTTGCGACAGGGACAGAGTGACATAGGGCAGCACGAAAATCAGATGCACGAACAATAGCAACGCGAAGGACGCGTTAAAACCAAGCGCCACGCTGAGGATCTGCAGACCGAAGACGAAGCAGAGCTGCGGCACGATCAACGGCAGGTAGAGTACACTGCTAAAGGCGCGGCTGTCGCGAACGCCGCCCTGCCACAGCAGTCCGATAGAAAACAAGAGCGCGATGGCCGCAGAACTGCTGGCAAGCGAGATCGTCGTGGCAATCGCATCTCCAGCCTGCGGCAAGGCGCGCATCCAGGGCTGAAGCGTAACACTATCCGGCAGCAGAGATGGAAACGGCCAGAGACCGGCAATCGACCATAAGAAGAGCACAAAAAGGCCGAGAAAGACGAGTGCCGCCGCTAGGGCCATGGCTGCGCAGGCCGACCTGCGCAGCAACCGGTCATCAGCCCTACGAACACCGGATCCAGACATCCGTCGCAGCAGAACAGATCCGATCTGCTCCAGGGCCAGCCATGTCACCATCGCCGCGATAGTGAGCCCGAGCTGCAGCAGCGCGCCGGCCGACGCCAGGAATCGCATCTGCAGATCACTATCGGCCATCCATTCGGCAATACGCACCGCAAGCGGCGCCGGCAGCGCCGGACCGAGGATCATTGCTACATCGACGACCGAGCTGGCATAGGCCAAAACTGCAAACACCGGCAGCCGGATCTGCCGGTAGATCAACGGCCAGACGCTGATCAGGAACCCCCGGATGCGGCCATAGCCAAGACTGGCCGATAGCTGCCGCGCCTGGACGAGCGGCACCTGCGGCAGCGCCGCCAGCATCACCAGAAACAGGAATGGCATTTCCTTGACGATAAGACCGGCCATCATCGTCAAGCCCAGCGGGTCCTGCGGCACCAGCCAGTCGGGTGGGCTGCCATAGCCGGTGAGACCGGGCGAAACGAGACGCATCGCCAATCCGGACGGGGCAACAAGGAAGGCCAGGCCAAAGGCTGCCGCAGCATGCGGAACGGCGAGCAGGGGCGATATCAGGTGCTGGATGCGCGAAAACATCCGTGTTCCCGCATAACCGGCGATAAACAGCATGACGATGGTGAGCGATATGCCGGTGGTCACGAGCGCCGCCGCAAAACTGATCAGCGACGAGCGCAACAGGTGAGGCTGGGCCGCGAGCTCTGCAAAATGCTCAAGGGTCAGATGGTCACCGCCGAGTGCGGGCAACAGGCCAAGGGCCGGCCCGACCGTGCCTGCAAGCCCGGCCAGGATCGGCAGGCCGATCATCGCCATCACGACACCCGATACGCTGAATCGGCGGCTCACGGTTTTACCGCTGGTCTGCGGCCGGATGTGGTTTCCTTCAGTTTGCCGCCCCATAACGCTTGATCCATTCCGCCTCGATGCGCGTCATCCAGTTGGGATGCGGCTCGGCCAGTGCTGGTCCCAGCTTGTCCGGCGGCAATGTCGCGATGCCGAGATCAAGCGCTGCGAACGCGGCCCTGTCGGACTCTTGCAGCTTGCTGAGTGCCAGCACCGTCGGATCGCCCCAGATCTTCGGATCCTCCTTTCGCACCTGTGCTTGCGGCGACAGCAGGAAGTTGGCCAGTACCAGGGCGCCCGCCTTGGCATTGGCATTATAGGGAATGCCGACAAAATGGGTGTTGCCGAGCGTTCCCTTCGAAAACACGAAGGAGCGGACGCTGCCGGGCAGTTCACCGGCAGCGATACCCGCCGAAGCTTCAGCCGGATTGAACGCGAAGATGATGTCGAGTTCGCCATCGGCCAGCTTCTGCTTCATGTCGGGATAGTTTTTTGGGAAAGCCTTGCCCTTGCGCCACAGCAGCGGATGCAACTGATCGAGATAGGCAAACAGCGGCGCCACATCCGCATGGAACGTCGCATCATCGACCGGCTTCTGCAGCTTCGCCTTGTCGGCGATCAGTTCGCTCAGTACCTGTTTGAGAAAAGACGAGCCGATGAAATCCGGCGGTTGCGGATAGGAGAACCGGCCGGGATGAGCTTTTGCAAAGGACAACAAATCCTTGGCCGAATCCGGCAGGTCTTTGCGTGGCGTGCGGGCCTCATCATAGAAGAACACCAGCTTGGCCGCCCCCCAGGGACTTTCCAGTCCTTCGGTCGGAATAGTGAAATCCGTTGTCGTCGTCGGCTGATTCTCGATGTCGACCAGACCCCAGTTTGGCAGCTTCGTTGCCCAGCCCGGCGAAAACAGCAGGCCCTGGCGCTTCATCGCGGCAAAATTCTCGCCATTGATCCAGATGAGATCGACGGACCCATGCTGGTTGCGCCCGGCCGTCTTTTCGGCAAGCACGGATGTGACAGCCTTTGCAGTGTCGTCCAGTTTGACCTGCACGACCGTGATGCCGTAGCGCGCCTTCACGGCGTCGCCGGCCCATTGAATATAAGCGTTGATATTGGCCGAGCCGCCCCAGGCATTGAAATACACGGTTTCGCCGTGTGCCTCGGCCAGTACATGGTCCCAGTTGGCCGCATCGGTTGCCATGGCCGGTCCGATAGAAGCCAGCGCCAGCGGAGCCAAAAGCGCCATCCGTATAAACATCCGCCGTGTCGATCTGATCATGCTTCCCCACAAGCTTGCATCGCAATTCGCGGCCCCAACCTAAGCCAAGGCCGCGGTCCGTCAACGCCGACCGGGGTCAACCGCCATCACGATCCGGTGACGGCGATCAGCCGCGCCGCGACTGTTCAAAGGCAAGAACGGCGCCTGCCAGATCCTCAAGCGCTGCACCGACGGATTTGAACAGGGTGATTTCGCTCGGGTCTGTCCTGCCCGCATGCCGCCCGCCGGTCAGTTCAGACAGATCCGCCCGCACCGAACCGGCGGCAATGATGCCGGCCCGCAATGGCTGAACCAGATCACCGCCTTCGGTGAGCGCCCCATCGCGCGTATCGACAAACAGCGTGGCGCGCTCGACGGCCCGGTCATCGCTCTCGCGCATGCTCGGCTTGAAGGCGCCGACCAGGTCGAGATGCGCCCCATCCTTCAGCCAGTCGCCGCGGATCAGTGGCTCGGATGAGAGGGTCGCACAGGAAATGATATCGGCCTGACGGGCAGCTTCTTCTATATCGGTGGCAACGGAGACGGCGATTCCGGGAAGATCAAGCTGCGCTGCGGTCGCCTCGGCTTTACGGGCATCGCGCGCCCAGATCGTCACCTCGGAGATCGGCCGCACCGAAGCATGTGCCTCGATCAGGTTCTGCGACAGCCGTCCGGCGCCGACCATCAGCATCTGGCGCGCATCCTTGGCCGCGAGATAGTCTGCCGCCAGCGCTGATGCGGCGGCGGTGCGGCGCGCGGTAAGTTCCGCGCCGTCGATAATGGCCAGAAGCTGGCCGGTCTTGCCGGAAGAGAGCAGATAGCTACCATGGATCGCTGGCAGGTTCCGGCCGCTATTGCCCGGAAACACCGACACCATCTTGACGCCAATATAGCTGCCCGGCTGCCAAGCCGGCATCAGAAGTAGGGTCGCGGCATCTTCTCCCGGAACCGCCACGTCATGATGATGGCGCACCGGCATCTCGCAACCGTCGCGAAACATTGTTCTGAGCGCCGCGATCAGATCGGCCCAGGGTAGGGCGGCGCGCGTTTCGGCTTCATTCAGGACCAGCATCTGTCTCTCCCATGATAAAAGTCGATGGACCTTAGCAGGAGTTTTTAAGGGCACCAAAGGACAGGATGTTTTGATGTTGTGTCGGCAGGCGCATAACCGTTGAATTGCGCCCAAACGGCTCCTTCCCAATTTTGACCAATTGGGAAAGATTTGGGCGGCCGATTTCGATGATTGTGACCCGGATTCGCGTCTGTTTTGGCCCTGTATTGAAATACACTAGCAAATTCAGTTACTTATCAGAAACTTCATTTTTTTGAAATTGTCGTGTTGACTTGTTTCGGGTGTGTCGCCTATAAACCGCTCACCAACGAGGGCGGCGGCGCTGCTGGCGACCGACGAACTCGCTCTGAAGTTTCTTACGAAAGTTTAGTGCGGATTGTGGGTTTCAGGCGGGAACGCTGGTGGCTCTCGGGGTAAGGTTTTCGACGGTTTGACCGTCTGTTTTTTGACAATTGAATAGAGAGAAAGAGAAACGTGGGCGGCGGATGTTCGCAACTGGATTAAGTTCCGGTTTTAAGTCGACAATGGCGGTCACGTTTCTATGAGAAGTTACATCGTTCTTGCTTTAGCATCTTTAGTGGTGTGGGCAGTTCGGCGCCGGATGGCGACGGATTGTTTGAGTGAGGATATGTGAAGTTCTCGTCGATTCAGACGTGACCATTAAAGCCAGACTAGATTTTCAACTTGAGAGTTTGATCCTGGCTCAGAACGAACGCTGGCGGCAGGCTTAACACATGCAAGTCGA